>NZ_JBNCAQ010000029.1:2218-126971 GCF_049808595.1 Streptomyces aurantiaciflavus | reverse complement strand
CCGAGCAACCTGCTTGCTGCGCAAGCAGGTTGACGCTCCCTCCGCTGTGCTCCAGGAGCAGGCCACCAGGCGGCCCCAGCCAGGCTTCGCCCTGCCGGAAATGCGGCCTGCGCTACGCTCCGGCCGCAACGCCCCCACTGCGTACGGGCAACCGGGCACGCTTCGCGCGCCCGAGGCCAGCAGCAGGGACGGGAGAGGGCGGGGCTGTGCATCGCAACTGATACAGCATGTTGGCTCGGTGAAACCGTCACACCCACTGCATCAAACTTCAACCCAGATAGTCTCTGGAGCCGACCCACATCCCCGCCTCCATGCATGCTTTACTCCGGGAAGCTACCTGACGGTGCATCAGAAAATCCGACCGTGAACGCAGAACACCCCGCCGGACCAATTCACGCCCCAAGGTGTCCACGGTGAGTTGTAGTCTGAACTTGATGCAGGGCTAATCTTCCGAGTTTTCCCAGACGGTGAGATCTCCTCGATATGCGCCGGTCGCATTATCCAGCTTTCCCACGGTTATGTAGGAGATTCGCCCCTCTGCTGACATAGCGCAGAAATGGCCCTCGGGAGTGACTGGAAGTGTTTCTGCCCCATACGTAGAAACACGGTTTGCGTCCTGCCCATCCCAGGCAGCGATCGTGGGGTCGGTCGTGAAGAATCCGCCGCCCTTCCCGTACATGGTCGCCTCCTTCAACTTCTGGTCGCCAATGAAGTATTCGTAATTGATCCAGAGGCTCGCACCGGTGTTGCTTGACAGCACCTTGGGCGGGACCGCGTCGAGGTCGAGGTAGGTGAGGTTGACGCTGCCGGACCATCGGCTCTCGTCTACGCCAGGACCGCCTCACGACAACGCACCAGCTCGGCCCGGCGGCGTTCCAGGGTCGCGGCGGTTTCCTCCAGCCGATGCTGCCGCTCACGGCCGGCGGCTGAGCCTGCATCGGCTGACTGCCGCAGCCTCTCCAGTTCGTCCACCACATCCCGCTTTCACTGCCGGACGTCGGCCAATTCCCCTGACAGCTCCTCGACTTCCCGGGTGAGCTCGTAAATACGCAGCATGTGCCGATAGCTGCGCCCCCGCTCCGGCAGCTGCTCACTCAGCAGCCACAGCACACGGCCATAAGCCTGGCGAGCGTCGCCGAGCACCTCCGGAGCCACATCGCTACGCCGTGCCACTCCCGCCAGCAAAGCCTCAATGCAGCCCGGATCGGGGACACAGCCGTCGACACCTTGCCTTTCATAAGCAGAGATCATCGAGTGACCCACCCCCAAAACAGCAGCCAAATGCCACTGACCCTCCCCCACCCCCTCCCAGAACAGCCTCAAGCATCCGGCTAACCCTCTTCACACCTTCACCGAAACCAGCTCAGGCACAAACCCTGCCATCCCATTCTCCCACTCAGCCATGTCCCCAGCCCTCAACGCCAAGTTCGTGGAGGTTGGGACTCATCAGCCCGAGCGTCTCATTGACGTCGATCCGGTTGGGAGCGCCGCGGATCTCGTAGACGTACCCGTTCCTCACACCCACCCCACCGGCTCGAGCAGCAGCCCGTCCAGTGGACCGCCGGCCAGTTGGGCGTAGCGTTGCCCTGGCTGCGGGCGGCGGTGGTCGGGGTCGGTGCCGTAGATCCGGCCGCGGGCAGCTGCTCATCGTAGTTGTCCGAGGACGGGCTGGTCCTGGGCCGCCTGGGCAAGTCTGTGCTGCCGGTGGAAGACTTGCCGGGATCGGTGCGGAAGCGGGAGAGGCAGCCGCCGGGCTTCTGCGAGGCTTGCGGGCAGCGCGCGGCAGCGAGCCGAGGGCTTTGATGTCGGTCAGCCGCGCTTCGAAGTCGCGGAGATTCGGCACCCGTCGTTCCCGTAGGTCCCCGCTCGGCATCAGCGGTCTGTGCCGAGTAGTTCGTCGTCGCCGTGATGACCAGGCAGCCCGCCGGATGGACGTGGGTCGGTGTATGACACCGCGCCGGAGGGCGTGGTTGGGGACAGGCGGCACCCTTCCGGGGGCCGTGTCACAGGGGAAGGGTTATGCCCAGCTGCTGCATGGCGCTGGAGGGCGGGCCGCCTTCGGAGCGTTCAGTTTTGTAGCCCTTGATGCGTGGTTCGAGGGTACGGGGGTCGACGGCTTCTGCTGGGGCGCTTTTGGCGTACAGGCCGTCGGGCTGACTGTCGCGGTCGTGGGGCAGGAGCCAGAAGACGCGGCGGCGGAAGGTGCCGGAGGCGCGGGAGGGCTTGGCGGTGGGGCCGAGGAGGGCGTAACCGACCATGCGTCCGTCGCGGTGGTAGGCGGGCTTGCCTTTGCGGGTGGGCAGCCTGTCCAGGCTTTGGCGGACGTAGTCGAGCTGGTCGATGTCCTCCAGCCACACGAGTTCGGTCTCGTGGCTGATCTCGTCCTCGGTGATCAGGGAGCTCATCAGCCGGCGTCCCTTTCCTCGTCGGTGAGCAGTCCGATACCCGGGTAGTGCTTGCGCTGGTTGGACAGGATCATCTCCTTGGGGGAGGCCAGTCCCACGAGTTCCCTGGTTCGGGCGGCGAAGGCCCTCGAGGACATGACCGGTGCTCCTTCGTTTCGGCACCACGTTTTGTAGGTGGCGTAGAGCGCTGTCTGTTCCGCGCGGAGGTCCGGGCCCAGTACACAGCATTCTTCGTAGAAGCGGCCGGTATGGTCTTCGGTTTCGGCGTAGGCGGTGGTGGCGATGCGGACGCGTTCGGGGCCGGTGAGGTTGCGGTCGCCAGCGAGGTAGCGGTGGGCGCCGTCGATGAGCCAGCCGAGGATACCGGGGCCTTCCTCGGTGACGAGGATGTCCGCCAGGTTGTCGATCTTTCGGTGGTCCGGGACGACGCGTTCGAAGGGGATCAGGCGCATGCGGCGCCAGAATGCGAAGCCGCCGGTGCCGACTTCGGGGCGGTGGTTGCCCAGCAGCCAGAGTTTGTGGGTGGGTTCGAAGCTGAAGAAGTCCTGCCGCATGCGGCGGGCTTTGATCCGGTCGCCGCCGGTCAGCAGCTTGACGCGGGCCTCGTCGAACTTGTCGCCTGGCTTGACCTCGGAGCAGACGATGACGCGTCGGCCGTGCAGTTCGGCGAGGTCGGTGGGGTGGCCTTCGTAGGGTCGTGCCATGAGGAAGCCGGGCGGGGCGGCGTCGGCGTAGTCGCCGAGGAGTTTCATCAGTACGTCCAGCAGTACGGACTTGCCGTTCTTGCCGGAGCCGAAGAGGAAGGGCAGGATCTGGCCGCCGACGTCGCCGGTGACGGAGTACCCGAGCAGCAGTTGGAGGTAGTCGATCATCTCCTGGCCTTCGGCGTCGTTGCCGAAGGTGTCGGTCAGGAATCTCTCCCAGCGGGGAGTGGAGACGTGCTGCGGGCCGACGGTGGTGGAGCGGGAGTGGAAGTCCTTGTTCGGGTCGGGGCTTTTCACCAGTCCGGTGCGCAGGTCGACGATCCCGTCCGGGGTGCACAGTGCGTAGGGGTCGGCATCCAGCAGGGCGGCGTTGAGGACCATGCCGGGGGCGGATTTGGCCTGGGTGAGCATGGCGTTGATGCCGGTGGTGGACAGGGCGCGGCGGCGGTGCTGTTGCAGGGCTGTGGTGGTGAAGATGCCTCGGGGGTCGTGGGTGGCGATGCTTTCGGCGAGGTCGCCGGCCGCCCACAGGACGGTGTCGTCCTCGTCGATCTGCCAGCGGGTGGTGTCCCACCGGTACCAGCCGATGCCGGGAACGTGGCGGTAGTCGTTGGCGTAGAGCCTGACGAACAGCTTGGCGTTGCCGCGGTCGGAGAGCGTGTCGGGCAGCAGTCCCTCTGCGGTTGCCTCAGCGGCCGGGGCACGGTCGGGGTCGGCCTGGGCAGGGAGGGGCACGGCAGCAGCGCCCTGGGCGCGGATCTGGGCGGCAACAGCTTGCGGGTTGAACTCGAAGAGGGTCTCCGGCCTGGGGGACGTCATGGGCGCCTCCCGCTGCCGTACAGGGGTCGCTCGAGGCCTGCGGTGAGGCCGCTGCGGATGATCTGGTCGATGCGGCGCTCTTGCCCGGGGCGGGCTGCGAGGGCGGTTTCCTTCAGGGCTTGTTCGGCCTCTTCCTGGGGAAGGCGGCCGGCTGCGACAAGCCCGCCGAGTGTGTAGGCGGCGCGGTTGAGGGTGTCGGAGAACCCGGCGCCTTCGGCGACCTTGCCGCAGGCCTCGACGGGAGCCAGGACCGTGGCGAGAGCGTTGTGGACACGGTCGCGTCCTCCGCCCGCTGCGAGGACGGCCTGACGGGCGCGGGGCGGGACCGGCCGGGGCGCTGGAACGTCAGGGGCCGGCAGGTGGCCGGTGCGTTCGAGTTCCTGGGCGAGCCAGAGGGGGAGCGCTGCCGGGGCACGGGTGTCGCCGACGGGCGTGTAGGTGCCGTGCTGCGTGGTGGTGCCGGGGGCGACGATGTAGCTGCCGTGGGCGCGGATGTCCACCTGCCAGGCCAGCGCGCGCCCCGGGCTGGAGCCGACGGAGGACTGCCAACGGCGGCTGTCTCCGGCCCGGTACCAAACGTGTAGGCCCCCGGAGGGGGTGCGGACACGCAGGGTGGTTTCGTCGTCGGCGGGGCTGGGCTGGCCGCGCAGTGCCGCCAGGACGGCGAGTGTGTGGAAGCCGTTGGACAGGCCTGTGAGGTCGATGTGGTCGGCGATGGGGATGCCGGGGAGGATTCGGTCCCGGGCGGGCGGCCGGGCCGGGTGGGCGTCGATGTCGATGACGACCAGGCCGGCTGGGCCGCAGGACACGCCGATGCCGAACTCCGGGTGGTTCTCCCACCAGTGCTGGATGCGGTCCTGGTCGAGGGTGGCTGCGTGGAAGCCGTGGCACCAGCGGCCTGCGGGGAGACAGGGGCAGGATGCGGGCGGGTGGGGGTTCGAGCGGCAGTCACTGCAGTTGGCGGCCGGGGTCTTGCGGCCTGCTGCGAGGGGATGCACAGGCCAGCCTCTGCGCGCGCACCAGCGGGCGGTGGCCACAGACAGCTCAGCGACTGAGGACCCGAGTGCGGGCTGTCGTGAGTAGCTGGGAGGAAACCGCAGTTCAGCAGGCATTCACACCCCCTACAGCGACCGAAGCGACCCAACGACGGACACAGACTAGCGAACGTGGCTGGTGAGGTGGTGGAACACATGCGAAAGAGCCCTGGCCGGGATGGCTGCCAGCGACCGAGGGAGAGGGGCAGCGACTGAACTGTCTTCGGTCGCTGCCGCGCGGTGTGTCTAAAGCCGCACTTCAGGTGGGGTGCAGTGCCTCAAACAGCGACTGAAGCGACTGAAGCTTCCTATATATGACGCACACGCGCACACGCGAAGGCTTTATATACCCGGAACTTCAGTCGCTTCAGTCGCTACACCCAGGCTGGCAGCTCTGTGACCTGCAGCTTTACCGTATTCTCTGGCAGCTACCGAAGAGTCGTTGAGTCGCTGGCTTTCAGTCGCTGAGCCAAACCCGGGGCAGCGACCCAAGCGACTGAAGCGACCGGGCGCCAGAGAACCAGCCACTCAGAGCTCTGGTTTCCGCTTCCTCAGTGTGAGTCGCTTCAGTCGCTCGGTCTGCGGCTTCACAGTGCGGCAGGTACGGCCGGTTTCATGGGGAGCGACTCCCGGAACGTCCAGCCCGACCGGCTCCCCGCCCTGCGAGACCGGCTCCGCCGGCGCTGCTCCCGCTTCGGTGAGCCAGAGGCACGCTCGTGGGGTTCTGCGGGGTGCTACAGATCGAACTCGATGTGCTCGATGTCGGTGAAGCGGACCTCTTCCAGGCTGCCGGCGCGGCGGCCGCTGTCCTGGAAGTACACCTCCTTGAGTGCTTCGGCGGCGATTTCCTGCAGGCGCTGGTCGGTGGCGCCCTGCTGCTGGGCGTCGAAGAGGCGGGCGGCGTACTGCGGCGGCAGCGCGACGGTGAGGTGGCGGAGGCGGGCGTCGTCGGTCGTGCCGATCGGCGCGGTGTAGCCGATGCGGGCGCGGGTGTCGATGACGATGCCGCCGGTGGTCGCCGCCCGTTCCTTGGCCTTGGCGCGGATCTGCGGCTGCCACCGTTTCCTGACCTCGGTTTCCAGACGGGCGGCGAGGTCCGGGCGGGGTTTCTTGATCTGGTCCTTCACGTACCGCTCGACGGTGCGCTGGGAGATCCGCAGCATCTGGGCGACGGGCCTGGTGCCCTTGAGCTGCCTGACCAGGTACCGCATCCGCGCGCCGGCGGACTTCGGAATCGGGCGTGTGAACGCGCGCTGTACCGCCTTGTCCAGGCCGTCCCCGAACAGGGTCATGAGCTGCTACTCCCCCTCGTCCTCGTTGGTGGCCTCGCCGGTCTCGATGGAGCGGGCGAGGTTGAGCTCGGGGGCGTTGAACTGCTCGCGCACACCCTCGCCCCACAGCCCGCTCTGGGTGCCCTTGTGCTTGACCCTCCCGGGGGAGACGCCGAGCCGCCAGCCGCCCGGGAGGGGTTCGCCGTCCTGGCAGGGCAGGAAGTCCAGCGGGCGCGCCCAGGCGTACGCCTCCTCCGTCAGGACCTCCGCCTGGGTGCGGCGGAGGAAGCGGGGCAGGTCGGCGAGGAGCGGGAGTCCGTCGGGGACCTCGCACGGCACAGGTTGAACCGGGTGCTCGCCCAGCGAGCCGGGGTTGTGCCGGCGGTGCCGCTTACCCGTCTCGTCCGGCTCGGACGCGCGGGTCGTCGGGTGCAGGGCGGTCAGCAACTCCAGGCCAGTCACGGCGGTCGCCCCGCGTGGCGTCATCACCCAGGACGCGTACGTGCCGAGCAGTTGGGCGAGTTCGGACGGCGGGAGCTGCTCGGCACCCTCCCAGTGACGGGTGTCGAGCGCGTGCCACGACGGCATGCACAGTTGGCCGCAGCTGTGCATCCCGTCCTGCGCCGGGCGGGAGATCCGCGCCCACGGGCCGAACCCACGCTGCGTCAGGGGCTCCCCGAGCTTCGCCTTCTTGAGGGTCCAGTCGACCAGGGACGGGATCGACTTCGCGGGCTCGTCCAGGACCAGGCCGCCGAGGCAGTACGCGAGGACCTGGCTGTCGGCGTCGACGTCGACGACCGCGAGCGGACCGTTGGCGAAGCGCGGCTCGGCGCCGCCGGCTGGGGCGTTCGCTGTGGCCTTCCTCGCGTCCGGCTGCCGCGATGTCGACGACGGCCCGGCGGTGCGTTCCGGACGCGATGCGGCGGCCCGAGCAGCGGCGTTGGAGGTGGAGCGGTGGGCGGTGTTCTCGGAACCAGTCATGGCCGCCGCTTCAGAGGGCGGGGCTGCGGCCAGAGCCTCTGCTTCCAGGGGCGGGGCGGACGTGCCGGGGAACGTCTCCGGTACCGCAGGCGCCGTGTCTGACTCGGCGTCGGGGGCGGGGAAGCGCGCGGCAAGGTTTTCGAGCAGTCGGGCGTAGGCGGCGCGCTGTGGCGACCGCGGCTCGGTCTTGCCGGCCTCCCAGTTCCCCACCGCTTCCCGGCGAATTTCCAGGGCGTTTGCGATCTGGGTCTGGGTGAGCCCGGCTGCCGTGCGCAGCCGCTTGCGCTCAGCGGGCGGCGGAAGGTCGTCCTGGGCGACCTGCTTCAGGAGCGCATCGACCGCGCTGAACAGCTTCTTCTCGGTGGGCATAAGGTTCGCCTCCGCGAGACACCCTACACGCATCGCTCGTTGGATCGCTTGTTGGATCGCTCGTCTTGCCAAGCCCGATCGCGGCGATCGTCTGCTCGGCGAGCTGGCACAGGGTGCGTTCGGTCTGGGCCTGAAGGTGGACGGCGGCGTTCACGGCGAGCTCGTGGTTGCCGCGGATGCCGTACGGGCGTCCCCGTAGGTCGCCGCCCCGTAGACTCCAGGTATGGAGGATGTGGTCGCTGGGCCCTGTAAGACGGTGGACGGCGCGATGTCGAGGGTCTTCGCGCTGCTGGGAAAGCGCTGGACCGGTCTGATCGTGGCCGTGCTGATGGAGCGTCCGGTGCACTTCTCCGATCTGCGTCGCGCCATCCCGGGGATCAGTGAGCGCATGCTGTCGGACCGTTTGACCGAGCTCGGTGCGGCGGGGCTCGTGCTGCGTGAGGTGGACGAGGGCCCGCCGTTGCGTGTCTCGTACCGGCTGACCGACGCCGGCGCGGCCCTGGAGCCGGCGCTGAGGGAACTGCACGGCTGGGCGGAGCGGCATCTTCCCGAGGCGCGGGACGCCTCGCTGCCCTGCCTCGGCGGCACCGAGTCGTCGCGGGCCTCGGGCTCGGCCTGGAGCACTCCACGACCTACTGCTCCATCAGGCACCTGAAGGACCCGATGCGGGAGGCCGGCGCCGCCTACCCGCCGTGCCCTGGCTCGACGACGAGAGGGCGACGTCCGCGTCGAAGTTCTCCCGCTTCCACCAGGCCGTCCCGGGGGTGGACCTCGATCTTGCCCGGGGCGAGCACCCGATGACCGACCCGGCCCCTGACAAGGGTCAAGTGGGGTTCAGGGGGGTGATCCCGGTTCCGGCGTACAGCTCGGGCTCGAGCGACAGAACGGTGAGGGGCTCGCCGTCTTTGGCCGCCTGCCAGGCGATCGCTGCTGCGTGAGCCACCGGCCAGTCCACGCTCGGCCAGTCCATCGCGTTCACGGCGTGCGCCGCGCTGAACGAGACGTTCTCCGCGAACCGCAGCGACGCAGCGTGCTTGCCCGCACCGGTCACCTGACGCTCGGCAGCGAGAACGGACAGCGACGGGATCAGGACGCGTCCGGTGCCACGTGAGGCTTCGATGTACAGGCCGGTGAAGAACGGGTCTGCCCGGTACAGGGCGGTCAGGGCGGTGTGGTCCAGTACGGCCGTCAGATTCATGCGGCGGCGCCGCCATGGTGGGCGCGGATCTTCGCCCAGGCGTCCTGGCCGGCCTGCTCCACCTGCTTGGTGTACTCGATGCCGAGTTCCCGGGCAGCCTCCAGGGCACGCTGGTCCCGCTCGGCCGCCGTGAGCTCGCGGCTGGCGAGGTCCTCCAGCAGCTCCGTGATGGTGGTGCCGCGTTCCTCCGCGAGGGTCCGCAGCCGGTCACGCACCTTCTCGCTGGTCTTGATGCTCGTCGGCTTGCTCATGCCGCCGATTCTACCGCCGGTAGAACTCGCCGGATTCATTCGTACGCGCCCCTCCTCCTCGCGCTGGAGCCCTGATGGTGGCCCCCGACGCCGGCGGACGGCGAGCATGTCCGGGGACGACGATCGTCTTCTGCAGCTCAGCGGGCGATGCCGTCCCGCAGCGCCTCAACTTCAGAACGCGTACCTCGCGTACCTTCGGTGAGAACCCTTACGACGGCCTGCGTCATGCAGGGTGCCCGCGGCGCACCCGTGTGCGTTCGAGGACCTCGATCGGGCGGGCAGCCTCGGGTGATTACGCCGTAATCACTGGCGGCCGGTGGCCGGGCGGTGGGGGCGGCGTTTGCGGCGCCGTGAGTCGTGGCTCAGTGAACTGTTCGGCACAGGTGATTACGGCGTAATCACTGGCGATGGGGTAGCCGGCCCAGGGCGTATTCGACGGCGAGGGGGCCTTGCCCACTCCCCCACGGCCCCGTGGTGCCCGGTCGGCTACATGCGGAGCGGTCGGTCAGGGGTTGCCGTTGTCTCAGGAGTGTGTCGCGCCCGAGTGAAGTCGGCGTTGTGTGCGGGCAGCTTCCACACTCGCGGGCGAGTCCCGGGCAACCGCGGCCCGGTCTTCCCTGTCTGCTGTGACCGGCCCCTGGTTTCCAGGGAATCCTGGCTCATGGGGGCGGGGCGAGTCGGGCTGATGATCGTCTTGAGTGGGACTCGGCGCGCTTTGAGCTTCCTCAGGGCCGGCCCGTGGCGGTGGGACAAGCGGGCGCAGCAGGACGCGAGGCTTCGAGTGCGTCGACGCCGTAATCACTGGCTGCAGGGCGGTTTGCCGGTGGGGTGATTACGGCGTAATCACCCTGGGGCGCGTGGCAGCGGCTGACGGGTGAGCTCGTGGATCAGGGAGTTGCTTTCCTGCACACAGACGGCGCCGCCTGTCCTCGCTCCTTGTAGGTCGCAGCCTTCTCCGGTTCCGCCGCCGACGTGCGCGCAGTACATGACACGTCTGCTGGACAGCTACATGACGAGCCCCGCCGGTCAGTACGGTCGGAGGACTACACCGACGGGACGGGGAGCGGGCGGTGGACGGTCCAGGGGCTTCGGAACACACCGGCAGAGCAGGCGGCGGAGGCGGCTGGGTGGATTTCCGGGACAGCACCTTTCATGGTTCTGTCGTAGGGCCGCCCAAGCCCAGGACACCGCCGCAGACTGACCTCGACCACCATCGTCCTCCTCTCAACGGGCGTGCCACTGGCCACAGTCGCTCAGCCGCCCACTGTCGGCCCGCAGGTTTTCTCAAGGAGCGTGAACGACTTGGGTGCACCGCCCGGCTGCGGCTTACCTGCTTTGTGGCCGACGACCCGGTAACCGGCGTCCAGGTAGTAGGCGTTCAGACGCGCGTTGCCGGCCAGGCAGTCCAGACGCACGAACGTCCGCCCCGCCGCGGCAACGCGGCGCTCCGCAGCACGCAGTAGAAAACGCCCCGTCCCCGGCCTGGCGCTGCCGCGGTCCACCATCAGCCGATGTACATAGCCGGCCACCGGCGGCTGCGGTCCCCAGGCGTCCTCGTCCTCCCACCACAGTTCCCAGGCTCCGGCCACGCGGCCGTCGGCCTCGGCAAGCCAGACCTCACCATTCGCCATGGTCTTGCGGAAGTGGTCCTCGTCCAGCTGGCCGGGCTGCCACTGGCCGGTGATTCCCTGGGCGAGCATCCAGCGGGCAGCGTCGTCGCGCAGACGAACGAGCGTGGCGAGGTCGGCGTCGCCCGCGAGGCGGAAGTACAGATCCTTCACGTCGCGATCCTCGCACGGACCCGTACGAGCGCTCGACGCTGTCCCTCCCGGTCGAGCGCCGGCGTTGTCAGTTCTCATCGACATTTTTGAGCTGCCTGATCGCTGAGTGCTGTCCGACACCGTCGACGAACGTGGCCCGCTCTCACTCACAAACCACCAGAGTGATTACGCCGTAATCACTCTGGCCCTTGCCGGGTCCGTATCAAGTTGGTCTAGCTAACGCGCCGATACTGTGATTGATCATGGACGTTAGTATGGTGTCCTGCATGAGTTCGCCAGCCACTTCCAGCGACCGCGAGAAGGTCGTCTCCAAGCTGCCGGGATGGCTCCGGCAGAAGCTCAAAGTCAGAGCCGCCCAGCACGGCATCGAGATCCAGACCGCTGTGGAACAAGGCATCAGCGACTGGTGCAGCCTGGCCTCCGCCACCGCGGCCGTCGACACCGCCGGCGCCGACTCCTTCTCCACTTTCCTGCCTCCCGGCCAGTGGGAAGGATTCCGGCAGATCGCCAACGACCGGCGCGTCTCGCTCATCCAGGGCCTCGCGCAGTCCGTACAGCTGTGGCTCGACACCAACCCCGCCCCGGACATCGAGCGCCCCTCGATCACCCGCCGCATCATCGTCTGCAACCAGAAGGGCGGAGTCGGCAAGACCGCCATCACCGCCGGCCTCGGCGAGGCACTGGCCGAAGACTCCAACATCCTTCACCCCGTCCGCGTCGCCAAGGCCCTCACCAAGGCCCTGCGCGCGAGCGAGACCCAGACCGACGCGGTCGACCCGGCTGAGGACCCGCTCGACATCGAGAACCTGCCCGGACCCGGGCTGAGGGTGCTGCTCGTCGACTTCGACCCGCAGTGCCACCTCACCAACCAACTCGGCGCCGCCCCGCTGCCCATGAACGGTGACAGCCTCACCAACCACATGGCGGGCGACCCGAAGGGCGACCTGCGCGACCTCATCGTGTCCGTCGACGACGACACCTTCGACGGTCGCCTCCACCTCCTGCCGGCCTGCAACGACGCCTTCCTGCTCGACGTGCGACTGTCCGCCGTCCGGGCCCGCGAGGCCGCCCTCGAGCGGGCCCTCGCCCCGCTCGAAGCTGATTACGACGTAATCATCGTCGACTGCCCGCCCAGCCTCGGCCTCAGCATGGACGCCGCCGCCTACTACGGCCGCCGCCGCGACAGCGAAAAGCCCGGCCAGTCCGGGGCCCTGATCGTCGTCCAGGCCGAGGACAGCTCCGCCGACGCCTACGAACTGCTCACCACGCAGATCGACGACCTGCGGGGCGACCTCCAGGTCGACATCGACTACCTCGGCATCGTCGTCAACCTCTACGACTCCCGCCGCGGTTACATCGCCACCTCGTCACTCCAGGGATGGGTCGACATAAAGGATCCGCGAGTTGTCGGACTCATCGGAGACCTCAAGGAACAGAAGGAGGCTGTCCGCGTGAAGAAGCCCCTGCTGTCCTACGCACCCAAGTCGCAGCAGGCAGTCGGTATGCGCGCCCTCGCCAGGGAGGTCCTGTGAGCAAGGCCGAGCAACTCGGCGCCGGCCGCTTCGGTGGGGGAGTGCGCCCGGTCAGCGCACGCCGCCAGGCCGTCGCCGCTGCCACCGGTGTTCCGACAGAAGGGGTCGCCCCGCCCTCGGAACTCCCTGTCCACCGCGTCAGCCTCAACCCCGACAACCCGCGCTCCAAGCTGGGCGATCTCACCGACCTCGCAGGCAGCCTGAAAACCCACGGGCAGAAGCAGGCGATCACGGTCATGAACCGCGACGCCTACACCAAGGCCAACCCCGACCGGGAAGCCGACCTCGAACCAGACACCACCCACGTCGTCATCGACGGCAGTACCCGGCTGGCAGCCGCCCGAGAAGCCGGACTCGCCACGGTCAAGGTGATGGTCAGCGACGACCAAGGCGCAAGCTCCGAGGAACTCCTCGAATCCGCCCTCGTGGCCAACATCCACCGTCAGGACCTCGAGGAACTCGACGAAGCCCGTGCCCTCCAGCGGCTCCTGGCCATCCATGGCAGCCAACGAGCCCTTGCCAAGCGCCTCCACCGGTCCCAGGGATGGGTTTCACAGCGTCTCGCCCTGCTCAACCTCACTCCCGAACTCCAGGAGCGAGTCGGCGAGGAGCCCATCGACCTGCTGCGCGCAGTCGGTAACAAACCTGCCGACCAGCAGGTGGCCGCCCTGGAAGAGCTCAAGGCGGAACGGGCGCGCAAGGAGGAGCGGGTACAGCCCGCCGAGCGTCAGACGGCCCATCAGGCAGCCGAGGCGCAACCGGCCGGCGCCCCGAGTGGCCCGGACAGTGATTACGACGTAATCACCGACGCCACCGCAGGCGACCAGACCGTCTCGCCGACGCAGGTGGACCAGCGGGCTGATCACCGCGAGCCCGAACAGGCCGTGCCGGAGCCCCGCGTCAGCGGCGAGCGCCCCAGCAAAACCACGGCCGGCGAAGACCAGCTGCCGCGCACGCTGCCCTACGACGATCCGCTGTTCATCGCCATGCACCTGGAGCGGAAGATGGAGCAGCCCGCCTTCTTCGAACTGCTCCTGGCGCTGAACCGGATCGGCCAAGTACGCGATCCAGCGCAGTTCGCGAAGATCCTCGCGTCGGTCACCAGTGAACCGGGGACCAGGTCAACCTGACGCTCACGGTGATCCGCCACGGGCGGGCACCGCGCAGCGCTTTGGGGCCATGCCGCTGCTCGCGAGGAGAAGGCCGGCGCCCCGGCCGCGCTGGTGGCGACCGTCGTGGCCGCCGAACCGCAGGTCGGTCACCCATCTGGTCCAGCCGCACCCGCCCCGGCACCGGCATGTTCGCGTTGAACCGTCCTGTTGCTCGCGCGCTGACGCATGCGGCTCCCAGTTCGGACAGCACCTGTTCACACGGCGGGCGGGGAGCGTGATGGCCCTCGTGGAAATTCGTGGTCGAGGTCAGCACGGCTGAAGTGGTGTGTGCAAGACGTCAATTCCTACCGTTGTGCGGGTCTGACGAGCGGTGCCACATCAACCGATGCCACAGGAGGAACGACGTGGAACACACGCCCGGAATGCAAGGAATGCCCGGTATGGGCAACGCGGTGTCCACCGTGGACACCGCCGGGGCTGTCCTCTTCATCGGCTGGGCCGTCGCGATGTGGCTCGCTGTCGCGGTGCTCGCCTACGCGAACCGCGGAACGGTGCGGCCCTGGCTGTACAGGACGGCGGTGGGACTGATCGGACTGGGCGTCGTCGGGCAGATAGGCCACTTCCAGGAGCACGTCGCCCAGGCCGGCTACTGGATCGCCCATCCCTACTCCCCGGCCTGGATGACTCCCTGGGCCGACAGCCTTGCCCGGGGAATGGGGCAGATCGACATGACCAAGCCGTCGCTCGGCATGGAGATCCTGCACCTGACGGGGAACTTCATCTTCCTCGCCGGCCTGGTCGGCATCGTTCAGATCACCCGGCGGGTCGGCGGCGAGCTGAAGAGCCGCAAGTGGGCCAAGATGGGCGTGTGGATGCAGGGCATCCACGGCGTGGAACACGTCGTGCTGACCCTGTCCGTCGCTCTGGGAGCCAGCCGGGCCATCGGCCTGTCCACCTGGTTCGGGGCGGTCGAACCAGGCGCCGCTCTGGTGACCTACCGGATCTGGTGGCACTTCGTCTTCAACCTCGTCGGCACGGTCATCCTGTCCCTCTCCGTCTACCACCTGTGGCGGGAGAGGCGCAGCGTCAAGTCCGCCTACGGTACGCACGCCGGCCTCCCGGCTGCTCACGAGCCCGGCGGCGAGGCCGCGAAGGACTCCTCACGTGAGCCCGCACTGGTTGGTGGGGAGTAGCCAGGTGAGCTGTCCGTTTCGGTGGACAGCTCACCTTCCTGCAGACGGCATCGCCAGCACAGGCCGTGCGGAACGACCCGGCCACAGGTTCCGGCCCGGCCTCTGCAGGGGCTGATCACCACACGGCTCGTCGGAGCCGGTGTCTCCTGCGAAAAACGGCTGGTACATGGCTCGTCTCGGGGCAGGAGACTGTCAGGGTCATGGCCGGGTCGGCGGGGCGGAAGCAGCGGTGGATCCGGTTCGCTGTGGACGACGGACGGCGCGCAGCGCCGGGCCGCGGCCGCAGGCCGGTCACTGTCGCCGTGGACCTCACTCGCCGACCACTGCTGGGCCTGTGCCCGGCGCCGGTCCGTGATCGCTTCTCGGCAGGCTCGGCAGCGCGCACCCGTCGACCACAGAATCCCCGTCTCGCAGTCCGGGTCGGCGCAGCCCCAGCGGGGGAGGGCGACGCCCAGCAGCCACCGTCCGACATCACGGATGTCGGCGACGAACACGCCGGCCAGCCGCTGGGTGAGCCGGCTGCGCAGGCGGTCGACCCCGGCGCCCATGGCGAGCTGGTGCGAGATGTTCCGGCCGATACGCCGGAGCACGTAGGGCTTCAGCCCTTCCAGCAGGAAGCGTACGGGCTCCAGTACGGCGTGGAGCCGGGCGCTGAAGGTCAGTGGCGGACCGGTGTACGGACGGCCCTGGGGGCGGTCGGTTGCCCGACCGGTGCGCTCGAGGGCTGTCCTTTCGCTGTTCGCGTGCGGTGTCGGGGTGATCGAGTCGCCGCTTTCGCGCTCCACTACCGGTAGTTCGCCTACGGCGGGTGGGGAAAGACGCGGTCGGTTCTCGGGTCGGTCAGTACAGAGGTCTTCCTTATACGCGAGCGATGCCTCATGAACACGGGTACCCGATCGGTCATCAGGATCAGTACACGAGGCCGGCGCACTCGGCACGGGGATCGGCGGTGTGCGGCCGTCGTGCACCACGAAACGATGGCGGCCCCGCTCTCCGGCCCGGTGCTGAACGGTGATCCACCCTGACGCGGCCAGTTGTTCAATGACACGTCCGGCCGCTTCCGCGGTGATGGGCATGCCCGCACGACGTCCCGAGTGGTGTCGCAGGAGACCCGCGAGCACACCCACGGTCAGGGGGTGCCGCTGTGCGACGGCGTAGGCGATCGCCGCGAAGGCGCGCAGCAGGCGGGGGCGCAGGCATTCGCTGGCGACCACCGGAATCCAGATGAAGCGCTCCGTCGATTTCATGGGCCTGACCCGTCGCTGAGCGGTGGTACCGCAGCCGCCGGGCAGGGACCGCCGCCGGCTGTCCGGCAACTCCACGACGCCGTCCGGGCCGGGCGAGCGGAGCTCGGCGAGGCCTCGCTGCACGGTCGACGGTGACAGGCCGAGGTAAGACGCGAGGGTGGCGACGCTCGCGGTACACCCCTCGGGGCGTTGGGCCAGAGCCTTGACCTTGACGTAGACGCTGAGGGCCGCGTCCGAGTAGTGCGCGCCTTCCACCAGCCGCATGGGTACTTTCACCCGCTGGCGCACCCAGGGTTGCGCGGTGGGTACACCCGTGCGGGGGAGTGGAGCACGGTCGGATCCGGTGAGGGAAGGCAGTTGCCCAAGAGGGTTCCTGCCCGCGGCCGTGATCTGTAAGGGCTGGCAAATTTCGATGCCTTGCTTCATGATGAGGGCACGTCCTACATGGTGAGGCGTCAACTTGCGTTGGCAGATGTCAAGGCAGGTACGACGGCGGTTCCTGAGGTGTGGGACCCCTCCTTGGCCGGAGGGTTTGGTGAGGACGTCTCTTGGCTCTGGCTCCTGTCAGCGCCTCTGAGAGGCGCGTTCTCGCTCGCTGAGCCGGGCTTGGCTCAGCGGTGGTGGTACTGAAGTGCTGCTACTGAAGTGCTGCTACTGAAGTGCTGGTACCGAAGTCGCTGGTGCGGCTTCGCGGTTCGGGCAGAACCGGATCAACGCCCGTACGGGGTGGCACCCGTAACGGGCCGATGCCCGTCGAGTTGGCAGCTCGACGGGCGGTGTGACTCAGGCTGAACCCAGTGGTGGAACACTGGGTCCGGCCGCGGCAAGGTCCCTGCGCAAGCGAGGGACTTGCCGCGTTCCGCGTCTGTTTCGCCTGATTCTAGAGCGAGATCACGTCTGCCATTTCCGTCGTCGCCGTGAAGGCGAAGTCCTCCCCCTGCAGCGCGTTGACGCGGATCGTTCGACGCCCGCTCTGCGCCGGCGCGGTGTCGGCGACAGGCTCGGCCTCGATCCAGCACGGTTCGTCGAACTCGACGTAACGCTTGAAGGTGACGTCCATGGCCGCGGGCATCATGCCGCTCGAGGCCGGGTGCATGGCATGCCCCGCCTGTCGCACCGATTCCAGGAGCAGCATCCCCGGTACGTGGTCGACGGCGTGGTCGAACAGGACGGGATGACCGGTGTCCACGCGCAGCTGCCAGCGCCGCGCCTGCTCGGTCGGGGACAGCACGATGTCCTGCAGCCGGTGGCGGTTCACCTCGGTTCGCGCGACAGGCTGCGGCGGTTCGGGCGCGTTGGCGAACGCGGCGGCGATGCCGGCCCGCCCCGCGCGCAGGCGCTTGTAGACGGCGGGGGAGTGGCAGCCGAAGTGCGTGCTGACCACCGCGAGGAGCTCACCGCCGCGGACCACCTCGATGTGCATGGACATCGAGGCGGGCAGTGACCGGTAGAACCGTATGTCCGAGCACGTGACGTGGAGTTCCATCTCAGCCGGTTGGAACTTCACTTCCATGGCGTCGAAGTTGACCGCGTACTGGAAGCGGGACCAGCTCAACTGGTAGCCGAACGGCACGTCGTAGGCGGCGTGGGTGAGCAGGGGGAACGTTTGGCGCACGGTCTCGCAGAGCAGCAGTGGGTCGTGCAGTCCGTTCTCGCAGCCGTAGAAGCTGTGGCTGCGGGGCCACTGGGCGTCCACCTTGAACGAGTCGGGACGCACCTTCGTCCAGCCCGTGAGAAACACCTCCGCGAGGGCGGCTCGGTGCACGTACTCCTTGGCGACGGTCCTGGTCAGGGTCGTTCTACCGGCAGCAGAGCTCTCAGCCGTCACGAGCATGCCTATCCCCCCGGGGGCGTGCGTTGGTGGAAGCCCCCTGCCTACCGGCCGAAGGCGTTGGTCTGTAAAATAAGGGCGTTCGTTTTTTTTGTCGAGACTGATCGAGGCAGTGATGGGTGAGCCGAAGCAGGAACGGGCGGTGAAGACGCGGGAAGCGATCCTGCACGCGGCCGCAGAGATCTTCGACGAGTGCGGCTACAGCGGGGCCAGCATCAGCAAGATCATGGCTCGGGCGCAGGTCACGCAGGGTGGGATGTACTTCCACTTCAAGTCCAAGAAGGGCCTGGCGCAGGCCGTGCTGGCCCACCAGCAGGACTTCGTGCACTTCTCCAAGGAGACGGCGGGACTGCAGAAGCTGATCGACCTCAGCTTCTTCCTCGCCCACGAGCTGCAGACCAACGTGCTGTTCCGGGCCAGCGTCAGGCTCGCCGTCGAGCAGGGCGAGCTCGGGATGCGCGACGACACGGCCTACCAGGAGTGGGTGAACGAGTTCTACGGGCTGCTGTGCGAGGCCCGCGAGCAGGGTGATCTCCTGCCCGAGGTCGACGAACGCGAGTTCGCCAACGTTCTCGTGGGCGCCTACAGCGGTACGCAGATCTTCTCCAACGTCTCCAGTGGACGCGCCGACCTGCCCGCACGTCTGGTGTCGATGTGGCGCTACCTGCTGCCCGGCATCGCCACCCCGCAGGCGAGGGCCAGGCTCGGCCTGCCCACCGACGTGCAGCGGCTCGCGGCGTGAAACCGGTGCGTGTGGTGCTGACAGGCGCCACCGGTTTCATCGGCTCAGCAGTGCTGCGCGAACTCTTGAGGCAGCGCGGCGGATCCGGCACACGAGCGGGCCGTCGCCTGCGCATCCGCGTGGTGGGACGGCGTCCGCCGCAGACCGCCGACAGCACGGCCGCCGAGTGGGTCCGCGCCGACCTGGCGCGCCCCGAGACGCTGCACGGTGTCTGCCGGGGCGCCGACGTGCTCCTGCACATGGCCGCCGCGATCGGATCGGACGAGGCCGAGTGCGTGGCGATCAACCAGCACGGGACGGCCGCGCTGATGGAGGAGGCCGTCCGGGCCGGCACCGGACGCATCGTGCACCTGTCGACGTCCGCGGTCTACGGCCCCGGACCCCACCGGGGCATCGCGGTGGACGAGGTCACTCCGGCACCGTCCTCCGCCGTGAGCCGGACACGGCTGGCCGGCGAGGCGCACGCCCTGGCCGCGGGCGCGAGCGTGCTGCGCCCCGGACTGGTACTGGGGGCGGGGGACCGCTGGGTCGTACCGCTTCTCGCCGAGTGCCTGCGCGTCGTCCCCCATGTGTGGGACGGGGGGCGGGGCAGGGTGTCGGCCGTGGCCGTGGAGGATCTCGCGCGGCTCGTCACCCGGCTCGCCCTCGTCCCCCAGCAGACCGGCGGGCCCCGCGTCTGGCACGCCAGTCATCCCGAACCGGTGCGTGTCGGTGACCTGCTGGACACCCTGGCGCGCCATCAGGTGCTGCCACCGGTCTCCGCCGCGATCCCGTGGGCGGAGTGTCTGAGCATGCTGAGGGCGGCGGAAACCTTCGTCACCGAACGACAGTTCGCCCTCGTGGCCACCGACCACTGGTACGACAGCCGCGACGTCTGGGACGCGGCCGGCTGCCCCGCCGGACCCGGGCCCCTGGCGTCGCCGGAGGGCGCCGTGGAGTGGTACAGATCAGCGCTCGCGAAGCGGCCGGCAGCGTGACGCCACGTCACATCCGCTCGCGTTCCGGTTCGCCCAGCACGGTCAGTCGATCCCCGGTGTGACGCAGGACCTGGGGAGCGGGCCGGTCGGCCGACACTCCTGCCAGGGCCAGCTCCCAGACACGCCTGAGCCGTGCGACGGTGCTGCCGAACTCGGCCTCGGCTCCGATCCGGCTGCGGATGTATGCCTCGGCTCCGTTGGTCAGATGCTCGACCAGCGTCACCACATCGGCGGGCGGAGCGCTCTCCCGCAACTGTCCGGCGACGTAGGCCTGGTCGAGAAGCTCACGCACCATCGGCAGCCAGGCCTGTGACCAGGAGTCCGTGCCCGGGCGTTCCCGTCCCAGACGAATGGCGGAGCGAACCGAGGGCTCCTCCTCCATCAGCCGGGCGAGTTCGAGGGTCAGATCGACGACCTGGCACAGCACCGGCCGCGTTTCGGCGGCCCGGCCCTCGAGCGCGGCCAGGGTGACGGTGCGCCCTTCGAGCTGTACCGCGTCGGCCAGCTCCTGCTTGGTGGGGAAGTGAAAGGTCAACGCGCCTATGGAGATCCCCGCCACCTTGCTGATGCGCGCCAGGGTCGTGCCGTCGTAGCCGGCGCGGTCGAACTCGACCGACGCCGCCGTGATCACGGCCGCGCGCGTGCGCAGGGCCCTCTCCTGCTTCACCATGCTGCCTCCTGAAGAGAGCCTGCCGCCGTCAGGTGTGCGAGGGGCTCGTCCCGGCGCCGGCCGCGAACCGTCCCGGGGGCAGGGGCCGGGGCAGCACCCCAGCTGCAAGCCCTGCCGGCCGGCTCCCGGCAGGCGCCCGATCGCGGACGTGAGGGCTCTCGGGCGAGCGGCCCCGGGCAGGTGCCGCAGCGCGCCGATCCGGCCGACTTGGCGAAGTGCATACGGCAACTCCCCTGAGTCGTCAAAAAAAAGAGGGTGTTCGCTATTATTCTAGCGCGGTCAGCAGCCACAGGCCGAACCAGGGAGGGAACTTGCCATGACAGGACGAGCGTTGACGCACGCGGACTCCTCGGTCCCGGTCTTCACCGAGCGGATCTTCGAGTGCCTGCCGCGAGCGGATCAGCGGCGTTGGGCCCACGCCTACGTGCAGGGTCTGCTGACCACGCCCGGCAAGAAGACGGTCCGCCGGCTCGCCGCGACGGTCTCCAGCTCGCCCGCCACGTCCCAGTCACTGCACCAGTTCGTCAACGCCAGCCCCTGGGACTGGAACCCGGTCCGGGTGGAGCTGGGCAGGTGGGTGGGACAACAGACCGCTCCCATGGCCTGGGTGGTCGACCAAGCGGTGCTGCGCAAACGGGGAGAGCACTCCTGCGGAGTGCACCGTCGCTTCCTTCCCTCCACCGGGCGATCGGTCACCTGCCAGGTCGGCATCGGTGCCTTCCTCGCCTCCGCGCAGGCAGCCGTACCGGTCGACTGGCGTCTGCTGCTGCCGGGCTCCTGGGCCAAGGACCCCGAGCGCCGTCAGCGCGCCCGCATCCCGGCGGACGCCGGCCTGCGCACAGCCGAACAGCACGCTCTCGACCTGGTCGACTCCCTCGCCGGCAGCGCCGGCACGGCCCCGTTGCCGGTCGTGTGCCGCCTGGACCCGGCCGCCGGATTCGGCGTCCGGACCCTCCTGCACGGACTTGCCCTGCGCGGACGTGACTTCGTCGTCCCCGTACCCGGAAACCTGCAGGTGATGACCGGCCGGCACCTGCAGGTGCAGCGGCCCCACAACGGCGGGGACGGCTACGGCCTGGTCCTCACGGCGAGCAGCCTTCTCGGGGCCAACGGCGGCATGCCGGCCCGCACGGAGACGGTGGCTCCCCGGGACGGCAGAGGCCGGCACGTCACGGTCGTCTCCAGCTTCGTGCGTCTGCCCGGACAGGGCTCCCCCGGCGCCCAGGACCACCGCACCTACCGGCTGCTGGCGGTCCGCAGCGACGGCGAACGCCGTCCCGTCCAGCTCCTGCTGACCAGCCTCATCCACGCCCGCCTGGAGTCCGTGCTCGCGCTCGCACAGCTGCTGCCGCGGGCGGGCGAGGCCGTACGCGACATGAAGGACGACTTCGGCCTGCTCGACTTCGAAGGCCGCTCCTACCCCGGCTGGCACCACCACATGACACTCGTCTCCGCCGCCTACGCCTACAGCCGGTTCAACCAGCCCGCCGACGCGGCGGCAGAGCGCCACTTCCTGGCCGCGGCATGAACGCCGCACCCCCGGACCGTGACGGGACGTCACCGCAGACGCCTCAACCCTGTCGTCAACCCACCGAACACTAGTGTGGTCAAATGCTGAGATATACGTACGAAGGGCAGGACTGCAACCTCGCCCGGACACTGGAAGTGATCGGGGAGCGCTGGACGCTCCTGATCATCCGTACGGCACTGCTCGGCACCAGCCGTTTCGAGGGCTTCCTGGAAAACCTCGACATCGCCAGGAACGTGCTGGCCAACCGCCTGTCCCGGCTGGTGGAGCAGGGCGTCCTGGAGCGGGTCCCCTACCAGGACAAACCCGTTCGGCACGAGTATCGGCTCACCCCGGCGGGCAAGGACCTCACCTGCGCCGTCCTCGCCCTGATGCAGTGGGGCGACCGCAACCTGCCGCAGGAACTGGGACCGCCCCGGCGCGCCGACCACCTCGGATGCGAAAGTCCCGTCCACGTGGAGCTGCGCTGTCCGCAGTGCGGCCGGGCCGTTCACGACGAGGAGGTCCAGGTGCGCCGCATCCGCTGAACGAGGCGGAGCGCACAGCCGAAGATGCCCTGCGCCGACCGATGCGCCCACGATGGCTGCTGCCCGGCCGCCGGCGGAGCGGCTCGTAGGAGGAGGCACACACCATGCCCGTACTCGGAGCCCTGCGCAGGCTGGCCATGGCCCCGTCCCTGGAGGAAGTGAGCTTTTCCGGCCGCGGCTTCCCGGTGCAGACCGGCGAGCGCGCCCGGAAACTGGAAGCCGTACCCCAAGCCGTCGTCACGGGCTTCGAATGGGGCATCGAGGACCGCGACCTCGCCACCACGGAACGCCGTCTCGCTCTGGTCGACCCCGAACACCGGGGCTTCGCCTACGAGGGCGCCACGATGGCCTGCGCCATCCGGGATGCCATGGGCCCGCGTGGCCACCGCACCCGGGACCTGCTCACCGGCGGCGGCAAACCCCACATCTTCCTGAACTACATCGGCATCGGCTTCGCCATGGCCAAGCTGCCGCGCCCCCTGTGGCGCAAGCTCGTCCCCGACCTGACCGGACCCGAGTACTACCCGGCGATGAACTGGCTGTGCGTCGACGGCTACGGCTTCGACCGCGCCTACTTCGACACCGACACCTGGGTGACCCGGCAGCGCCTGGACACCCCGTACGACTGGGACGGCCACGCCTCCTACTGGCGCCACGCCTTCGACCAGGGCGTCGGGCGCGCCCTGTGGTTCATCCACGCAGGCCACGTCGGACACGTCTCCGCGGCGGTCCGCGCGTTCGCCGGCGACCGGCAGCCGGACCTGTGGAGCGGCGTCGGACTCGCGGCGACCTTCGCCGGCGGGAGCACTCCCGTCAATCTGGTCACGCTGTGCCAAGAGGCGCGCTCCGACCGAGGACACCTCGCCCAAGGGTCGGTCTTCGCGGCCAAGGCCCGCCACCACGCCGGGTTCGTCCCCGAGCACACCGCCACCACCCTCAAGGCGCTCACCGGACTGACCGCCGAGGCGGCCGCCCGCCTCGCCGACGACACCGCCCCGCTCGCGCTCCAGAGCGCCGGCGTGCCCATGTACGAGCTCTGGCGCAGAAATGTACGTGAACGCCTCTCTGCGGATTTGCTTGTTGAGCACGTATGAAGTAGACGCACCATCCACGACCCTGGCTCAATTTGATCCGATGGCGAATTCATGGATCTGAGAGGGGCGGGTTGCTGCCGTGGCCACTGGGTTTGGCGTTCTCCGGCGCCGGTTGTTCACACCTCCTGTTTCGGAAACGACCATGGAGGTGCGGGGATTTCACGTAAAGAACGCAGAAGCCAAAGCGCGGCTGGAGAGAATCGGTGAGGTGTTTCTCCGGGGCTACGCCTGCGCGATGGAGGCGGCCTCGGCGGCCGAGACCGAGGAGATGCTCGAAGCCGTCCCCCGGGACATGCGGGGGTTCGCCTACGAGGGCGCCGGCATGGGCGCGGTGGTCCACGACGCGCTTCCCGGCCACAACGGCCGCCTGGCCGGCCTGCTGGCCGGCCAGGGCCGGCACCACGACTACATGATCTACGTCGGAATCGGCTGGGCCATGGCGCGCCTGCCCAAGCCGCTGTGGCCCGACATCCGCGACACCGACCCCCTGCTGCGCTGGCTCGCCCTCGACGGATACGGCTTCCACCAGGCGTACTTCAAGACCGACGCCTACGTCCGCCACCCCGAGGTCCAGCACCCGTTCCACTGGCGCGGCGGTCACCCCCACTACACGGCGAACGCCATCGACCAGGGCATCGGCCGCGCGCTGTGGTTCGTCGGAGGAACCGACCCCGAGGTCGTCACCGACCTGATCCGCGCCTACCCCGAACACCGCCACGGTGACCTGTACGCGGGGGCCGGCCTCGCCTGCACCTACGCGGGTGCGGTGGACGAGGACGAGCTGCGGTGCTTCGTCGAAGGAGCCGGCGAGCACCGCTGGGCGCTCGCCCAGGGCTCCGCGTTCGCGGTCGAGGCGCGCATCAAGGCGGACACCGTCATCGAGCACACCCACCTCGCGGCCCGCGTCGTGTGCGGCACAACGGCCGAGCAGGCCTCGCGGGTGTGCCGTGACCTCAGGCCGGACCCGGCAGGCCAGGGGGCCTCTCCGGCCTACGAGACATGGCGGCGTGGCATCGCCGCGGAACTCGCTTCTCTTTCGCTGCTTCGGAAAGGTGCCGACCAGTGACGGTCACGAAGAAATGGGTGCGCAGGAATTCCCCGGGAATTGTCGCCCTCGCCCTGATGGTGGGGACTTTCTACGGGGTGCGGCTTCCCGAGTCGTCTGCGGCCGAGGTCGACAAACTGGCGAAGAACTTCGCATTCGAGCCCCTGTCCATCGCCATGCCGGCCGGGTTCGACAAACAGGAGGTCCGTAAGGTCAACAAGGCCTACAAGCACATCGAGGCATGGATTTCCTCGGTGGGTGCGGGCATCGCCCTCAACGACCTCGACCACGACGGACTGCCGAACGATCTGTGCGTCACCGACCCGCGCATCGACCAGGCGGTGGTCACCCCCGCACCGACGCGGCAGAAGGCCTACGAGCCGTTCGCGCTCAACCCCGCGCCGCTCGGCGTCAGCACGACCATGGCCCCGATGGGCTGCGTGCCCGGTGACTACAACGAGGACGGCTCGATGGACCTCCTCGTCTACTACTGGGGCCGCACCCCGGTCATCTACGTCAACAAGGGCCTCAAGGACCGGCCGCTGACCGCGGACTCCTTCCAGCCCACCGAGCTGCTGCCCGGAAAGCCCGGCAAGAAGTACACCGGGCCGCTGTGGAACTCCAACACCGCCGCCGTCGCCGACTTCGACGGTGACGGCCACGAGGACATCTACATCGGCAACTACTTCCCCGACAGCCCCGTCCTGGACCCCTCCAAGGACGGCGGCGTCACCATGAACGACTCCCTCTCGCACGCCCAGAACGGCGGCGGCGGCCACTTCTTCCGCTGGACGAAGGACGGCTACGAGAAGACCGACGACGCCATCCCGCAGGGCATCGACAAGGGCTGGTCGCTCGCCGTCTCGGCCACCGACCTCGACGGCGACCGACTGCCGGAGGTGTACCTCGCCCACGACTTCGGCACCTCGGCCCTGCTGCACAACGTCTCCCGCCCGGGCCGGATCGAGTTCCGCGAGGTCAAGGCCGAGCACACCGGCACCGTCCCCAAGTCCAAGGAACTCGGCCGCAGTTCGTTCAAGGGCATGGGCGTCGACTTCGGTGACCTGAACCACGACGGCCTGTTCGACATGTTCGTCAGCAACATCACGACGTCGTTCGGCATCCAGGAGTCCAACTTCGCCTTCGTCAACCAGGCCGACAGCAAAGCCGAACTGCGGGGCCGCTTCCTGGAGGGCGAAGCCCCCTACAAGGACGAGTCCTCCTCCCTCGGCCTCGCCTGGTCCGGCTGGGGCTGGGACGTGAAGATGGGCGACTTCGACAACGACGGCAACCTGGAGATCACCCAGGCCCTCGGCTTCGTCAAGGGCAAGAAGAACCGCTGGCCGCAGCTGCAGGAACTCGCCACCGCCAACGACGCCCTGGTCAAGAACCCCCAGTGGTGGCCCAACGTCGAGCACGGCGACGACCTGGCCGGCAGCCAGCGGATGCGTTTCTTCGCCAAGGACGACGAGAGCGGCAGGTACGCCAACCTGTCCCAGAAGCTCGGCATCGGTGAACCCGTCCCGACCCGCGGCATCGCCACCGCCGACGTCGACGGAGACGGTCGTCTCGACATGGCCGTCGCCCGGCAGTGGAACGAGCCGATCTTCTACCGCAACGTCAGCGAGAACGCCGGCTCCTCCCTCGAACTGACGCTGACGCACCCCGACGGCGCGCCCGTCGTCGGCGCCGAGGTCTGCGTCGAACTGCCCGACGGCACCATGCGCGTCGCCCGCCTCGACGGCGGCGGCGGCCACTCCGGCAAGCGCAGCACCGACGTGCACATCGGTCTGGGCAAGGGCGTTCAGGGCCCGCTGCCCGTCCTGCTGACCTGGCGCGACCGAGCCGGCGAGGTCCACGAGCAGAAGCTGCGGATCGAGCCCGGCCGGCACAGCCTCGAGCTCGGCACCCAGGCCAAGGAGAAGTGACCATGTCCGCAACCCAGAACGCCACCCCGCGCCACACCCTGAAGGTCGTCACCGCGCTGCGACGATTCGCGATCTCGATCTCCGTGCTCAACATCTTCGGCTACACGGTGCTCGGCTTCGAGCAGCCCTGGACCTGGCCGTTCATCGCCCTGGCCACCGCCTACACGCTGGAGATCGCCCTGGAGGCGATCGGCGCCCGCGCCGAGGGCCGCACCCCCCGTTACCGGGGCAACGGCTTCAAGGGACTCGTGGAGTTCCTGCTGCCGGCCCACATCACCGCGCTCGCGGTGAACATGCTCTCCTACGTCAACGACGTCGTCTCCGTCATGATCTTCGGCGTCATCGTCGCCGTCGGCGCGAAGTGGGTGCTCAGAGCCCCGGTCAAGGGCCGCATGCGGCACATCATGAACCCGTCGAACTTCGGCATCGCCGTCATCCTGCTGCTCTTCCCCTGGGCCTCCATCGCGCCGCCGTACCACTTCACCGAGTACCTCGACGGCGGCTTCGACTGGCTCGTCCCGGCCATCATCATCACCCTCGGCACGATGCTCAACGCCAAGCTCACCGAGCGCATGTGGCTCATCCTCGCCTGGGTCGGCGGCTACGCCCTCCAGGCCGTCGTGCGCGGTCTGCTGTTCGGCACCTCCATCCCGGCGGCCCTGGCGATGATGACCGGCGTGGCGTTCGTGCTCTTCACCAACTACATGATCACGGACCCCGGCACGACCCCGTCCTCCAAGTGGGGCCAGATCGCCTTCGGCGGCGGAGTCGCCACCATGTACGGCGTCCTGACCGCCATGAGCGTGGCCTACGGCCTCTTCTTCGCCACCGCCCTCGTCTGCGCCATCCGGGGCACTTTCCTGTGGATCGCGGACATCGTGGCCAAGAAGCGCGCCGAGGAGGCCCTGGCGCTGGCCGCGGTCGAACAGGCCGTGGACCGCGACGCCGCACCGGCGTGCGACTGCCCGGCCGGAGCCTGCGCCTGCCCGCCCGCACCCGAGGCCGAGACGCAGAAGGTTCCGGTGGCCGCATGACCAGAATCGCCATCGTCGGGATAGCGTGCCGCTATCCCGACGCCACTTCCCCCGGCGAACTGTGGGACAACGCCGTCGCCGGGCGGCGCGCCTTCCGCCGCCTGCCCGACGTCCGGATGAACCTGGACGACTACTGGCACGCCGACCCGGCGAACCCCGACACCTTCTACGCGCGCAACGCCGCCGTCATCGAGGGCTACGAGTTCGACCGGATCGCCCACCGGATCGCGGGCAGCACCTTCCGCTCGACGGACCTGACGCACTGGCTCGCCCTCGACACCGCCGGACGGGCCCTGGCCGACGCCGGCTTCCCGGGCGGCGAGGGCCTGCCGCGTGAGCGCACCGGCGTGGTGGTGGGCAACACCCTCACCGGCGAGTTCTCCCGCGCCAACGTCATGCGGCTGCGCTGGCCCTACGTACGCAGGGTGATGGCCGCGGCCCTCGCCGGACAGGACGGCTGGGACGACTCGCGCATCGCGGACTTCCTCGCCGACGTCGAGACCGCGTACAAGGAGCCGTTCCCCGCCCTCGACGAGGACTCGCTCGCCGGCGGTCTCGCCAACACCATCGCGGGCCGCATCTGCAACCACTTCGACCTCAACGGCGGCGGGTACACCGTCGACGGCGCGTGCTCCTCCTCCCTGCTGTCGGTCACCACCGTCGGCACCGCGCTGCTGTCCGGCGACATCGACGTCGGCGTCGCCGGCGGAGTGGACCTGTCGATCGACCCGTTCGAGATCATCGGCTTCGCCAAGACGGGCGCGCTCGCCAAGGGCGAGATGAGGCTCTACGACCGTGGCTCCAACGGCTTCTGGCCGGGCGAGGGCTGCGGAATGATCGTCATGATGCGCGAGGAGGACGCCCTCGCGGCGGGCCACCGCGTCTACGCCACCATCGCGGGCTGGGGCGTCTCCTCCGACGGCCAGGGCGGCATCACCCGCCCCGAGGTCAGCGGCTACCGGCTGGCCCTGCGACGCGCCTACGAACGAGCCGGCTTCGGCATCGAGACGGTCCGGCTGTTCGAGGGCCACGGCACCGGAACCGCCGTCGGTGACGCCACCGAACTGACCGCGCTCACCGAGGAACGCGCCGCCGCCGACGCGGACGCGCCCAAGGCCGCCATCACCTCCATCAAGGGCATGATCGGCCACACCAAGGCCGCCGCCGGCGTCGCGGGCCTCATCAAGGCCGCCCTGGCCATCGACAACCACACCCTTCCGCCGTCGATCGGCACCGTCGATCCGCACGAACTGCTCACCGACGAGCGGGCCAACCTCAGGGCGCTGCGCAAGGCGGAACCCTGGCCCGAGGACGCGCCGCGCCGCGCGGGCATCACCGCCATGGGCTTCGGCGGCATCAACACCCACGTCGTCCTCGACGAACCCGCCACCCGGCGCCGGCCGCCGGTGAGCCGGCCCATCGCGCCGGCCGGCTCCCCGCAGGACTGCGAACTGCTCGTCCTCGACGCCGATTCGCCGCGGAACCTACGCGTGCGGATCACCGAGGTCGCCGACTTCGTCGCCCGCGTGTCCTACGGCCAGGTCGCGGACCTGGCCGCCACCCTCCAGCGCGAACTGCGGGGCAGGTCGCACCGCGCAGCGGTCGTCGTATCCTCCCCGCAGGACGCCGAGCGGCGCCTGCGGCACCTGGCCGGCCTGCTGGAGGACGGCGAGAGCGCGCACACCGCCGCGGACTCGCGCAGCTTCCTGGGCAAGGTCACCGGACCGGGCCGGATCGGGTTCCTCTTCCCGGGACAGGGCTCGGGCAAGGGCACCGGCGGAGGCGCGCTGCGCCGCCGCTTCGCCCAGGCCGCCGACGTCTTCGACCGGGCGGCCCTGCCGACCACCGGCGACATGGTCGCCACCGACGTCGCCCAGCCGCGCATCACCACCGGATCCGCCGCCGGCCTGCGTGTCCTCGACGCACTGCGCCTGGAGGCGACCGTGGCCGTCGGCCACAGCCTCGGTGAGCTCTCGGCCCTGCACTGGGCGGGGGCCCTCGACGAGCAGACGCTGCTGGAGGCGGCGCGCGTGAGGGGCAGGGCCATGGCCCAGCACAGCGCCTCGGGCACGATGGCGTCCCTGCACGTCTCTCCCGAGCGGGCGCAGGAGCTCATCGCCGGCCTCGACGTGGTGATCGCCGGATACAACGGCCCCGAGCAGACCGTGATCGCCGGTCCCGTCGAGGCGATCCAGGCGGTCGAGCGCATGGCCGGCGCGGCCGAAGTGGGCTGCACCCGGCTCTCCGTCTCCCACGCCTTCCACTCGCCCCTGGTGGCCCCGGCGGCCGAGTCGTTCGGCACATGGCTCGCCGACGCGCGCCTCGGACAGGTCCACGGCAGGGTCGTCTCCACCGTCACCGGTGCCGAACTGGACCGGGACACCGACCTGCCCGCGCTGCTGAGCCGTCAGATCACCGCACCCGTTCGCTTCACCCAGGCGGTACGCGAAGCGGCCCGGCACGCCGACCTGTTCGTCGAGGTCGGCCCGGGGCGGGTGCTCAGCGGCCTCGCGCAGGCGGCCACGGGTGTGCCGGCCGTCGCGCTGGACACCGACGACGAGTCGGTGCGCGGCATCCTGCAGGTCGCGGGCGCCGCGTTCGTCGCCGGAGCTCCCCTCGCGCTCGAACGCCTCTTCAGGGACCGGCTGATCCGGCCGCTGACGGTCGGACAGGAGTTCTCCTTCTTCGCCAGCCCCTGCGAGCAGGCGCCCCGTGCCACCGCGCCCGCCGCCCCCGCACCGCGCCCGGCGGCCCCGGCCGGCCACGTCGCGGCACCGGTGCGGAACTCCCTCTCCGTCCCCGCGCCGGCGGTCACCGTCGCCGACGAGCGGTCCGCCCCCTTGGAGGAGGGGTCCTCGGCCGCCGCCGAGCAGACGGCACCGACCGAGGAGGACCGGGAGCCGGCCCTGGAAGTGCTGCGAGCCCTGGTCGCGCAGCGGGCCGAACTCCCGGCCGAACTCGTGGACCCGGACAGCCGGCTCCTGGACGACCTGCACCTCAGCTCCATCACCGTCGGCCAGATCGTCAACCAGGCGGCGGCCCGCCTCGGGATCGCCCCGACCCAGCTGTCGACCAACTTCGCCACCGCCAGCCTCTGCGAACTCGCCGAGGCCCTCGACACCCTGGTCAGCACCGGGGTCGCGACGGTCGACAGCTCGGCCGTCCCCACGGTGGCGGGCGCCGCTCCCTGGGCGCGGCCGTTCGCCGTCGAGCTGGACGAGGTGGCGTTGCCCCGGGCCGGCACCGCGGAGGACCCCGGTGCGTGGGACCTGTTCGGCACCGCCGACCAGAGGTTCTGCCAGGACCTGAAGACGGCGCTGGAGAACGCCGGCACCGGGGGCGGCGTCCTCGTGGTTCTGCCCCGCGGTTGCGCCCGGCAGGACCTGGACGGCGTTCTCGCCGCAGCCAAGGGCGCCCTGGCGGGGGACCGGACGCGGCGGTTCGTCCTGGTGCAGGACGGCCGCGGCGCGGCGGGCCTGGCCAAGACGCTGCACCAGGAGGCTCCGCATCTGCGCACCACGATCGTCCACACCCCACTGACCCCGGACGCGGTGGCGCACGTCGTGGCCGAGGTACGGGCGACCAGCCGGTTCACCGAGGTCCACTACGACGAGAAGGGGGTGCGGCGGGTACCGACCCTGCGGGCCCTTCCCGTCGAGCAGCAGTCCACCGACTTCCCGCTGGACGCCACGGACGTGCTGCTGGTGACCGGTGGCGGCAAGGGGATCTCCGCCGAATGCGCCCTGGCCGTCGCCCTGCGCACCGGGGCGAAACTGGCCGTGCTCGGCCGGTCGGACCCCGCCGCCGACACCGAACTCGCAGCGAACCTCCAGCGGATGGCCGACAGCGGTGTCACCGTGCACTACGCGCGGGCCGACGTCACCGTCCCCGAGCAGACCGCGGCGGCCGTCGCCGAGCTGGAGAAGACGCTGGGCAAGGTCACCGGCGTCCTGCACGGAGCGGGGCGCAACGAGCCGGCCGCCCTGGCCGAGCTGGACGCGGAGGACTTCCGCCGCACCTTCGCCCCCAAGGTCGACGGCCTGCGCACCGTGCTCGACGCCGTGGGGGCCGGCAGCCTGAAGCTGCTGGTCTCCTTCGGCAGCATCATCGGCCGGGCCGGGCTGCGCGGCGAAGCCCACTACGCCACCGCCAACGAATGGCTGGCGGACCTCACCGAGGACGTCGCCCGCACCCACCCGCAGCTCCGCGCCCGGTGCCTGGAGTGGTCGGTGTGGTCCGGGGTCGGCATGGGCGAGAAGCTCTCCGTCGTCGAATCGCTCTCCCGCGAGGGCATCACCCCCGTCTCACCCGACCAGGGAGTGGAGATCCTGCTGCGCCTGATCTCCGACCCGGACGCGCCCGTCGTCACCGTGATCAGCGGCCGCACCGAGGGCATCGAGACCGTTCGCCGCGACCTGCCGCCGCTGCCGCTGCTGAGGTTCACCAGCAACCCGCTCGTGCGCTACCACGGTGTCGAACTGGTCACCGAGGTGGAACTGAACGCGGGAACCGACCCCTACCTGGCCGACCATCGCCTCGACGGCAATCTGCTGCTGCCCGCCGTCATGGGGATGGAAGCGATGGTGCAGGTCGCGAGCGCGGCGACCGGCTGGAGCGGCACACCGGTCATCGAGCAAGCGAGGTTCCTGCGGCCCATCGTGGTGCCGCCGGACGGCAGCACCCGGATCCGCATCGCCGCCACCGTCACCGGCCGCGACACCGTCGACGTCACCGTGCACGCCGAGGACACCGGCTTCGTGGCCGAGCACTTCCGGGCCCGGCTCGTCTTCTCCCGAGGCCAGGCCCCGGACGGACCGCCCGTCCAGGTGCCCGACGGCATCTCGGCGGTCCCGCTCGACCCGGCCACCGACCTGTACGGCGGGCTGCTGTTCCAGGGCGCACGTTTCCAGCGGCTGCGCCGCTTCCACCGGGCCGCCGCCCGCCACGTCGACGCCGACGTCGACGTACGGCGGATCCCCGAAGGCTGGTTCGCCGGCTTCCTGCCGGGGCAGCTGCTGCTGGCCGACCCGGGCATGCGCGACGCCCTCATGCACGGCAACCAGGTCTGCGTGCCCGACGCCACGCTGCTGCCCTCCGGCGTGGAGCGGATCCATCCGCTCGGCTCCGGCGACCACGTGCCGGAGAAGCTGAGGTACACGGCCGTCGAACGCAGCCGTGACGGCGACACGTACGTCTACGACATCGCCGTGCGCGACGAGGACGGCACCGTCGTCGAGCGCTGGGACGGACTGACCCTGCACGCCGTACGCAAGACCGACGGGTCCGGTCCCTGGGTCGCCCCCCTGCTGGGCCCCTACCTGGAGCGCACCCTGGAGGACGTCCTGGACACCCGCATCGCGGTCGCCGTCGAGCCGCACGGCGGACAGCCCGCCGGATCGGTGACGCAGCGCCGTGGCTTCACCGAGGACGCGGCGGCCCGTGCGCTGGGCACACCGGTGACGGTCAGCCACCGCCCCGACGGCCGCCCGGAACTCGAAACGGACCGGCACCTGTCGATGTCCGCGGCCCACGGGCTCGGGGTGACCCTGAGCGCCGTCTCCCGCGCCGAGGTCGCCTGCGACATCGAAGCGGTCAGCATGCGCTCGGACACCGAATGGCGGGGACTGCTCGGCGAGCACACCCCCGTGGCGCAGCTGGTCGCCAAGGAGACGGGCGAGGCGCCCGACACCGCCGCCACGCGGGTGTGGAGCGCCGTCGAGTGCCTGCAGAAGGCCGGGATCATGGCGGGGGCACCGCTGACCGTGCTGCCCCGGCGCAAGGAGGCGTGGGTGGAGTTCGCCGCCGGCGGCATCCGCATCGCCACCTTCGTCACCGCGCTGCGCGACGCCCTGGAGCCCGCGGTCTTCGCCTTCCTCGTGCACGACACGGACCGAACCGAAGGGCGGCCCTAGACATGGCGGAAGACTACTTCGAGTACCGGCACACCGTCGGTTTCGAGGAGACCAACCTCGTAGGCAACGTCTACTACGTCAACTACCTCCGGTGGCAGGGACGCTGCCGGGAGCTGTTCCTGCAGCGCAAGGCGCCGGAAGTGCTGGCCGAGGTGCAGGACGACCTCAAACTGTTCACCCTGAAAGTGGACTGCGAGTTCTTCGCCGAGATCACCGCCTTCGACGAGCTGTCCATTCGGATGCGCCTGTCCGAACTCGGCCAGACACAGCTGGAGTTCACCTTCGAGTACGTCAAGGTCACCGACGGCGCCGACGTCCTGGTGGCCCGCGGCCGCCAGCGGATCGCCTGCATGCGCGGACCGAACACCAACACGGTGCCCTCGCTCATCCCCGAGGCCCTGGTCCGCGCGCTGGAGCCGTACTCCGTGCGATCCACCTCCCTGACGGGACGGACCGCATGAGCACCCTGACCGCCGCGCCGCCGTCGCCCGCCCCGGCGGGCGACGTCACGCGGCTGCGGCGGGCCTTCGGGTCGTTCGCCACCGGGGTCACGGTGGTCACGGCCGGCGGCGCCTCCCCGCGGGGCATGACCGCCAACTCCTTCACCTCCGTCTCCCTCGACCCGGCGCTCGTCCTGCTCTGCGTCGGAAGGGACGCGGGCATGTACCGCAGCCTCGCCGAGGCCGGCACCTTCGCGGTGTCGGTGCTGGCCGCCGGCCAGGAGGACGTGGCCCGGTACTTCGCCAGCAGCTCGCGGCCCGCCGGCGCCCGGCAGTTCGACGCCGTCGACTGGCTGCCGGGCCGCAGCGGCGACGCTCCGCTGATCGCGGGGGCGGCGGCCCATTTCGAATGCGAGAAGTGGCGTACGTACGACGGTGGTGACCATGCGGTCTTCCTGGGCCGCGTACTCGCCCTCGACGAGGCGCCGGAGCACGAGCCGCTGGTCTTCCACCGGGGCCGCTTCCGGCAGTTCGCCGACCGCGCACCGGAGGTGTGACATGAACGTGCATCCACCCGGCCCCCCGGTGTGGGCCCTGCCCGGTCTGCTGCGCAAACTGGCGGTCGACCGGCTCGGCATGATGCGAGACGCGGCCGAGTTGTCCGACGCGGTGCGTGTCTCCATGGGACCGAAGAAGATGTACATCTTCAACCGGCCCGACTACGCCAAGCACGTGCTGGCCGACAACGCCGCCAACTACCACAAGGGCATCGGCCTGGTGGAGTCCCGCAAGGTCCTCGGGGACGGGCTGCTCACCAGCGAGGGCGAGCTGTGGCGCGCCCAACGCGCCAACGTCCAGCCCGCGTTCAAGCCCCGGCGCATCACCGAGCAGGCGTCGGCCGTGGCCCAGGAGGCCGCAGCGCTGGTCGATCTGCTGGGCGCCCGCGCCGGACAGGGGCCCGTCGACGTGCTCACGCAGGTCACCGGACTGACCCTCGGGGTACTGGGCCGCAGCCTCATGGACACGGCCCTGGACGGGCACGGCGGCATCGCCCACGCCTTCGAGGCAGTCCAGGACCAGGCGATGTTCGACATGGTGACGCAGGGACTGGTGCCGACCTGGGCGCCGTTCGGCACCCAGCGGCGGTTCCGCAGAGCCCGCAGGGAACTGACCCGGATCGTCGACGAGCTGGTGGCCGAACGCAGCGCCCGGCTGGACGACACCCGACCCGCCGACGACGCGTTCGCCCGGATGATCCTGGCGGCGCGGCGGCACGACGATCCCGCCGTCGGCCGCCGGCGTCTGCGGGAGGAACTCGTCACCCTGCTCCTGGCCGGGCACGAGACGACGGCCAGCACACTGGGCTGGACGTTGTTCCTGCTCGCACGCCACCCGCACGTCCGCGACCTGCTGCGCGAGGAGGCCCGCGCCGTCCTCGCCGACGGCCGCCTCCCGGACGCCGACGACCTGCACAAACTGACGTACACCACCCAGGTCGTACAGGAGGCCATGCGTCTGTACCCGCCGGTGTGGATCCTGCCGCGCATCGCGCAGCAGACCGACGAGGTGGGCGGCTTCACGGTCCCCGCCAAGGCCGACGTGCTGGTCTGCCCCTACACCCTGCACCGCCACCCCGACCTGTGGGAGGACCCCGAACGGTTCGACCCGGGACGCTTCGACCCGCCGCGGGCCGCCAACCGCCCCCGCTACGCCTACATCCCCTTCGGCGCCGGACCCCGGTTCTGCATCGGCAGCGGCCTCGGGATGATGGAGGCCGTCTTCGTCACCGCGCTGGTCACCCGGGACCTCGACCTGGACGTCGTACCGGGACACCAGGGCGTGCCGGAGCCGATGATGTCGCTGCGGATGCGGGGTGGGCTGCCGATGACGGTCAGCCGGGCATGACGCCGGGCGGGATGCGACGCACCGGCAAAGGGGGCGGGCCGCGGTGAAGACCGCGGCCCGCCCCCTTTGCCGGTGGGACACCCTCACCGTCAGCCGACGGCGTGTTCCATCGCGTTGGCGCGCAGGTCGAGCAGAGCCATCAGCACCGGCGGGTCCAACGCGCCGACCGGGCGCAGCACGATCTCGGCGGGCAACAGCAGCGTGTCGGCGTGCGCGGTGACCGGTCCGTAGCGGCCGACGGAGACGGTGTCCTCGTCGCCCGTGCCCGAGGGAAGGTCCTCACTGCCGTAGGGCACCGAGTGGACGAGCACGTACCAGGTGCCCGCCGGGATGTCGCGCAGCTCGAAGGGGCCGGGTCCGTCCAGGACCGCGCAGCGCACCGGCTGTCCCTGGGGCACCGGCGTGGGGAAGAGGCCGACGAAGCAGTGGCCGGGGGAGCGGCCGTCGGACAGAGTGACGTGTCCGCGCAGGGCGCCGCTCGGACAGTCGTCGTCGAGGTCCGCACCGGCCTCGATGGCGGAGGTGAATCCGCCGAGTTCTCTGAATACGCTCGGAGAAACACCCACACAGGCCTTGAAGCGAGAACTGAACGTTCCCACGCTGCTGTATCCGACCTGGCTGCTTATATCGGCGACGCTGAATGTGGTGTCGACCAGGAGGCGTTTCGCCTCCTGCAGCCGGAGCGCGGAGAGAAAACGCCCGGGTGAGGTTCCCGTCACGTCCCGGAAAACCCGGGTGAAGTGGAACTTGCTGAACATCGCGATACGTGCCATGTCGTCGATGGTGAGATCCTGGCCCAGATTGGCCTGCATATCGTCGATCACTCGGTGGACTGCGCGCTCGATGGTGGTGGAGGTCACCGTTTCTCCCTGTCGTCGAGAATGGCGATGCCAAAGGCCCGTCAGTTCCGGGTCGCCGGCGCGGTCCGAACGGCGCCGGTGGGCCCCATGTCGGTCAGCCGGCGACTGGCCAGGTCCTCGGCGAACCTGCGCCAGGTGTCCGAGCACTGCAGCGCCAGGTCGGCCACGGTGGCCGTGCAGTGCGGGGGTACGGCGCCCGCCTGGTGCCGCCATGCCTCGTCCACCACGAAGTGGGTGTGCAGCCATCGCAGGAAGTGGCGGCCCGACTCGGACTGGCGCAGCGACGGGTCGCCGGCGAGTTTGCGCAATGTCTCCAGGGGCGTGCGGCTGCGTCCGCCGCCGGCGGGCGGCCTGCCGCCCGGTCGCGCGGCAACCGGCGCCGAGGACTCCGGGCCCGTGGGGGCGGGGGAGGCGCCGGCTTCCGTCGCCTGCTTCCCCGCCGCGCCGCCGCGGCGCCGGTTCGGCACCGGAGCCTCACCGCGCTCCAGGCGCTTGCGCACGTCGTGGGCGGTGCCCAGGGAAAGACCGCTCTGCTCGGCGACGGCCCGCAGTGGCAGGCCCGGGTGGCTGGCCATGAGCTGCGCGGCATGGATGCGTTCCAGGGTGCGGTCCAGCGGATGGTCCCTGCCGTCGCTGCCCATGCGTGTGTTCGACTGCTGAGCCTCCACGGTTGAACTGCGCCGCACGGCCGCGACGGTCTTGGGGTCCAGGCCGGTGTGCATACCGATGGCCCGGTCCGAGAGGTCCGCGTGGGAGCGCAGGATGCGCTCGGCGGCGGCCTTGCGGTCCGAGACCGAGAGCGGCAGGCCGTGAGCGATGTTCGCGGACACCGAACGCAGGAACGCGTCCTTCTCCGGTCCGTCGAAATAGTGCACCTCGACGGAGTCCTGCCCCTTCAGGGCGGCGGCGGCCACCCGGTGGGAACCGTCGACGATCCGCATGGTCGACCGGTGGACGAGTATCGGCGGCAGTGAGGTGAGGACGTCGGCGAGACGCTGCACATGGGCCGGGTCGACGCCGTTCAGGCGCGGGGAATCGGCCGGAAGCAGCTCTTCGATGCGGACCCGTTGGGTGAAGCTCGTCGGCAGAGCCAGACGCTTGTCCGCGCCTTCCAACTTGACACCCCCCTGAACCGGTACGAGTTGTTCCGGTGTGCCTCTTCATTACCGGGCCGAGGCCGGTGGCGCACGGAAGAGGAATACGTCGGCAAGAACACTAAGCGATCGACCGGTTTTTTTGTTCGACTGCACCGGCGACGCTTCGACTCTGCCTAGTCCTTTCATGCAACCCACCGTTCGGCGAACGCCCGGGGGGTTGGTTGTTTGAAAAGACTTGGCAGCTCTACGTTTCTGACGGCACCCCAGGCCAATCCCCACCAACCGAGACCGGGAGGACGCTTTGCAGGCATCGGCAAGAATTCCCGAGCGCAGGGTCGAAACCTCAGACGAGGCGACCCTCACCCTCGAGGCCTATGCGGACACCATCGTTCCCGGAGAGAAGCGCCGACCCGGCGACCGCGCGATAGCCGGGGTCGGCACCGGAGGCGGAGCGGTCGCCGCCGGCGCCCTGGACCTCCTGCGGTGGGACGCCACCGGCATCGCCGACGGCCTGGAGGAGCTGGCCGCTCTCGTCAACGACCACGCCAGGATCCATGCCGCCGAGGCCGGACTGCGCCTGGACGACACGGTGCCGCCCTTCGTGGCCCTCGACTACGACGACCGGGTGCGCCTGATCCAGAAGCTGACCACCCCGGGCCATCCGGAGAAGGACTTCTGGGTCCTGCTCTCCCTCTTCTGCAACATGGCCTTCGACTCCGCCGCCCACCTGCACACCGCGCAGGCCATCGCGGAAGGCCACCCCGGCCTCGCGGCGATGGGCATCACCGCGCCCGACGCCGACGGCCTGTGGCGGTTCAAGGACTTCGGCTACGGCCGCCCGCTGGCAGACCTCCACCCCGACACCACCACGACCGGGAGCCCGGCATGAGCAACGCGATCGAGAAGACCGACGTCCTGGTCATCGGCAGCGGCTTCGGCGGCGCCATCGCCGCCTACCACCTCGCCGCCGGCGGTGCGAAGGTCACCGTCCTGGAGCGCGGTCCGTGGCTGCGCAGCACCGACTTCGAGCACGACTACAAGCTGGGCTCCTCCTACACGCGGGTCTTCGACTTCGTGGTCGGCGACGGCATGAGCGTGCTGGGCGGCAACTGCGTCGGCGGCGGCAGCGTCGTCTACTTCGCGGCCATGCCGCGCGCCCCCCGTTTCGTCTTCGACCGCCAGGGCAGCATCGGCCGCCGCATGTGGCCCGCGTCCGTCAGCCGCGCCACCCTCGACCCCTGGTACGACCGGATCGAGGAGTCGCTCTCGGTGAGCAGACAGGAGTGGAAGGACGTCAGCTACGCCGGAGGGCTGTGGGCGGCGGCCTGCCACCACGCCGGACGCACCGCCAACCCGCTCGCCGTGGCCATCGACAACTCCAGGTGCACCAACTGCAACTTCATGATGGCCGGCTGCCGGTTCGAGGCGAAGCAGTCGCTCACCGTCAACTACCTGCCGGCCGCGATCGCCCACGGGGCGCAGATCCGTCCCCTGCACGAGGTGCAGCACCTGACGCGGACCGCGCAGGGCGACTACCGGGTCCACTACAACGTCGTCCACGACGAGGACTACCGGCTGCAGAACGGCTCCGGCGTGATCGAGGCCAAGATCGTCGTGATGGCGGCCGGCGCCGCGGCCACGCCCGTCATCCTCCAGCGCAGCGAGGCCCACCTCGGGTCGATGCCGCACGCGGTCGGCCGCTACTTCTCCGGCAACGGCGAACGGCTCAACACGGCCGTCCTCAACGAGGACAAGGTCGCCGAGATCCTCGGCCTGTCCCGCGGCGACAGCCCGCTGCCCTACGGCGCCAACGCGATCGGCAGAGGGCCGACCGTGGCCAGCTGGGACAAGCTGGACGGCTCGCTGCCCGAGTACTCCCGCTACTCGCTGGAGCAGCTGTACTTCCCGCCGGGTCTGGGCACCATCCTCGCCCAGGTTCCCGACGCCACCGGGCCGACCTGGTTCGGCAGGGAGAAGAAGGAGATCCTCAAGAACTGGAAGTCCTGGCTGACCATCTTCTCCATGACCGAGGACGACAACGAGGGAGTCTTCGGACCGCCGCCGGCGACCGGCAACGCGCACCGCATCTCCCAGCAGATGCTCGGCCGCGGCACGCTCTCCTACCGGCCCACGAAGAACACCTGGCACGGCTGGAACCAGTCCGACGCCGACGTGAAGGAGATCCTGGAGAAGGACGGCCTCGCCAAGGTGATGCCGTGGACCAACGATCTGGTCGGCGCCTACACCGTGCACCCCCTCGCCTCCTGCCGGATGGGCGACGACCCGCACACCTCGGCTCTGGACGACACCAACGAACTGCGTGGCCACTCCGGCATCTTCGTCACCGACGCGTCCGCGGTCCCCGGGGCGCTCACCGTCAACCCGGCGATGACCATCGCCGCGCTCGCCGAGCGCGCGGTCCCGCACATCGTGGCGGCCGCCCAGCGCAGGGGAGTGGCGGTCACCTACGGAGCACCGGCCCCGACGGGCTACAAGAGCGGCCGCGACGCCGTCCTGCCGTTGCTGCGCAGCGGGGCCAGGCAACCGGCCGGCGTATGACCGACGGCGCTCCTCGCCGGCCAGTCAGTTGCTTCACAGGACTTTCCCTTCCCCGGTGGGTTGCTTCACGCAACCGGCCCGTGACCCCAGGAGGCAGCGGTGCGACCGCTCGTGAGAACCATGCTGAGGGGCTCCCTCGGACAGATCCGGCACGTCACCGCCGTCCCACGCCACGAGGCGAGCGGCCTGGTGGCCGACGTCTACGGCCAGGCCGACCGCGAGTTCGGGCTCGTCGCGCCCCCGCTGGCGCTGCACTCCCCGGCTCCCGAGGTGCTCGCCGCATGCTGGCTCCTGCTGCGCGAGACCCTCCTCGTCGAGGGCCGGGCCGGCCGAGCGGCCAAGGAGGCCGTCGCAACCGGCGTGTCCCAGGCCAACGACTGCACGTACTGCGTGGAGGTCCACCAGGCCAAGCTGCGGACCCTGGCCGACCCGGACACCGGCGGCCTGGCGGCACTCACCGACTGGGCCCGCACCCTCACCGCCGCACACGGCCCGCAGCGGCCGGCGCCCTTCGCCGCCGGTCACACCCCGGAACTGCTCGGCACCGCCGTCACCTTCCACTACCTCAACCGGATGGTCCGGCTGTTCCTGCCCGATTCGCCCGTCCCCGGCGCGGCGCCCAGAGCCGGGCGCGGACCGGCGCTGCGGATGGTCGCCCGGGCCATGCGCCCGGACACCGGCGTCAGGGTCACCGCCGGAGCCGCCCTCGGCCTGCTCCCCGCCGCACCGCTGCCCGCCGCGCTCGCCTGGGCCGGCCCCGACCCGGCCGTCTCCGGCGCCCTGGCCCGCGCCGTCGCCTGTGTCGACGCCGCCGCCGAGCGCTGGGTCCCCGAGCCCGTGCGCGACCTGCTGCACGCCGAGCTCGCCGTCAGCGACGGCACCCCGCCCGGTGCGAGCCGGGCCTGGATCGAACCCCTCATCGCCCCGCTCGCTCCCGAACAGCGCTCCGCCGCCCGGCTGTCCCTGCTCGTCGCGCTCTCCCCGCACCAGATCACCGACGGGGACGTGACCGCGTTCCGCGCGGACCGGCCCGGCGACCGCGAACTCGTCGAACTCGCCGCATGGGCGTCCCTCACCGCCGCCGTGCGTGCCGCCGGCCGCTTCGCCCTCCCCGGCCCCCGCTCCACCGCACCCACCGCCGGCTGACCGCCGCGCGCCCTCCTCGAGAACCGCCCGCTCGACCAGCCTGCGCGTCCGACCCACGTGACCGACCTGCTCAGCCACCTCACGCAAGCGACCACCGCGACCGACCCGCGACCCGACCCGGCCAAGGAGACACGACATGAGCACCCTGAACGACGTTCTGAAGGACCTGGCGACCGACATCGAGGAGACCGCCCGCCTCGTCGAGGCCCTCGACGAGGCCGCGTGGAACACGCCGACCCCCGCGCCCGGCTGGAGCATCGCCGACCAGATCGCCCACCTGACCTTCATCTTCCACCTGGCCGGCACGGCCGCCTCCGACCCCGAGGCCTTCGCGAAGATCGCCGCCGGTGCCGCCCACGACTTCGACGGGGCCGTCGACGCCGCGCTGCGCCGGTTCAACCAGTTCCCGCCGGACCAGTTGCTGGCCCGCTTCCGTGCGTCGGGCAGGGCCTCCGTCGACGCGCTCGCCGCCGTCCCGGACGGCGACGTGGTGCCGTGGCTGGTCAACCCGCTGCCGCCCGCCGTGCTCGCCTCCGCGGGAATCATGGAGGTCTTCGGTCACGGGCAGGACATCGCCGACGCGCTCGGCGTGCGCCGCGAGGCGACCGGGCGCCTGCGCCACCTGGTCTTCTTCGCCTTCCTCACCCGGGACTTCGGCTACCTCTCGCGCGGTCTGACGCCGCCCGCCCAGCCGTTCCGCATCGAGGTGACCGCACCGACGGGTGAGATCTGGGCCTTCGGCCCCGAGGACGCCGCCGACAGGATCACCGGCCCGGCCGAGGACTTCTGCCTCCTGGTCACCCGCCGTCGGCACCGCGCCGACCTGGCCCTGACCGCCGTGGGAGAAGAGGCCGAGCGCTGGCTCGACATCGCCCAGGCGTTCCGCGGCCCGGCCGGCGAGGGCCGCAAGCCGGGCCAGTTCGCCCACCGCCACTGAGCCAGACGGCTGCCACCGCCCAGCGTCCCCTTCCCCCCAACCCGTCTCGCCCGCAGCCGCCGAGGAGTTGTCATGGCACCCGCCTTCCTGCGCACCGCAGTCGTCATCGGCTGCGGCGTGACGGGCACCTCGATCGCCCTGGCCCTCACCGGCGCCGGTGTCGAGGTGGCCCTCGTCGACCAGGACCCGCACGCGGCCGCGGAGGCGCAGCGGCTCGGCGCGGGCACCCCCTGGACCCCCACCCGTCCGCCCGCCGACATCGTCGTCGTCGCCACGCCGCCCTCCGCCGTCGTCGACGTCCTGCACGCCGCCCAGGCCAGGGGCCTGGGCCACGTGTACACCGACACCGCCGGAACGAAGGACATCGTCGCCGCCGAGGCGGAACTGCGCGGATGCGACCTCAAGGGCTACGTCCCCGGTCATCCGCTGCCGGCCCGCGGCGCGAGGGGCCGGTCCGCCGCCCGGTTCGCCGGCCGGCCCTGGATCCTGTGCCCCTACGAGACCACCCCCCGGTGGGCGCTGGCGACGGCCGCCGAACTCGTCGCCCTGTGCGGCGCGGTCCGCCGCGACATGACCCCGCACGCGCACGACCGGGCGATGGCCGCCGTCAGCCACCTGCCGTACGTGGTGGCGGCCGTCCTCGCCGGCGGGCTCCTCGACCTCGAGCCCGAGCTGCTGCCGCTCGCCGGAGACGAGCTGGCCGCCGCCGTACGGGCTGTCGGCGCCGGTCCCCAGGCCGGCAGCGACCTGCTGGCGCACAACGCGGGCCCGGTCGCCGACCAGCTCGACAGGACGGCCGGCGCGCTGGCCGCCGCCGCACGGATGCTCCACCGAGGAGAGGACACCGTGCCCGTCGAACTCGCCCTGCTGCTGGAGCTGGGGGAGCGGGGACGTGCCGCTGTGGAGGCCGCGGACGAGCACCGCACGGCCGAGGATGCCCGCCCCGGCGACCGGATGTGACGGTCGCTGCGACCTGATGCCGAACGAAGGATGCCCGACCGTGCCGCACCCTGCCTTCCTGCGCCCCGCCTACGAAGCTCTGTCCGCCTTCGGCTGGCTGCTCATCGGTGTGCCCGCTCCGTTGCGCGACATCCCGCCGCCCCTGACCGGCCCCGCCCCCCTGCACCCCGAACGTCTGTGCCCCGAGCGCCCGCTGACAGCGGTCGAGCACGCCCTCGACCGGCAGCTGGCGGGCTGAGCGCCCCGCCCGGCCCCACCGCGGCGCCCCGCGGCCCCCCCGGGGGGGGGCCGGGGGCCCCGGGGGGGGCCGGGCGCCCCCCCCCCCCCGGGCGGCGGGGGGGGGGGGGGGGGACCGCCCGGGCCGGCGCCCGCCCGCCGCCGGGCCCCCCCCCCCCCCGCCCCCCCTTGTCCGCCCGTCCGCCGCCCAGGCGCACCGGACGCGACCGGACCCCACCGCACCTTGAGGAGGAGCCCGAAGGATGACGACGACCGCGACGACGACCACCCCCCACCCGGCCAGGACCGTGATCCCCGGCCCGCGGCGGAGGCGGGCGCCCCATGACGACGGCTGGACCGAACTGATCACGTCGGTGCGGGAGGCGGGCCAGTACCCGACCACCGCGGAGGCCGAACGCGTCACCCGCATCGTCCTGTCCGCGCTCGGTGGCCATGTCACCGGCGACGAGCGCGTGGCCCTGGCCCGCGCGCTCCCGAGGGAGGCGGCCGAACTGATCGCGTCCCAGATCCCGGCGACCCGCCCCCAGTCGGCACCGGAGTTCGTCGACACGGTCGCCGCCCGCATCGAGGGCGCCACCTCCGCCACGGCACGCTGGGACGTCAGCTCGGTCCTGAGCGTCCTGCCGAAGCTGACCGGCGAGGACCTCGTCGACCGCATTCTGACCCAGCTTCCGCCGGGGTACGCCCTGTTGTTCGGCAGGGCGGAACTGACCCCGCGCACCTGACCCGCCGATACGGCCGCCACCCCGCCGCCGTACGGCAATCCGCCGGCGGCGGTGGGGGAGGGGAGAGGCTGCCGGGGTCCGTCCGTCTGCCGAACGCACAGGGAAGGCAGCCGACTTGGCCGGGGAGAGCCAGGGGGGAGCGAGTTCACCGCGTCCGACTGACGTTGACAGCGGCGGCGACAATGAGCAGACGGCGGATTCGACGGGTTGGGGGAACCGGATGCTGACCGGGATCGTGATCGACGCGTCGGACGTCGCGCGCATGGACCGCTTCTGGCTGGACGCGACGCGGGGCCGGACGGGCGGCCTGCGGCTGCGGTTCGTGCCGGCCGCGAAGCCGAAGGCGGCGCACAAGAACCGACTCCACCTCGATCTGGCCGGAGGGCCGCGCTGGGAGGCCGAGGTGGCGCGCCTGCTCACACTCGGTGCGACGCGGGTCGACATCGGCCAGGGGGACGTCCCGTGGGACGTGCTGGCCGATCCGGAGGGCAACGAGTTCTGCGTGCTGCGTCCCGGGCACCCCGGCGTGCTCGCCGACTCCGGCCTCGTCGCGATCTGCCTCGACGTCGCCGAGGAGGACCGCGACGCGCAGTGGGCCTTCTGGCAGTCCCACGCCGACTGGCAGGCGGTCGAGTCCCACCACTGGGGCGTCCGGCTGCGCCGGACGCCCACCAGCACGGTCTCACTGGTGATGGGGCCGCCTGCGGCGCCGAAGGCGGGGCGGAACAGGCTGCGCCTGGAGGTCACCCGTCGCGACGGGCAACCCGGCGAGTTCCTCGACGCCGGCGGCAACGAGTTCCACGTCACCTGCTGACCTCTGGATGCCCCCGCCCCATCTCGATTGCGACCGCCGACGCACCCTCCGTAACCTGTGGGCAACGCGTCGACGGAGACGAGTAGCCACGGATCACGCGAGCCGAGAGAGCCGCCGGAAGCTGGGAAGGCGGTCTCGCGTCCCGAGGTGAAGACCCTCCTGAGCGCGGGGAGGAACGGCCCCGCCCGGTGGCCCCATGCCCCGCCGGCCGGCCCCCGTCACCGGGCCCGAACGAGGCCGCCGCTCGGTGGCGGCGAAAGTGCGGTGGTACCGCGAGTCGCCCTTCTCGCCCGCACTCCCAAGGGATCATGACGATGTCCTTGGAGGACCTCAATGATCCACAGCCGCGTACGCGTCTCCGACCTGCGAGAACACGTCGGCCGTACCGTTTCCGTCCGCGGATGGGTCAACACCCTCCGCCTGCAGAGCAAGATGCAGTTCGTCGTCGTGCGGGACAACACCGGCATGGTCCAGGTGACCCACAGGCGCGACGCCGGGCCGCTGGAGGCTCAGCTCCAAGCCCTCACTCCCGAGTCCGCCGTCCGGATCACCGGCCGTGTCGTCGACGCCGCCCAGGTCAAGCTCGGCGGCCTCGAGATCGTCCCGGAGACGGTCGAGATCCTGAACCTGGCCGCCACGCCGCTGCCGATCGACGAGCACACCGGCGTGGAGCAGCGGATGGACTGGCGCTTCCTCGACGTGCGCCGCCGTCCCGCCGCCCAGCTGATGTTCGCCGTGCAGACCACCCTGGAACAGAGCTTGCGCGAGTACGCCTACGCGCAGGGCGCCACCGAGATGCACACCCCCAAGCTCATGGGCACCGCCTCGGAGTCCGGCGCGGAGGTCTTCAAGCTCGGCTACTTCGACCGCAGCGCCTATCTGGCGCAGTCGCCGCAGTTCTTCAAGCAGATGGCGATCGCGGCCGGCATCGACAAGGTCTTCGAGATCGGGCCGGTCTTCCGCGCCGAGCCGTCGTTCACCTCCCGGCACGCCACCGAGTTCACGGGCGTCGACGTGGAGCTGGCCTGGATCGACGGCGTCGAGGACGTGATGGCGTTCGAGGAGCGGATGCTCGCCCACGCGATCGCCCAGGTCGCCGAAGTCCACGGCGAGGCGATCGCCGAACACTTCGGCGTCCAGGTCACCGTCCCCACGACGCCCTTCCCCCGCATCACCATGGCGGAGGCGCACGAGATCCTCCGCAAGGGCGGCTGGGACCCCGCCGGGGTCAAGGAAGACCTGGACCCGGAGGGCGAGCGGAGCATCTCGGCCCACATCAGGGAAGCCACCGGGCACGAGTTCGTGTTCGTCACGCACTACCCGGTCGGCATCCGGCCCTTCTACCACATGCGGCCGGCCGACGACCCGAGCGTGACCCTGAGCTTCGACCTGCTGTGGAAGGGCCTGGAGGTCACCACCGGCGCGCAGCGCGAGCACCGCTACGGCGTGCTGCTGCACCAGGCCGCCGAGAAGGGCCTGCGCCCCGAGCCCATGCAGGACTACCTGAACGCCTTCCGGTACGGCTGCCCACCGCACGGCGGCCTCGGCATGGGCCTCGGCCGCGTCCTGATGGTCATGCTCGGCCTGGACTCGATCCGTGAGGCCACCTTCCTGTTCCGCGGCCCCAACCGGCTCACGCCGTAGCCGGTCGCAGGCCGCGTCCCACGACACGAGCGAGCACCTCGGGTCGTGGGCCACGGCCTCAGCAGCGGCCGTCGCTCGCGCTCGCGGTGCGAGTCGTACGAACCGTCGGCGCCTGGGTCTTCCGGTTCACCGATACCGAGGGCATCGAACGCGAAGTCCGCCCCGGCAACGCCCCAAGCGCATCTCCACCGCCCCGGAGCGTGTCGAGATCACGTACGACCGGGACCATCCGGAACGCACGGCCGCCACCCTCCCAGCCACACCTGGGTTCTCCGAACGATGGGCGAGCGCCTGGTCGATGACCCGGTCGGCGACGCAGCGTTCCAGGCCGTACTCGTCGGCGCAGAAGGCCGCGAGCGTGTCGAACTCGGCGTCGGTGACGAGGGAGCGGCCGGTGCGCGTCTCGGCGGCGATGACGGTCATCGGACGCCCCACCGTGCTCACACGGTGGAACGTACCTGCCTGGCGAACTCTTCGGTACGGACCGCATGGTGCCAGGCAGCGTCCCGGGCTTGGCAGGCGGCGAGGACTTCGGCCGGGTCCTCAGTGACGTACACGCCCAGGGTGGTGTCATCGTCGTCGAAGGCGAAGCGGGCCATGACCGTGGAGTCGAAGAGCCAGAAGTCGTAGTCGGGCAAGCGCAAATGCTGCGCCTGGGCGCGGGTCAGGTTGCGAATGTCCTCGCCTGCGGCGACGTTGCTGGGGGCGCTGGCAAGGAGGAATGCCTGTCCCTGAGTGGGCGGTTCGTCGACCACTCGGACGCGCTCGAACCGCTTGCCCTGCGCCGTCTGCGCCCGGACGTTCTCACGCCAGGTGTTGTCCGGGTCGCCGGCAATGTCCTCGCCGACGAGGAACCGGGCCCACTTGGGACTGTTGCGGTCGGAGGCGTAACCGCGGCGCGTCTCCAAGCGCCATGCGGTGTGCTTGAAATCGTGGAAGAGCTCGGAGATCGAGGCGAACGGCTGGAGTTGCGGGGCGTCGCCCCTGGGCGCGTAACGGGTCAGCAGACTGCGCGGAACCCGCACGAACGTCTCCGACTCCTTGACGTCCCGCAACTCGGTGAGGTGCTCCGGGTCGCTCTCGCGCTCTCCCTGGACGAGGATCTCGTCCGTGCCTTCGATCTCGTACAGAGTGGGGCAGTCGCCGTCGTCACTGGTCGTGCCGAGGAACCTGAGCGTCACGTCACCCTCCATCTGCGCTGATTGGAGATCCAGGATGCGGCGCCGGTCACCGGTCCTTGTTCTCCTGCTTCAGCCGGGCCGTGAGGTCGATGCCTTCCTGCACTGCGATGTCGAATTCAGGGTCCTGGTAGAGGCGGATTCTGCCCCGGTAATCGACGATCACCGCAGCGACCGCGTTCAGGTCCGTCTCCGTCGATGTTTCCAGCGCATGCTGAAGATCTGCTTCGAAGGACTCCCGGTCGCCGGGGAAGCCGTGCCCGGACCGCAGAGCCGCTCGAATGTCGCCAATGGTCCTCAACGACAACGGCGCAGGAACGGGCGTTTCCTCGTGCTGTGCGCTCACGATCTGCTCCTTGATCCTCTGTCCTACGGGCAGTGTCCTACAGATCCCGCAGCCAGGATGCATCTTCCCTCAGCGCGCCGGATGCCCCTGCGCCAAGGCCGTCACGAAGGAACGCCAAGCCCTGCTTCCCACGGCCACCACCGGCCCTCCCGACACCTTGGAATCGCGCACGACCGCGCCTTCCTCCATCAGCCCGCACTCGACGCACTCCCCGCCGGCACCGTTGCTGTAGGAAGACGTGAACCACACCAGGCGGCTGGAACTGCTGGGCTCTGCAATGCTCACTTTGCGTATTCCTTCAAGATCGTTTCGATCAGATGGGCCGAACGCTGAGGGCTCAGGGCCGCGGCCCGAAGACCGTCGAACGCCCGGGTGTACTCACGAACGTGATGCTCGCCCTCCAGGTAGACAGCATCGGTAATGCCGTCCCGGTATACGAGGTCAGGATCCTCAGGGGCCGGAAAACCCAGCATGGTGAAGGAACCCGTGGCCGGATAGGTGCCCGAGTCGAAAGGAAGAACCTGGAGGGTCACACTCGGCAACCGGGCGGCGTCCAGGATGCGTTCCATCTGCTCCCGCATCAGCGCACGGTCTCCGATGACGTTGCGCAGAGAGCCTTCGTTCACGATGAACCAGGCTTCGGGACCATCGGGTCGGCTCAGCATGTCCTGGCGCTCCATGCGCACCCGTACGGCCCTGTCGATGTCCTCGGCGGACATGTGCGAACCGGTCCTGTGGAGCTCCGAGGCGTAAGCGTGGGTCTGCATGAGGCCGGGAATCAGTTCGCACTGGTACTGGCGGAAGGTGGACGCGTCCTGTTCCAGGCCGATGTAGATGTTGAACCACTCCGGAACGCCTGAGCCGTGGACCTGCCACCAGCCCCGCACCTTGGCTTGCCGGGCCAGCGACTTGAGGAACTCTCGCAGTTCCTCAGTGGTGCCGTAGAACCGGCACAGCGCATCGATGTCCGATGGTTGGACCCGTCCGCTGCCCGTTTCCATGCGGTTGACCTTGGAGCCGCTCCAGTCCAGGGCTGCGCCGACCTGGGCGCACGTGAGCGCGCTCTGCTCGCGGAGCTTTTTCAGCTCGATCGACAGACGACGTCGGCGTGCCGTTGGTGACCCGGCCATATCAACCCCGTTTCCGGTAGCGGGCGTTCAGTCTCGCGCCAAGAGGTGTGCTTGCCAATCACTCGGAAGTGGGAATCCCGCCGTGCACATTGCATGAGGGGATGCGTGCACAGCACCCTGATGGCAATGCAACTCATCGTGAGTGCCCGTGACGCTGCGTGGCGCATGGGGTGCGTTGTAACCGAGAGGGGTTCTTCGTGGGACGGGAAGCGTGCATGTCGCGCAAGCCTTGGGACCTTGCCTTCACGGCTGAGCCGACTGAGGTGGCCGCCTTGCGCCGGGTCATGCGGCTGCACTTGGGCATCTGGGGGCTGCACCAAATCGCCGACGAAGCCCAACTGTGCGTGAGCGAGTTGGTCTCCAACGTCATCACGCACGTAGGTCCCGGAACCCCGGCCACGCTCGCGGTCTCTATGAATGGCACGTATCTGCGCATTGAGGTCCACGACCCCGACACCCATGCCCTCCCCACGCTTGTTGCCGTGGACGCTGAGTCAGAGGGCGGACGCGGCATGGCCCTGGTGGACGCCCTGGCCGACCGTTGGGGTGTTCAGCTCGGTGCCGACCGGAAGGTGACCTGGTGTGAGTTGGCAACAGCGCTCACCTCACCGACCGGCCACATCGGAAGCCCCGGTGTGATGCGGGCGGAGAGGTTGCTCGGCCTCTACGCGGCGACGAAACCGCCTAGCGGTACAAGCTCGGGCAGCCTGAGCACGGCCCTTGCCGAGGAAGCCGTGATCGATGCCATTACAGACTTCCTGCACTGGCTTCGAGCCCATGGCTGCGATGTGGACGAGGTTCTCGACCGTGCTCAGATGCACTTCGAGGCCGAAGCCAACACGTCTACCTAGACAGCCCCGGGGCTCTCATCCGCTCGTGATTGAGGCGTACGAGCTCACATCGGCGGGAAGCTCGTGGTGCAGATCCCAGGTGATCGCCATGGGCTTGCTGCCGGTGTGCCCCGCGTACGTGGCCGGTCCCAGCAGCATCCACGGCTCGGCCTTGCCGATGCTGTTGCGCTTGTAGCGACGCAGGAACAGGAGAACATGGCTCCCCTGCTGGGCGTGCTGCTGATAGCGCAGGCCGGTTACCGAGTTTTCCGGAGTGGTGCTCTGGGACTCCCAGTGAAAGCGAGTCGAGCTGATCGCGTAGTCCTTGTAGCGGACCGTAGGGGAGAAGTCCCGCTCGCTCTTCTCCAGGGTGATGAGAAGGGCGTCGGTCTTAAGCTCCTCCACCCAGCGCACCCCCTGCCCAAAGTCTCTGGGCATCTGGCCGCCCAGCCGTGCCACTCCAAGGGCAGAGAGGATCTCGGAGCGGTTGTAGGCGCTGTGGACTTTCAAGGGGATGTGGGAGAGTGGGCCTTCCAGCGGGAGAGGGAAGTGATCAGCCTCTTCGAGAGCGTACGACAGGACCTGCTGAAGCTCGTCACGGAATGCCGGCTGGGCGCGCAACGACTCGAGGCCCTGTTGGTAGCTGGAGAAACCACCGGCGTTGTCCCACAGGTTGAAGAAGAGCATACGGGCGTACGCCTGCTCCCCAGGGTTCAAAGAGTCGTAGCCAGGGGCGTCATCTGCGAGCAGGCGGAGATACGCCTGGACCCGCTCTCGGTCGTCGACGTGCAGGAAAGCGTGAACGCGTTTGAGGAGTTCTGCTTCGCCTGACGGAGCCTCTTCCCGGAGGAATCCCGCCTTACGCAGGATCTTGGTCCAAGAGTTATCGCTCTTGTAGAGCTCCTGGATGTCGCGTCGGCTCTCATGTAGGTAGTCAGCCAGTCGCGGAGTGCTGTAGGCCTTGGCTTCCTTGGCCAGTGTGGTGATGGTGGCCTTGAGCTGGGTGCGGATGTTGTCCAAGACGAGATCCTTGGACTTGCCCTCCAGGATGATCTGGCAGCCGGAGGGCAACTGCGGGAAGTCGCGCTCAATGCTGTCGATCAGGCGGTTGCGCGAGAGGTTGGTCAGCGCCCGGAACTGCTCCTCAAAGCGGAACTCCGCCCGATGCTGCCCGATGAAGTCGAGCACAGTCAGGACAGGCTTGTTCGGCGTACGGCGCAGCCCGCGCCCGAGCTGCTGGAGGAAGACGGTCGCGCTGTTCGTGGGGCGCAGGAGCAGCAGTGTGTCGACGTCCGGGATGTCCAGTCCCTCGTTGAACAGGTCGACCGAGAAGATCACCTGGATGCGACCTGCCTTTAGGTCATCGAGCGTCTCCTCGCGCACCTCGGGGCGCGAGTCGCTGTCGAGAGCCGCTGCCTGGAACCCGGCCCGGCGGAAGCACTCGGCCATGAAGTGTGCATGCGCCTTGGTCACACAGAATCCGAGCGCCCGCATCGCCGCGGGCTGGGAAATTTTGTCCTCGACCTGCTTGATGACGATCCGGGCCCGGGCCTCGTCACCCGTGAAGAGACTCCCGAGCTGATCACGGTCGTACGTGCCCGATCGCCAGTTGAGACGAGTCAGATCCGTACCGTCCGGAACCCCGAAGTAGTGGAAGGGGCACAGCAGATCGTTTTCGAGCGCCTCCCAGAGCCGCAGCTCGGCGGCGATACGGCCGTTGAAGAACTCGTCCTGCACGTTGAGCCCGTCCATCCGCTCAGGGGTGGCGGTGAGACCAAGCAATTCGGCTGGCTTGAAGTGGTCGATGACCCGTCTGTACGTCTCCGCGGTGGCGTGGTGGAACTCATCGATGACGATGACATCGAAGTGCTCGGGATCGAGCTGCTCCAGCCGCTGAAGGTTGAGCGACTGGACGCTGGCGAAGACGTGCGTCCAGTCCCGAGGCTCTTTGCCGCTGTGGAGGAGCTCACCGAAGGAGGCGTTGTCGAGCACCTCTCGGTAGGTCCGCAGGGACTGGTTGAGGATCTCCTTACGGTGAGCGACGAAGAGCAGGCGCGGAAGCTGCCCACCGCGCGTATCACGCATGTTGCGGTAGTCCAGGGCGGCCATGACCGTCTTCCCCGTACCAGTCGCCGCGACGAGAAGATTCCGGCTGCGGCCACGAACTTCCCGCTCGACATGGAGACGCTCCAACATGTCCCTCTGGTGTGGGAGAGGATGCACCGCAAGACCAGAGAGGTTGATCTTGAGTTCTCCTCCCGCACCCGTGCCGCCGGCCTGAGCCAGAGCCTCGGTGAGCCGCTCGCCGTCACGGTCCGGGTCGTACGCCTCGAACGCCGTGTCGGCCCAGTAGGCGTCAAAGGTTGCCTCGAACTTGTCGAGCACTCTGGGCGTGGCAACGGAAGACAGCCGTACGTTCCATTCCAAGCCATCAAGCAACGCGGCCTTCGACAGGTTAGAGCTGCCAACGTACGCCGTATCGAAGCCGGTGTTGCGGCGGAACAGCCAGGCTTTGGCGTGCAGACGCGTCGACCTGATCTCGTAGTTGACCTTCACTTGAGCGCCGAACTCGCGCACCAGTCTGTCCAGGGCATGGCGGTCGGTGGCGCCGATGTAGGTGGTCGTGATGACCCGGATGGGTACGTCGCGTTCCTTGGCCGCGCGGAGTGAGTCCTCAAGGACCCTTATGCCGTACCACTTCACGAACGCGCAGAGCAGGTCGATGTGGTCTGCGGTAGCCAGTTCCGCTCGCAACTCTGCACCCAAGCTGGGGTCGTCGGGGGCGTTGGTGATCAAGGCTGTCTCGGAGAGAGGAGTGAGGGGTCTGATGGCGTAGACGCCAGGCGCCTCTTGCTCGGCCAGGGCCAAGAGTTGCCGAGGACCGTCGGCGATCGCGGTCACTGCGTCGTCCGCGTCAGGATCTGGCGCGTTGGTGATCAGCGACTGCATGATCTGGTTGGCAGCGGCGACCTGCTTGTCATGGGGCAGCTGACTCAACCGTCGCCCAACCGCCTCGCCGATGTAGCGGGCGAGGACATGCGGCGAAGATTCCGCGCTGACCTCCGCGTGGATGGGCTTCCATCCGGCTGCGTTCAGCCGATCGATCTGTGCCTGCATGCCTTCGGTGATGAGCTCTTCGTACACACCCGCTACAGGTTGTGACAGATCTCCTGACTGCACCACCGTCGCTCCCCCGATCCTTCGTTGAGCCACGACCAGTTCTAACAGCAGCCACTGACAAGGCGGAGGGAGGGGCTCGGGTTCGGCGCTGACTGGTCAGCATAAGAATCTGACGTGACATAAGCGATCATCTTCGATCAGTATGGTGTGATGGGCGAGCGAGTGATCGGTCACATAGACGGCGTCTTACCTGGTGATGTCTTCCCTGGACGAGTCGAAGTCAGGGACGCCAAGCTGCACAGCGACAACATGCGGGGGATCTCGCGCCTGAAGGACGAGGACGGCGTGTACGTCGCCGACGCCATCGTGCTCAACGGTGGGTATGTGGACGACGAGGATGGCTGGACCTGGGTTCGGTACACAGGTGCATCCCCTGACAAGGAGAAGGCTAAAGACGGTAAGTCGCTACTGCGGAGTCAGTCTTGGGACTACCGGGACAACGCAGCGCTTGCGCTCAGCTACGAGCGCGGCTACCACGTCCGGATTATCCGGGGCCATAAGGGCGACGAGCGGTACTCTCCGGGCAAGGGCTACAGGTATGACGGCCTGTACGAGATCACGGCCATTCGTACTGCGATATCCAAGTCGCCAGCCCCCGACGGCTCGCCTATCGAGATCTGTCAGTTTGATCTGGAGCGCCTTCCTGCTCCAGAGCAGGAACTGACCGCTGCTGAGCGCAGGATCGCCGAGGTACTGGGACAGCAGGAGGTGTTGCTGGACCCAGAGGCGGAAGCTGTGGACGGCGACCATGACGATGACGACTCGTCTGAGCACGCCGAATCGGAGAAACTCCCGACGACGCGTGTCACCCGCGTCCAACGCATCGTGCGTGACCCCGCCACCGTACGGCGTATCAAGGCGCTCTACGACCACGAGTGCCAGATGTGCGGCTTGCGCTTGGTCGGCCCAGATGAGAAGCCCTACAGCGAAGGCGCGCACATCAAGCCCTTGGGTAAGCCCCACAAGGGGCCTGACGTGGAGCGCAATATCCTCTGCCTTTGCCCCAATTGTCACGTTCGATTGGACATCGGGGCCGTGGTCATCGCGGAGGATTGGTCCATCGTGGTGCGGGCGGGAATGTTCGGCGACGGGCTGCGGGCGAAGCTCAAGACGCACCGGAAGCACAAGGTGCATGAGGAGTATGTCCGCTATCACAGGGAGTTATGGGGTGGGGTCAGTGGCCTCAGCTAGCCCGTCAGTGCAGCTGTGAAGCCCGTCATGACTTGGACAAGTCGGCAGCAGAATGAGACTGCGTGGGCGGCTTCCGGGATGCCAATAATGCAGCGATGCTTGCGGCAATGGTCTTGGCAGGCTCGTGCTCCCAGAAGCGGCGGAACAGCACCAGACACGTGAGCATTCTGCCGGCGCGCTGGAGGTGTTGCCTCGGGGTCGCAGAGTGCGCCGCCACTTAGTCCGGTCGTCGGCTGTGCTGCGGGGCGGGGGTGACCGGGCGCCGTCTGGTCTGGCGAGGCCCCTCTCACACCAGGCTCCACACCGCCAACCCCACCCCGAACAAGCACACCCCCACCCCACACACCAGGTACGTATAAGGACTGAACGACGCCTGCGTCCGCACCACAACCACCCGGCGAGGATCCGCGGGGTCGTACCGCACCACCACCTCGTGTCCCACCCGAAGCACATGCCGGTCGGCGTTGAGAGGGGCTCGTCGGTAGGTCTGTTCGTGGGGGCCCGCCCGGTAGCGGACCTGGGCGGGGTGCATCACATCCCCCTCGCGGCGCGGGCCCCGGGCGACCTCACCCTCTGTACGCGTACCCCGGACGCCGAGCCGCCGTAGGCCTTCGCGTCCCCGGAGGGCGTTCAGGGTGACGCGGAGGCCGTAGGCGAGCCATCCTGCGGCGAAGAGCAAGGCGAACGTCAGCCATGGCTGGGTCACCTTGGCCTGCCTGGCCTGCCTGGCCTGCCTACGGCGGAGCGGTCCGCCTTACAGGTGGTGTGTGTTCCCGTGGCACCCCTCATACGCACGCCCCGTCCCGCACCAGCAATCAGCCCCCCTCTGCGGTGGCCAGGCCACCGCTCGTCCCCGTGCCGCGAGCGTCGTCGCGTACTGCGGCAGCAGGTCGGTGTCCCCCGGTGAAGTCCCCTCCGAGGCGGCGAAGGCCTCGTACGACGGCACGGTCGCTGTGACGATGCCCAGGTTCGGGGTGCCGGAAGCGGCCAGCTCCCGCAGTGCGCCCTCTATCCCGGAGAGGTGTTCCTCGTGGGAGGGGTACTCCTCCGCGAGCGACGGATAGGCGGTCACCAGCTCCGCCAGTTCCCCCGCCGGCCAGTGCAGTACGGCCACCGGGAAGGGGCGGGACAGGGCCTCTCGGTACGCGCCCAGCTCGGCCCGCAGGCGCCAGATCTCGGCCTCCAGCTCCAGAGGGTTGTCGGAGCCGAGGGACCAGACCCGTTTCGGGTCGTGGAGCTCGTCCAGGGAGACCGGCGACGAGTGGAGGGTGTCCGCCAGCATGTCCCACTCGTCGTGGGCCGCGCCCAGCATGCGCCGTACCCGGTGGCGGCCGAACAGCAGCGGGTGCGTGGAGTACGGGGGCTCCGCCACGTCCGTCAGCAGCAGCCTCACCCCCTCCGTGAACGTCTCCTGCGCCGCCTCCAGCTCGTCGTGGGTCTCCAACGCCTCTGCGACGATCACCCAGGGGGCCGGGTCACGGGGGGCGGTCGTGCGGATGCCCTCGATGATGGCTCTGGCCTCCGCCTCGTGGCCGTACTCCCAGAGGTTGGACGCCTTGAGGGCCCGTACCAGGTGAGGGTTCTCCAGGCCGTCCGGGGAAGAGGACAGCAGGCGGTCGTAGAGCGCGGTCGCGGCGGGGCGGTCGCCGGACAGTTCCAGGTGGGCCGCGGCCTGCAGCAGCAGGGCCTCGGCGTCCTCGGGATACAGGCCGGCGGTCCGCTCCAGGCGTGCCGCTTCGGCGGTGTGGTCGACGTTCTCGGCAGGCGTGTCGGGGCGCATGCACGACACCGTACTGCCCGCCGATGACAAAGGAGAGGTATCTGCAGGCCAGGCGCCGGATCCGGGCCAGGCGCCCGATCGGGGTCAGGTGCCGATCCGGGCCAGGTGCCCGATCCGGGCCGGGCGCTCGGCACCCGGCCCCCGGGCGTCCGGCCCCTCTAAATCGCCACCCAGATCGCCACCCAGATCGCCACCTAAATCGCCACCTCGATCGTCACCTAGATCGTCACCCCGTCGATCTGCAGCGTCTGCACCGCCTTCGCCGCGAACGGCACCGACACCGACTTCCCGCTCAGGAACCGGTCCGAGTACGCCTTGTACTTGTCCCCGCCCGTGGTCACCGTGTTCCACCGCGGGACCAGACCGCCCGAGCCGCCCGTCACCGTCGTGAAGCGGGAGAGGTCGAAGGTCAGGGTCTGGGCCGAGGTGGAGGTGTTCAGGGCCACGATGACCAGGCGCTTCGCGGTCGCGTCGTAGCCTGCGACCGCGTAGCTCACGCCGGTGTCGAGGATCCTCATCCCGGGGCGGATGTGGCGGCTGAACTGCGCCATCACATAGAGCTTCGTCTCGACAGCGCCGGGCTGCAGGGTGTTCTCGTCGTACTTGATCATCCCCCAGCCTGCCGTCGGGTCCATGACCTGCCAGTAGACCCAGGCCGTGGGGTGCAGCCAGCGGAAGTCGTAGAGCAGGTTGAAGGCCATGGTGTAGCCGCTGCCGTCGCTGTCGCCCGTCTCCGAGTTCCACAGCTTCTTGCCGGACGTCGTCACCACGTCCGTGTAGAGCAGGTCCCGGCGGCCGCCCGAGCCCTGGTAGCCGTGCACGTTCACCTGGTTGACCAGGGCCTTCGTCGAGGAGTTGAACGACGCCCAGGTCGAACGAGCGGTGTCGTAGTTCGTCTCGTCGGAGGCCGAGATGCGGACGCCCGTCAGGCCGCGCTTGTCCAGCTCGCTGCGCATGTAGGGGAGTACGGCCGCCTGGACCGCCGGGTCCATGTGGCAGCCCTCCTGCGTTCCGGTGGCCGTCCACCAGGTCGAGGCCGGCTCGTTGAAGGGGTCGACCGTCGAGAAGTTCACGCCCCAGTTGTTCTTGGCGTACAGGGCTACGGCCGCCAGGTGGGAGGCGTGCTGGCGGTAGTTCCAGGACTGGAGGTTGTTGCCGCCGCCGGAGGCGCCCGAGGGGTTGTGGTTCAGGCACATCCACCACATGGGGGAGTTGGCGAACAGCTCGGTCGTCGCGCCCCGCTGGGTCGCCTTCTGCAGCATCGCGCGCTGGTTGGCGTCCGCCGTCCAGTCCCAGGCCGAGGAGGTGGGGTCCTCGTTGTTCCAGTCCTGCCAGTAGCCCTCGATCTGCTTGAAGGCGGGGATGTTCGGCGACGCGACCATCGTCTCGCCGCCCACACTGTTCCAGCTGCTCGCGCCGAGGTTGTAGCGGGCGATGTTGAGGCCCAGGCCGGGGAGGGCCGTGCCGTTGTAGGTCACCGAGTTGGTGGTGAAGAAGAGGTCGGCGAAGTCGTTCCGGTTGCCGAAGACGTTGGCCCACCAGGCGAGGGAGGTGCCCCAGCCCTCCCACGTGCCGTACGACGTCGACGGGTTGACGGCGATCGTGGCGTCGGCGTGGGCCGTGCCCGTCGCCATCGCGCTCCCGAGGAGCGCGCCGCCGGTGGCCGCCAGCAGGGTTCTGCGTCGGATCATGACTTCTCCGCTTCGCTCGACTCAGACCGGGCGCGAACGTCCCGACCGGCCCGTTCCGCCGGTCGTCCCAACCGGCTCATCGGGTGCGACACGAAGCATCGGGTGTCGTGAGTGGTGTTGTCGAGAGTTCCGACAGCCCTTTCTCAAACCTCTGGAGGAAGTGCCGAGGGGAGCAGGCGTGCGTGTGCGGGGCTGGAGACCTCGTGCCGCTCCGCTTATGGTGCCCCGCGTGCGGACACCCCTCGTACAGCACAGCACCCGGCGGCGGCGCGCCCGGTACCGGCGGGTGCTCTGGAGCGGCGCCGAACTCCTCGTCACCGCCGGGGTGTTGGTCCTTCTCTTCGTCGCGCATCAACTGTGGTGGACCAACCAGGAGGCGAAGGAGGGGGCCGAGCGGAGGGTGGAGGCGCTGGAGCGGGAGTGGGAGACCGGCGGCGCCGACGACGTCATCGGCGACGGCGGCTCCCGATCCGACTCCGGCTCTGACTCCGACTCCGGCTCAGATTCCGATTCCGATTCCGACGCCGGTTCCGGCAGCGGTCGTACCGCCGCGCGGTCCGGCGGCAGCCCGGACCACTTCTCGTCCGGTGCCGCCCCTCGGCCCTCCCAGGCCTACGCCGTCCTCCGCATCCCCAGCCTCGGCCTGCGCGTCCCCGTCGCCGAGGGCACCAGCAAGCAGCAGGTGCTCAACAAGGGGTACGCCGGCCACTACAGCCACACCCAACAGCCGGGCCAGGCGGGCAACTTCGCCCTCGCCGGGCACCGCAACACGCACGGCGAGCCGTTCCGGTACCTCAACCACCTCAAGAAGGGCGACAAGATCGAGGTGGCGACCAGGAACGCGACCTACACGTACACGGTCGACGTGATCCTGCCGCGCACCTCACCCCGCGACGCGGGCGTCATCCAGCCCGTGCCGCGTTCCCTCACCAGGCCCTCCTACGGCTACGACACCCCCGGCCGCTACCTCACCCTCACCACCTGCACGCCCGAGTACACCTCGCGCTACCGCCTGGTGGTGTGGGGGAAGCTGACCGCCACGGAGCCGCGGTCACGCGGGTAGGGCGGGCTGCCGCGCGGCGCCTCACCGACGTACGGCACGCCGACCGCGGCACCGGACTCGGCCCGTACGGCGAATGCCCCGCCTGCGGAACTCTTGTACGCCTGCGGAACTCTCGTACCGGTCCGGACGTCCTCATGAGGGACAGGGACCAAGGGAAGGGGGAGTGCTCGTGATGCGCGACTGGGTCACCGCCCTGCGTCCGTCCGCCGTCCTCCTCTTCTTCCTCCTCGACTTCGCCCTCTTCGACACCGGCGGCCTCTCCGCCACCGTCGCGCTCGCCGCGACCGCCGCCGCCGGTGCCGCGCTCGCCGTCTGCTGCCTGGTCGCCGCGCGCTGCGTGCCGGCCGTGCCGCCCACGCGGGTGCGTACGGCCATACGCGACCGGGACCGTCGTACGGCCTTCCTGCCCCAGCGCGACCCCGACGCCTCCGGCCGGCCACGGCCCAGGGCACCCGGGCACGCCCTGCCGACGGCCGTCGCGTAGGGCACATCACCCAGGGCATCCCTCAAAACACATCACCCAGGGCATCCCTCAGGGCACATCACCCCAGGTTCACCGTGCTCCCGCGCGCGTCGTCATGCCGCCAGTCATCACTTCCCCGGCACGACGAGACCCCCGGAGGGCTCCTCACCCATGTCCGTCTTCGTCCACCTCGTCGAGTGGTTCGCCGACCTGCTCGAACCCCTCTTCCACGCCTCCGCGGCCGCCGCCGCGATCATCCTGTTCACCGCGCTCGTACGACTCCTCGTCCACCCCCTGTCCCGGGCCGCCGCGCGCGGGCAGAAGGCCCGGGCCGCGCTCCAGCCGCGCATCGCCGAACTGCGCAGGAAGCACGCGCGGAACCCGGAGCGGCTCCAGCAGGCGGTGCTGGAGCTGCACACGAAGGAACAGGTGTCCCCGCTGTCGGGCTGCCTGCCCAGCCTGCTCCAGCTCCCCGCGTTCTTCCTCCTCTACTACGTCTTCTCGCACTCCACGATCGGCGGCGAGACGAACGCGCTGCTCACCCACCGGCTGTTCGACGCGCCCCTCGGCGACAGCTGGACGGACGCCCTCGCGGACGGCGGGATGTTCGGCGGGGCGGGGCTGGTCTACCTCGGGCTGTTCGTGGTCGTCACGGCCGTCGCCACCTTCGGCTACCGCCTCTCGAAGCGGATGACGGCCACGAACCCGGCGATGGCCGCCGCCGCGGACGACCTGCCCGGGGCCGGAGCCGCCGGCGCCGTCAACGCCGTCACCAAGGTCATGCCGTTCATGTCTTTCTTCACGCTGGTGACGGTGGCCGTGGTGCCGTTGGCCGCCGCGCTGTACGTCGTCACCAGCACGGCGTGGAGCGCTGTCGAGCGGGCGGTCCTGTACCGGTGACGATCCGGGGCGCCCGGTCCAGTGGCGGCCTGGTGGCGGTCCGATGACGGACCAGTGGCGGCCCAATGAGGGGCCTGACGACGGCCCGGTGGCGGTCCGGCGTGCCCCGGGTGAAGGTCCAGTACGTGAACCGGGTATTGCGGAGTGGACGCCCAGCTCGGAGGATCGACCAGTCATCCGATGGCTGCACCAGGTCCGCATCGTGGTTGCACCCGTCGGCGGGCGCCGCTCCGCCATCGAGGGAGATTGTGATCATGAAGCTGCTGCGAGTCGGTCCGGCGGGCGCGGAGCGCCCCGCGCTGCTCGAGGCCGACGAAAGCCTGCGGGACCTGTCGGGTGTCGTGGACGACATCGACGGCGCGCTGCTCGCCGACGACGCGGCGCTCGGCCGGATCCGGGCCGCCGTCGACTCCGGCGAGCTGCCCTTCCTGGACCCGGCCGGGCTGCGCATCGGGCCGCCGCTGGGCCGTATCGGCAAGATCGTGTGCATCGGGCTGAACTACCACGACCACGCCCGGGAGACCGGGGCCGAGCCGCCCGCCGAGCCGGTGATCTTCTTCAAGGCCGCGGACACCGTCGTCGGGCCGCACGACACGGTGCTCGTCCCCCGTGGGTCCACCAAGACCGACTGGGAGGTGGAACTCGCGGTCGTCATCGGGCGTACGGCCCGCTACCTGGAGTCGGCCGAGGAGGGGCTCGCCCATGTCGCCGGCTACGCGGTGGCGCACGACGTGTCCGAGCGGGAGTTCCAGATCGAGCGGGGCGGGACCTGGGACAAGGGGAAGAACTGCGAGACCTTCAACCCGCTGGGGCCCTGGCTGGTGACGGCCGACGAGGTGCCGGATCCGCAGCGGCTCTCGCTGAGGCTGTGGGTCAACGGTGAGCTGAAGCAGGACGGGACGACGGCCGAGCAGATCTTCCCCGTGGGGGAAGTCGTGCGGTACGTCAGCCAGTTCATGACCCTTTACCCCGGTGACGTCATCAACACCGGGACGCCGGCGGGGGTGGCGCTGGGCGCGCCCGAGCCGAAGCCGTTCCTGCGGGCCGGGGATGTGGTCGAGCTGGAGATTTCGGGGCTGGGCAGGCAGCGGCAGGAGTTCAAGGACGCGTAGCGCTCCGCTGGGGAGGCGGGGAACTGCGGTGGTTCGTGGCTGCGGGCGGTGTGTGGCTGGTCGCTCCCCCACTCTCGGCTTCTCCCCCACTCTCGGCTTCGCTCGAGCATGGGGGACCCCCATGAGCGGGGGGACCCCCATGAGCGGGGGGACCCCCATGAGCGGGGGGACCCCCATCGCGGCGGAGCCGCACATCGGCACGGCCCCGCGCCCCTTAAGGGGCGCGTTTCAGCCCAAGTGCTTTTCCAGGAACTCCTCCAGAGCCTCCACCACGAACCTGTGGTCCTCCAGTTGCGGCAGGCCCGACACCGTCACCGCCCCGATCACGCCGACCCCCTCGACGTTGATCGGGAAGGAGCCGCCGTGCGCCGCGTACTCGTCCGGGTCCAGACGGGAGGAGTCCTCGAACGTCGTGCCCTTGGCGCGGTGGCGGGCGCCGACCAGGTAGGACGAGGCGCTGTAGCGCTCCACCACCCGGCGTTTGCGGGCGATCCAGGCGTCGTTGTCGGGGGTGGAGCCGGGCAGGGCGGCGTGGAAGAGCTGCTGGCCGGCGCGGTGGATGTCGATGGCGACCGGCGCCTGGCGCTCGCGGGCCAGCTCCACCAGGAGGGAGCCGAGCGCCCACGCGTCGTCGTGGGTGAACCGGCCGAAGACCAGCCGCCGTTCCTGGGCCTGGAGCTCCTCCAGGGTCGGGGTGATCTCCGGGGTGAACTTCGGGGTGATCTCGTGGGTCACAGCGTCACCGCCACTCCGTCTCGTGCCGAACGGCGGGCCGCCTCCAGTACGTCGAGGGCGGCGGCCGCCTCCAGTGCGGTCACCGGGTTGGGACCGCCGTCGGTCAGTGCCTTGGCCACCGCAGCGTAGTAGGCGGGATAGTCGCCGGGCAGGGTCCGTACGGGGCGTCCGCCGCCGGTCACCGGGGACTCTCCCCCAGAGGGGGGACCCCCAGCACCGACGCGGCCCCAGAGCTCCTCCGGTTCGGTGCCCCAGTCGGGACCCGGGCGCAGGCCCTCGCGCAGGGCGGCCTCCTGCGGGTCCAGGCCGTACTTCACATAGCCCGCCCGCGAGCCCAGCACCCGGAAACGGGGGCCGAGCTGGGCGGTCGTCGCGGAGACGTACAGGTGGGAGCGGACGCCGTTCGCGTGCGTGAGCGCGATGAAGGTGTCGTCGTCCGTCTCCGCGCCGGGGCGGCGGACGTCCGACTCGGCGTAGACCTGCGTGACGGGACCGAAGAGGACCAGCGCCTGGTCGACGACATGGCTGCCGAGGTCGTACAGCAGACCTCCGATCTCTGCCGGGTCGCCGGACTCCCGCCAGCCGCCCTTCAGCTGCGGGCGCCAGCGCTCGAAGCGGGACTCGAAGCGGTACACGTCGCCGAGTTCGCCGTCGGTGAGCAGCCGGCGGAGAGTCAGGAAGTCGTTGTCCCAGCGGCGGTTCTGGAAGACGGAGAGGAGCAGGCCGCGCTCCTCCGCGAGGGCGGCCAGCTCGCGCGCCTCGGCCGCGGTGCCCGCGATCGGCTTGTCGACGACGACCGGGAGGCCGGCCTTCAGGGCGTCCGTGGCCAGCGGGACGTGTGTCTTGTTCGGCGACGCTATGACGATCAGGTCCAGGTCGCCGGCCCGGTCGAGGAGTTCGTCGGGGGTGGCCGTGACGCGTACCTCGGCGAACTCGGCGCGAGCCTGCTCCTGCCGCTCCGGGTTCGAGGTGACCACCGTGTCCAGGGCGAGGCCCTCGGTGGCGGCGATCAGCGGGGCGTGGAAGACGGAGCCCGCGAGACCGTAGCCGACGAGGCCCACGCGGAGGGGAGTGCCAGTCATGAGATCTACTTTCGCAACGCTGTTGCCAAAGTGCAAGAGCGGAGGACAATAGAGGTGTGAACAGGACGAACGGCGGTACGGCAGGCAGGGCGAACGGCGGCGCGGCGGGCGTCGCCACAGGGGTGAACCTGCTCGCTCTGCGCAGTCACAACACCGCGCTCGTGCTCGACCTCCTGCGCACGGCCGGCCCGCAGGGCATCAGCCGGCTGGAGCTCGCCGAGCGCGCCGGGCTCACCCCGCAGGCCGTCAGCAAGATCACCGCGCGACTGCGGGAGGACGGATTCGCGGCCGAGGCGGGCCGCCGCGCTTCCACCGGCGGCAAACCGCGCACGGTCCTGCGGCTCGTCCCCGAGGCCGGACACGCGGTCGGCGTCCACCTCGACCGCGACGAACTCCTCGTGGTGCTCACCGAGCTCGACGGGCGGGTGGTGGGGGAGAGGTCGGTGTGGCTGGACCTGGGGGCGGGGGCGGAGGCCGTCGTGGGGACGGTGGTCCGGGAGGTCGACGCGCTGGTGGGTGAGGTGTTGAAGGGGGGCGCGGGGGTTGCCGGCGATGCGCTTGCTGCCACTGCCACTGCCACTGCCACCGCCACTGCCAGTCCGACTGTCACTGCCGGTGCTACTGCCGGTGCCGGTGGTGTCGGTGGCGCCGGCAGTGCTCCCACCCTCCTCGGCGTCGGGGTCGCCCTCCCCGGTCCCCTCGACCACATCCACGGCATCCTGCACCGCGTCACCGGCTTCCCCGAGTGGGACGGCTACCCCTTGCGGGACACGCTCGCGCGTCGCCTCGGGGTGCCGGTCGTCGTCGACAAGGACACCAACGCCGCCGCTCTCGGCCTCGCGGTCCGCGGCGAGCGCGGCTCCTTCGCCTACCTCCATCTCGGTACGGGGCTCGGTGCCGGGCTGGTGATCGGCGGGAGCGTGCACCGGGGCGCCCGGACCGGCGCAGGGGAGTTCGGCCACCAGGTGGTCCAGCTCGACGGGCCGCCCTGCTCCTGCGGCAACCGCGGCTGTGTCGAGGCGCTCTGCCTCGCGGCCATCAACCGCGGCGACGTGCCCGAGGCGGCCCGCGTCCTCGGTATCGCCGCCGCCAACCTGGCCGGCCTCCTGGACATCGACCTGCTCCTGCTGGGCGGCCGCACCATCACGTCGACTCCGGCCCCGTTCGTCCACGGAGTCACCACGGTCCTCCTCGAACACGCCCGCCGCGAGGGCGCCCAGGAGGCCGCGGTGCCGGTACGCCTGGCCACGGGGGGCACGCGTGTCGTGGCGGAGGGCGCGGCCCAGCTGCTGCTGGGGCCGGTGTTCGGAAGGGCGGACGGCTGAGGGGGCCGCGCCCGCGACCCCCGATTCCCGGCCGCGCCTCTTCTCCCCCACCCCTTCTCCGCCCGACCTCTCGGCTTCTCCGGCTCTCCGCCCCTCCCTCCTCTCCGCCGAACGAGCGCATTCGCACGGTCGTACGGGGTGGCAGCCGCTGTTCGACCGCCCTCTCCGGCAGGCTCACGTGTTCATGCGACTGTGCAAGCCTGTCTCCCTCTGCCTCGCCGCAGCAGCCGCCCTCATCCCGGCGTCGGCGCCGGTGCCGGCGTACGCGGAAGCCGGTCCGAGTTGTGCCGGGCCGGACACCGGCGACTTTCCGCTGACCACCCGTCTCCACGGCGGGCCCGCCTCCTACCGGGCCGGCGGCGGATTCGGCACCTGGTACCTCGACCTCACCAACACCACCGACCGCGCCTGCGACGGAGTTCACCCGGTCGTCGTCCTCGTCGACGCCCAGCGCGCCCTGCAGCCGTCCCAGCCCCAGCTGGAGTTCTACGCCGACGGCCAACCCCACCCCGTCCGCTTCGAGACGACCGACGAGGACGAACTCGTCGGCACCCTCACCGACAGCGACCAGTCCACCGGGTCCGGCGAGCCCCAGGTGTCCGTCACCCCCTTCCTCGGCTTCACCGTCCCGCCGGGCAGGACCGTCACCGTCAAGCTGCGCCTCGCCCTGACCTCGGACGCCGTGCCCAACGAGGTCACCGCCAACGCGGCCGTCGTCCAGCGGCAGGGCGAGGACGGGGAGTGGATCGGGCAGTCCAACGACTACCGCTTCACCGTCGAGTCCGAGACCCGCCCCACGACGCCGGAGCCCAAGGCGTCGGCCCCGGACCCCGCCGCGGACTCGGACTCCGCCTCCCCCTCCGCAGCGGCCTCGGCCCCTGCTTCCGCCTCCACCACCGCTTCCGCCTCCGCCTCGACGTCCGCCCCGGCCTCGGACTCCGCCTCCACCTCGGCTTCCGCGCCCACCTCGGACTCGGACTCGGACTCAGCCTCGGACTCGGACTCCGCCCCGCCCACCGGCCTCCCCGCCCTCGCCCTGCAGGCGGAGGAACTCGCCCGCACCGGTCTGACCTCCCCGGTCGGCGCCGTCGCCACGGCCGTCTGTCTCCTCGCCGCGGGCATCGCCCTGGTGCTGGCGCGTCGTCGCCGCTGACCGAGGACCTGAAGCAAGCGGAATCCGGCCATTCCCCATGATCGGGCCTGTGATTAGGCTGGGGCGGACGCAGCACCGCCTCGCGTACGGCAGGAGATCCCGCACATGGCAGACCGCAAGCCCATCGAGTCGTGGCTCACCGACATGGACGGTGTGCTCATCCACGAGGGCGTTCCGATCCCCGGCGCCGACTCCTTCCTGAAGAAGCTGCGCGAGTCGGGCAAGCCGTTCCTCGTCCTCACCAACAACTCGATATACACCCCGCGTGACCTGCACGCCCGTCTGCGCCGCATGGGCCTGGACGTGCCGATCGAGAACATCTGGACCTCGGCGCTGGCCACCGCCAAGTTCCTGGACGACCAGCGGCCGAACGGCTCGGCGTACGTCATCGGCGAGGCCGGCCTGACCACCGCGCTGCACGACATCGGCTACATCCTCACCGACCACGAGCCGGACTACGTCGTCCTGGGGGAGACCCGTACGTACTCCTTCGAGGCCATGACCAAGGCGGTCCGGCTGATCAACGACGGCGCCCGGTTCATCTGCACCAACCCGGACGAGACCGGCCCCTCCACCGAGGGCCCGCTGCCCGCGACCGGCGCCGTCGCCGCCCTGATCACCAAGGCGACCGGCAAGAAGCCGTACTTCGCGGGCAAGCCGAACCCGCTGATGATGCGCACCGGGCTCAACACGCTCGGCGCCCACTCCGAGACCAGCGCGATGATCGGCGACCGCATGGACACCGACGTGCTGGCCGGCATGGAGGCCGGGATGCAGACGTTCCTGGTGCTGACCGGTCTGACCCGGCCCGAGCAGGTCGAGGACTTCCCGTACCGTCCGTCGAAGGTCGTCGACTCGATCGCGGATCTCGTGGACCGCGTCTGACCGGACCTCGGCATCGGACCTCGGCGCGTCCGAAACCCCGTGCCCGGGGAAAGTGACCCGTTCGGAGTAGCGGGCCCCTTGTGGGGATGCGGGCCGTGGCCGCCGGGGGGAGCCTCCAGATAGCTGGAGGTTCACGATGAGTTCATTGAGAGCAACTCTCTGTGCGGGTGCCGTGGCGGTCGTCGCCGCCCTCTCCGCGACGGCGTCCGCGGCATACGCGGCGGACGCCGGCAGTGGGGGAGGCGAGGTCTCGGTGACCCCGTCGACGCCCTGGCCGGGCGCCGAGGTCTCGCTGAGGGTGCGCGGCTGTTCCGGGAAGACGGCCACGGCCGTGTCGCAGGCGTTCGTCTCGGACGCCCGGCTCACCGGCACGGACGGCACCCTGGCCGGCGAGACCCGGGTCCGTTCGTCCCTCCGCCCCGGTTCCTACGGCGTGACGATCACCTGTGCCGACTTCCGGGTCAGGGGCACGATCAGGGTCGTCGCGGGCTCGGCGAGCCCCTCCGCGTACTCCTCCCCGGTCGCGCCCGTCCGTGCGGGCGGCGGTGGCGCCGCCCCGCTCGCCACCGCGGACGAGGCCCACGTGGACGCCCCCGGCACGGCCCACGCCATCACCGGGCTGGTCCTGGCGGGCGTCGCCGCCGTCGTCGTAGCGCTCCGGACGGTGCGCCGGGGCCGCGGGACGGACTGACCATGTCCGACCGGGAACGCTCCTCCGGGCGCCTCCTGACCGGCGTGGCCTGGGCGGTGCTGCTGCTCGGGCTGTGGCTGTGGGGGCGCGAGGTGACCGACGTACGGCCCGGGCTGTCCGCGCCGACCACGGGTGACATGGCCGCCGTGGGCAGGCCCGGGGACGCGCAACTGCCACCCGCCGCCGAGCCGTTGCGGGCCGCGCTGCCGCAGCGCATCGACATCCCCGAGCTGGGCGTGCAGGCGCCGGTCGTGGCCCGCGGCCTGGACGCGCAGGGCGCGATCGACCCGCCGCCCTACGACCAGGCAGGCGTCGTCGGCTGGTACGCGGCCGGCGCGAAACCCGGCGCCGCCGGTACCGCGCTGATGGTCGGGCACGTCGACACCGAGACCCGGCCCGCCGTCTTCTACAAGCTGAGCACGCTCGAGGCCGGCGAGACGATCCGCGTCGTCCGTGACGACGGCAAGCTCGCCGAGTTCACCGTCGACGACGTCGAGGTGGTCCGGCGCGACCGCTTCGACGCCCGCCAGGCCTACGGCCCCCGCGCCTCGGGCCGCGCCGAGCTGCGGCTGATCACCTGCGGCGGCACCTTCGACCGGGTGAGCCGCAGCTACACGGCGAACGTGATCGTGTCGGCGTATCTGACCGGGACGCGATCCGGGACCGGGCGGTGAGACACGGGCATGCAGAAAGCCCCTCGCTTGCGCGAGGGGCTTTCTCGTCTGTGCGCCGCCAGGGACTCGAACCCCGGACCCGCTGATTAAGAGTCAGCTGCTCTAACCAACTGAGCTAGCGGCGCCTGCTGACGTCGTTAACTCTACATGACGTCCGGGGGTGCCCCCGACCACCGTCCGGCCGGGCGGCCCCGCCCTCCGGTCCTTCCGTGGGCCCGCGTCCATCGTTCGGACCAACAGCGTGCGCGAGTGGCGGGACACCCGGGAAATACTGCACATGCGGACAGTCGCGGACATCGGGGCGGACAGGGGCGGGGCAGGTCAACGGGGGACTGTCATGGCGTATCTGGCGCGCGGAGGCTGGAGGCAGGCAGTGAACACGACCACTTCACAGACGCCCGAGCCCGAGGGGCCCTCGCGGCCCGCCCGGCTGATCCACAACGAGGGGACCACCGAGATCCCCCTGCACCTGCTGTTCCGCGACGAGCCGCAGCCGCCGTCGGTGCCGCTCGGGCCCGCCGTGGTCGGGAGCCGGGCGGGCACCGGCGAGCAGCCGCGCCTCCGGCGGCCCGGGCCGGCGAAGCCCCGCCCGGTCGCGGAGGTCGACCCCGAGCTCGTGGAGCGGCCGGCCCGGGTGCTGCCCGGCGTGGTGGGGGTGGTCGCCGGGGTGTGCGGGGCGGCGGGTTGTGTGGCCACCTCGTGGTGGGCCGGGGTCCTGCCGAGGCTCGCGATGGAGGCGCTGCGGCTGCCCGAGCACGCCGGCACCGGACTCGGTCCGGCGCAGTGGGCGGCGTACGCGGGGGCGGGTGCGCTGGGGCTGTTCGGCTTCGGCGGGCTCGCCCGTGGCCGGACCGGCAGAGCGTGGGTGCTCGACCTGTTCGGCCGCTACCGGGGGACGGTCCGGCGCACCGGCCTGCTGTGGGTGAACCCGCTGCTGCTGCGCCGCCGGGTCGACGTACGGCTGCGGCACTGGCGCAGTGAGCCGATGCCCGCCGCCGACGGCAACGGGGTCGCGCTGCGGGTGGTGGCGCTGGTGGTGTGGCGGGTGCGGGACACCGCGCGGGCCACGCTCGGCGTCGAGGACCACGAGACCTATCTGCACGAGTGCGTCGAGGCGGCCCTCGCCCGGTTCCCGGTGGAGACGCCGGGCTCGGGCCGGGGGTCGGTCGAGGCGGCCGGGGAGGCGCTGACCCGGCGGGTGGCGCGGGACGCGGGCGCGGTCGGCCTGGAGGTGTACTCGGTGCAGCCGGTCCGGGTCGAGTACGCCCCCGAGGTCGCCGCCGCGATGAACCGCCGCCGGATCGCCGCGCTCGACGCCCAGCACCGGGCGTCCGTGCTCACCTCGGTCGTCGACTCGGTGGAGGACACGGTGACCCGGCTGACCATGCGTGGGCTCGTGGAGCTGGACGACGGTGAGCGCAAGGCGCTGGTGAAGGACCTGACGGTGGCGTTCTGCGCGGGGCGCGGCGAACAGACGCCGTAAGGCCGCCCCCGCCGTAACGCCACCCTCGCCGTAACGCCACCCCCCGTTGTAAGCCGCCCCCCGGCCGTAAGGCCCCCGCCGTAAAAGCCGTCCCCGATTGGTATGGACATGTTCAACGGGCGGCAATAATCTCAGACTTGGTCTAGACCTGCACGCACAGCTCCCTGCACGGCTCACCGAACTCCCCACGTTCTCCAGGAGCGGCAGCATGCGCAAAAAGACCAAGTGGTACGCCGCCGCGCTCGGGCTCACCACGGCAGGAGCCTTCGTGCTCACCGCCGGAGGCGCGAGCGGCCACGGCTACACCGACCTCCCCGTCAGCCGGCAGAAGCTCTGCCAGAACGGCACCGTCACGGGCTGCGGCGACATCCAGTGGGAGCCGCAGAGCGTCGAGGGCCCCAAGGGCTTCCCGGCGGCCGGACCCGCAGACGGGCAGATCTGCTCCGCCGGTCACAGCCGGTTCGGCCAGCTCGACTCGCCCACCAGGCCGGGCGGTGGCGCCTGGCCGACGACCAGGGTGACGGGCGGCCAGAACTACACGTTCCGCTGGCAGTTCACCGCCATGCACGCCACCACCGACTTCCGGTACTACGTCACCAAGCAGGGCTGGAACCAGAACCACGCCCTCGCCCGCTCGGACCTCAACCTCACCCCGTTCTTCACGGTCCCGTACAACGGCCAGCGTCCGCCCGCCACGCTCTCCCACACCGGACGCCTGCCGTCCGGCCTGAGCGGTCACCACGTCATCCTCGCGGTGTGGACGATCGCCGACACCGGCAACGCGTTCTACGCCTGCTCGGACGTCTCCTTCTGATCGTCCGTGGGCAGCAGTCGCGTGCACCGCGCAAGGCCGTCGGCCGTGCGGTGGTGCACGCGGCTCCCCCACGGAGACGGGGCGGGGGGGGCGACCCGGGTGCCGTGAGCGGTCCCGCGGGCGGCGGACGGGGCCCGTGCCGTGCGCAGTTCTGAGCTTCCCTTGAGACGACCCCGCCGATCAGGCGGGTACGTTCCCTCCACACCGGCCGCGCGGGCCGGCACACATCACCGGGGGAACACCATGGAAGTCCTCTTCCTCGCCGTGCCGTCGATCATGATCGCCGGTCTTCTCCTCGCCGCGTTCACGGTGGTCCAACGCTCCCGGAGCGTCACCCGGGCCTGGGGCAGCGGGCTCACGGCGGAGGCGCGCTGCCTGCGGTCGTACACGACGACCAGCGGCGGCGGGGACCACCGGGTGTCCACGACCCTGCACCACGTCTACGAGTTCACCACCCGCGACGGCCGTGCCGTCCGCTTCGAGGAGGCGAACGGCCCCGGGACGACCGTCGAGGGTGACATCGTCACCGTGCACTACACCGCGGACCGCCCCGACCGGGCCACGGCCCGCCGCCCGGCCCGCGGCAGGCTCTTCGTGGAGTCGGGTTTCCTGCTGCTCTTCATCGGCGTGGGTCTCGCCTTCTGTGTCGTCTTCATGGTCACCTCGCACCTCGTCTTCACGGAGACCGAGCCCTTCATGCCGTAGCCATCCACATCTGACGGTTCGTCAACTACCGTGCGCGCCCATGGAGTCCTCGCACGGCACCGTCGCCGAACTCGTCCACGCCCGGTGGGGTGACCACCGGCCGGGGCTGTGGTGGGAGGACGACGTCCTCACCCATCACCAGGTCGCGGCCGGCGCCGCCGCCCGGGCGGCGCTGCTCACCGACCTCCTGCCGCCGGGCGCGCCCCCGCACCTCGGCGTCCTGCTGGACAACACCCCGGAGTTCCCGCTGTGGCTGGCCGCCGCCGCGCTCGCGGGGGCGGCGGTCGCCGGGATCAACCCCACCCGGCGCGGCCCGGAACTGGCCCGCGACATCCTGCACACCGAGTGCCGGATCCTCGTCACCGAACCCGCTCAGCTGCCCCTCCTGCGGGGCCTCGACCTGCCCGGGGTGCGCCTGCTGACCACCGGCACGCGGGAGTACGACGACCTCCTCGCCCCCTACGCCGACGCCCGCCCCGACCCCTCCCGCGCCGCCCCCTCCGACCGCCTCCTCCTCTACTTCACCTCCGGTTCCACCGGCGCCCCCAAGGCCGCGATCTGCTCCCAGGGCCGCCTGGCCGCCGCCGGCCGCTCCCTGGCCGGGCAGTTCGGTGTCACCCCGGACGATGTGCACTACGTCTGCATGCCGATGTTCCACGGCAACGCGGTGATCGCCGACTGGGCCCCCGCTCTGGCCGCCGGCGCGGGCGTGGCGCTGCGGCGTCGTTTCTCGGCGTCCGGCTTCCTGACGGACGTACGGCGCTACCGGGCGACGTACTTCACGTACGTGGGCCGGGCCATCCAGTACGTCCTGGCCACCGAGCCGGGCTCGCACGACCGGGACCACCGGCTGCGGCTCGGCTTCGGCACCGAGGCGGGGGTGGTGGACGCGGCGGCGTTCGAGCGGCGGTTCGGGGTGCGGCTGGTGGAGGGGTACGGGTCCTCGGAGGGCGGGGCGGCCGTGCAGTGGTCGCCGGGAACTCCGGCGGGCGCCGTCGGCCGGGCGGGACCCGGCCTCGTCGTCCTGGACCAGCAAACGCGCGCCGAGTGCCCACCCGCGCTCTTCGACGCGGCCGGCCGGCTGCTGAACGGGGACGAGGCGATCGGGGAACTGGTCAATCGCGCGCCGAACCCCTTCGAGGGCTACTGGCGCAACCCGGAGGCGGAGGCCGAGCGGCGCAGAGACGGCGGGTACTGGACCGGTGACCTCTTCTACCGGGACGCCGACGGCTACCTCTACTTCGCGGGCCGCACCGACGACCGCCTCCGCGTCGACGGCGAGAACCTGGCCGCCGCGATGATCGAGAACATCCTCGCCCGGTACGAGGGAGCCGACGCCGTCGCCGTGTACGCGGTGCCGGACCCGGTGACCGGGGACCAGGTGATGGCGGCGATCGCCGGCGACTTCGAGCCGGGATCCTTCGGGGAGTTCCTGCTGGCCCAGCCGGACCTGGGGACGAAGATGGCGCCCCGGTTCGTGCGGGTGGTGGAGCGGATGCCGGTCACGGCCACGAACAAGATCCACCGGGCGTTGCTGAGGAGGGAGGGGGTCCGGTGCGCCGACCCGGTGTGGTGGCGGCCGCCCGGGGAGCGGACGTACCGGAGGCTGACCGGCAGGGACGCCGAAGGGCTCCTCGTGTCCACGAGAGGCCCTGTCTGAGGGGGTGTGGGTGACAGAAGCCCCCACATGCGCGGTGAAGCCGCGCGGACGCGACGATGGCGGCTTGCGTTCGCGTTTTCCGCGAACACAAGCCGCCATCGACATGGTGCGCCGCCAGGGACTCGAACCCCGGACCCGCTGATTAAGAGTCAGCTGCTCTAACCAACTGAGCTAGCGGCGCATGACTCTCGCCCTCCGCCTCTCGGCGGCCGGCGACGAGGAAAATACTACCTGGTCCGCGAGGGTGCTCCGGACCACCGGCCGGAGGCCGGCCGGTGTGATCCGCGCCGCGCGGACATGGCTCAGATCGCCAGCGACAGCAGCACCGGCGCCGCGTTCCTGTTCAGGGTGTCGGCGGCCTGGCGCAGTCGGTGGGCGTCCTGGACGGGCAGGGAGAGCGCCAGGCAGCCCGCCGTGGCGCCGGCGGTGATCGGGACGGCCGCGCAGACCGTGCCGACGGCGTACTCCTGGAGGTCGAGGTGGGGCATCGTGGGCGGCTGGGACTCCAGGCGGGAGAGCAGCAGCTTGTCGCTGGTGATGGTGCGCGAGGTGAGGCGGGCCATCTTGTGCCGGGAGAGGTGGTCGCGCCGGCCGTTGTGGTCGAGCTGGCCCAGCAGGCTCTTGCCGAGCGCGGTGGCGTGGGCGGAGTAACGGAAGTCGACCCACTCGTGGACCGCGGGGGTGGCCGGGCCGTCGGCGTACTGGGTGATGGTGACCTCGCCGTCGACGTACCGGCTGATGTAGACGGCGGCGCCGACGGAGTCGCGCAGTCGGTTCAGGGTGTGCTGGAGCTTGTCGCGCAGGGCCTGCTCGCGTTGGTGCGCGGAGCCCAGGCGGCTCAGGGCGTCCCCCGTGACGTACGCCCCGTCGGTGATCTGCTCGACGTATCCCTCGCGGCGCAGCATCCGCAGGAGCGGGGTCAGTCGCTCCGTGCCGAAGCCGGTCTGGCGGGCGAGTTCGGCGTCGGTGACGCCGGTGGTGTGCCGGGCCACTGTCTCCAGGACGCGCAGGGCGTCCTGGGCCGAGTGGTGCGGAGTGGTCGGCTCGTGCTTCAGCGCCACGGTTTTCCCCCTGCGCTCGCTCATTGGGCCGTAATCCGGGCAGCGAATCTCCTCCACGATACGGGCAGGCGGCTGGTAGTGAGCGCTTGTTGACGAGATTGCGTCTCCCTCAACTGCGGCATTGACCCGGAGGCATATGCCAGCGACATGACCCGCCGCCGGGACCTGCTGTGATCGTACGATCACGCCGGGTAGTCACAGCACGGCGCCGAGAAATTCCCGCGTCCGCTCCTGCTCGGGGGAGCTGAAGATCTTCTCCGGCGGGCCGGACTCGATCACCCGGCCGGAGTCGAACATCAGGACCTGGTCCGAGATGTCGCGGGCGAAGTTCATCTCGTGGGTCACGCAGAGCATCGTGATGTCGGTGCTGCGGGCGATGTCCCGCAGGACGTCGAGGACGCCCGCGACCAGCTCGGGGTCGAGCGCCGAGGTCACCTCGTCGAGGAGGAGGACCTGCGGCCGCATCGCCAGCGCCCGGGCGATCGCCACGCGCTGCTGCTGGCCGCCGGAGAGCTTCGACGGCCTGGCGTCGCACTTGTCGGCGAGGCCCACCATGTCCAGCAGCTCGCGCGCCCGCTCCTCCGCCTCGTCCTTGGACAGCCCGAGCACGCTGACCGGCGCCTCGGTGACGTTTCTCAGGACGCTCATGTTCGGGAACAGGTTGAACTGCTGGAACACCATCCCGATCTTCTTGCGGACCTCGCGGACCTGCTTCTCGGGCGCCGGGAAGAGCCGCTGCCCGTCCACGGTGATCGTGCCCTCGTCGGGCTTGGTCAGGGTCATCAGCAGCCGCAGGATCGTGGTCTTGCCGGAGCCGGAGGGACCGATGAGGGTGACGTGCTTGCCCGGCTCCACGCAGAAGTCCAGGTGGTCGAGGACGGTGTTGTCCCCGAACCGCTTGGTGACCTGCTCCAGGCGTATCAGCTCGGTGTTCTCGGAGACGGTGTCGACAGGGGTCTTGCTGGTCTCAACGGACAAGGCGTCGCTCCAGGGTGCGCAGAAGGAGGGAGGCGAGGTAGGAGATGACGATGAAGGCCACGCCGATCACCGTGACGGGCTCGGTGAACTGGAAGTGCTCCTGGGAGAAGAGCCGCGCCCGGCCCAGCAGGTCCAGGACGGTGATCGTCATCAGCATCGGCGTGTCCTTGAGCATCGCGATGACGTAGTTGCCGAGCGCCGGCACGACCCGGCGGACCGCCTGCGGCAGGATCACCGCACGCCAGGTCCGGGACCTCGACAGGTTCAGCGCGGTCGCCGCCTCCCACTGGCCGGGGGGCACCGCGTCGATACCGGCCCGGTAGACCTGCATCGTGTACGTCGAGTAGTGCAGGCCGATCGCGAGGACGCCGGTGGTCATCGCGGAGAGGGTCAGGCCCCACTCGGGCAGCACGTAGAAGAGGAAGAACAGTTGCACCAGCAGCGGGGTGTCACGGACGAACTCCGTGACGATCCCGACCGGCCACTGCACCCACCGGGTGGGCACCCGCATCAGCAGCGCCCACACCAGCCCCAGCGTGAAGGAGATCAGCGAGCCGAGGGCCAGCGCCTGCAGGGTGACCCACAGTCCGTCCCAGAAGAGCGGCATGAAGTCGCCGACGGCACTCCAGTCCCAGGTCATCGGACACCTGCCTTCAGGTGGCGTTCGAGTCCTCGCATCACCCGCGTGAGCAGGAACGCGATCACGAAGTAGATGAGGAGGACGTACGTGTAGATCTCCGCGCTCTCCTGGAGCGCCAGGCGCACCAGGTTGCCGCTGAAGGCGAGGTCGCCCATGCCCATGACCGACACCAGCGCGGTGCCCTTCAGCAGTTCGATCAGCAGGTTGGAGAACGGCGGGATCATCTCCGGCACCGCCTGCGGCAGCAGGATCTTGCGCATCCGCTGGGCGGGCGTGAAGCCGAGCGCGACCCCGCCCTCCTTCTGCGCGGGGTCGACGGCGTTCAGGGCGCCGCGCACGATCTCCGCACCGTACGCGCCGTAGGTCAGGCCGAGGGCGAGCGTGCCCGCCCACATCGGCACCAGCTGCCAGCCGAAGGCGAGCGGCAGCACGAAGAACACCCAGAAGATCATGACGAGGGCCGAGGTCCCGCGGAACACCTCGGTGTAGAAGCCCGCGAGGAAACGGACGATCCACAGCCGGTGGGTGCGCGCGATGCCCACGGCGAAGGAGACGGCCGCCGCCAGCAGGGCGCTGAGCACGAGGAGCTGGACGGTGGTCCAGATCCCCTTGAGGACGAGTTCCCAGAGTCCCGAGGTCATCCGCCGCAGAGCTCCTTCGCCGTGAGATCGGTCATCTCGGCCTTGGTGAACCCGAAGGGCTTCAGGATCCGGAACAGCTCGCCGCTCTTCTTCAGCTCGCGCAGCTCGACGTTGAAGGCGTCCCGCAGCTTCGTCTCGGTCGGCCGGAACGCGAACCCGCCCCCGTCCACATGCGGTTTGCCGTCGACGAGCGGGGCGAACGGCTTGGTCGACTCGGTCCTGGCGGACTTCTTCACCACTTCCCGGGTGGTGAGCGCGGTGCCGGCGAACACGTCGACCCGCCCCGCCTCGACGGCGTTCAGCCCGGCGACCTGGTCCGGGACGATGAGGATGTCGCTCTCCTTGTACCCCGCCTCGACGGCGTACTGGATCTCGGCATACCCGGTTCCGGTCGCGAACCGCGCCTTTTTCTTCACCACGTCCTGGTAATTGTGAAGATCCTTGGGATTTCCCTTGCGGACGATGAAGGAGTCCAGCATCTGGTAGTCGGGATCGGCGAATATCACCTGCTCGCAGCGCTCGGGATTGATGTACATCCCGGCGGCCACGACGTCGAACTGCTGGGAATTCAGCCCGGGAATGAGCGACCCGAACTCGGTGGGCACGGGCTGCACCTTGTCGACCCCGAGCCGCCGGAATATCACTTTTGCCAACTCAGGTGCCTCACCCGTGAGTCGGCCGTCCTTGTCGATGTATCCGAACGGAATCTCACCCGCGATCCCGAGCCGTACGACACCCTGCGCGCGCAGCCGTTCGAGCAGGTCACCGCCGGGTTCGGTGGAGGCCGTGGCCACCCGGCTGCAGCCCGTCGCGCCCAGCGCGCCGAGCGCCGCCACCCCCGCGAGCAGCGACCGGCGTGTGGGCCTAGCTATTCGTTCGTCGTGTCTGCCGTGCCTGTTCGGTCGAGCCATGGCGGCGCAGCTACCCGGGACCACGCGAGTTATGCGCCGCGATTCGGAACGCCCTGCCGTCGATTCAGTGAAACTTGAGGGGCTGTCGTGATGCCTCGGTATCGACCTCTCGCCGACTGATTGAGGCTCACGTCAGTGACCGGGCACGTATCCGCGCTGTTTGTCGACCACGTTCTTCAGCGGCCGGCCCGCCGCCCAGCGCTCGAACAACTCCACGAACTGCGCGCCGAGTTCGTCCCGCCAGCCGACCGTGTCCCCGCTCATGTGCGGGGACACCAGCAGCCCCGGGACCTGCCACAACGGGCTCTCCGGGGCGAGGGGTTCGGTCGCGAAGACGTCCAGCGCGGCGCCCGCGATCCACCGCTTCCGCAGTGCCTGGACGAGCGCCTCCTCCACGACGAGCTGCCCCCGGCCGACGTTGACGAAGCAGGCGGAGGGCTGCATCACACCGAAGCGGCGGGTGTCGAACATGCCGTGGGTCTGCTCGGTGAGCGGGGCCGCCGCGATCACCCAGTCGGCGCGGGCGAGGAGACGGTCCAGGTCCTGGGGTCCGTGGATGCCGGTGCGCGGGACACGGCCGACGACCGCCGTGGTCACACCGAGCGCCTTCAGCGTGCGGGCGACGGCCCGGCCGATCGGCCCCGAGCCGACGACCACGGCGTGCGTCCCGGCCACCCGCCGGCTCTCCCGGTGCCGCCACTCGCGGCGCCCCTGGAGCTCCCAGGTGCGCGGCAGGTCCTTCGCCATCGCCAGGACCAGTGCGGCGACGTACTCGGCGATCGGCTCGTCGAAGATCCCGCGCGCGTTCGTCACCACCGTGTCCGACGCGGCCAGCTCCGGGCACATCAGATGGTCGACGCCCGCGCTCGCCGTGTGCACCCAGCCCGGTCGCGGCCCCTCGCCCGGCCAGGCGTCCCGCACGGCGTACGAGGTGAAGTCCCACACCAGCAGCACGTCCGCCTCCGGCAGGCGCGCGGCGAGAGAGGCCTCGTCGGTGTGCACCACCCGGACCCGCCCGGTGAGCCGGCCGAGCCGGGGGAGGGGATCGGCGTCCAGGACGAGGAGGGTGGGGACGTCGGTCATCCGGTGCCCCTTCCTCGGGCGTGACGAGCGTGACCAAGGGCCCGGCGCCGGGCCCGGCGTGCGTGACCAAGGGCCTGACGTGCGGGGATGGAACACATTCGCACCCGAACCCACGGCCGTCAACACGGCCGTCCGGGCGGTCGGTTGCCGCGTCCCGTCTCCCGCCCGGACCTCGGGGCCCGCCCGGCGACTCACGCCGAGAGCTGTACATACCGGTCATCTCGGCCAACCAGGTGACGACGGGCGCGGCACTGCTCCGAATGGGTACCCGGACCGTGGGGCCGTACCAGGCTCTGCTGGACGAGGGGGCGCGGCAGTGGCCCCCGTACTGCCCGAAGAACAGCAGGAAGGCTGGACATGACCGCACTCGGACTCCTCTACCCGGGCCACTCGGCCGAGGACGACTACCCCCGTATCGAGCAGCTCCTGGGCAGTGACATCCGGGTGGACCTGGTCCACACGGACATCGGCGAGGACGCGCACCGCGTCGACGTGCTGCGGCAGATGGGCGCGCCCGAGCGGCTCGCGGCGGGCGTCGAGCAACTGCGGCTGTCCGGCGCGGAGGCGATCGTGTGGGCCTGCACCAGCGGCGGCTTCGTGCACGGCTGGGAGGGCGCACAGGAGCAGGTGCGCGCCCTGGCCCGCGCCGCCGGGATGCCGGCCTCCTCGACCTCCTTCGCCTTCGTGCACGCGGCCCAGGAGATCGGCGCGGGCCGGGTCGCGGTCGGCGCGACCTACCCGGACGACGTGGCGGGCCTGTTCACGGAGTTCCTGCGGGCCGGCGGCCTGGAGGTGACCGGCGTCCACAGCTCCGGGACCGGCTCGGCGGCGGAGGTCGGCGCCTGGGGCGAGGCCGAGGTCTTCGCGCTGGCCCGCGGCGCCGACGACCCCGGCGCGGAGGCGGTCCTGCTGCCCGACACCTCCCTCCACACGGTCGCCCACCTGCCCGCCCTGGAGAAGGAGCTCGGCAAGCCGGTCCTCACCGCCAACCAGGTCACCGTCTGGGAGGCGCTGCGCCTGGCGGACCGGCGGGTGAACGCGCCCGGCCTGGGGGCGCTGTTCACACGGGAGCCGATCGTGCAGGTGTGAGCGACCTCGGGGGAGCGGCCACGCGGGAAGCGGCTGGGGAAGCGACGCCGGGGGTGTGACACCGAAAGCGCCACCTGGGGGAAGCGGCACCGAGGGAAGCGCCACCTGAGGAAGCGGCACCGAGGGCAGCGGGGAAGCGCCACCTGGGCCAGCGGCACTCAGGGCAGCGGCCTCCCGGGGACGCGGCGGCCTCCCGGGGGAATAAGCGGAGACACTCTCCTGTTAGCGGTGCGAGGACAGCGCGCGCTCGAGATCAGGAGGAACCTGTGGCGGCGGACGAGACGGCGGCAGGCGGGAAGACGGTGGACGAGAAGGCGGCGGACGAGACGGCCGCAGGCGGGAAGACGCCAGCCGGGACGTCGACGGGTGAGACGTCGGCCGACGAGATCCGAGGCGTGGCGCACGGCACCGCCCCCGTCCCCCTCTCCGTCCTGGACCTGGTCACCGTCGGTTCCGGCCGCACCGCCACCGACGCCCTGCGCACCAGCGTCGACCTCGCCCGGCTCACCGAGGCCCGCGGCTTCCACCGCTACTGGGTCGCCGAGCACCACTCCATGCCGGGCGTCGCCTCCTCCTCGCCCGCGGTGATCCTCGCCCACCTCGCCGCCCACACCGACCGCATCCGGCTCGGCTCGGGCGGCGTCATGCTGCCCAACCACGCCCCGCTGGTGATCGCCGAGCAGTTCGGCACCCTGGAGGCCCTCGCCCCGGGCCGCGTCGACCTCGGTCTGGGCCGCGCCCCCGGCACCGACGGCGCCACCGCGGCCGCCCTGCGCCGCACCGACCGGCTGAACGAGGGCGCCGACGACTTCCCCGAGCAGCTCGCCGAGCTGACCCGCTTCCTGGACGACGACTTCCCAGACGGCCACCCCTACCGCCGGATCCACGCGGTCCCCGGCCCCGTCCAGGCCACGTCCCCGGGCGGTGTGCAGTCCCGGCACCGCCCGCCGATCTGGCTGCTGGGCTCCTCCGGCTTCAGCGCCCGCCTGGCGGCCCTGCTCGGCCTGCCGTTCGCCTTCGCGCACCACTTCTCCGCGCAGAACACGATCCCGGCGCTCGATCTGTACCGGGAGCACTTCCGCCCGTCCGAGGTCCTCGACGAGCCGTACGCCCTCATCGGCGTCTCCGTGCTCGCCGCCGACGACGAGCGCGAGGCCCGCCGCCAGGTCCTCGCCACCGGCCTGAACATGGTCCGCCTGCGCACCGGCCGCCCCGGTCTGTTCCCCTCCCCCGAGGAGACGGAGGCGTACGAACTCAGCCCGCTGGAGAGGGAGTTCGTCGACTCCTGGACCGCGAACATCATCCACGGCACGGCGGACGAGGTCCGCTCCGGCCTCGACGACCTCCACAAGCGCACCGGCGCCGATGAGTTGATGCTCACCAGCCACGCCCACCGCGGCGAACTGCGCCTGCGCTCCTACGAACTCGTCGCGGACGCCTACGGGTTGCCGGCGGCCTAGGGAAACGGGTACGGACGGCCTACGGGTTGCGGACGGCGTACGCCGCCGACTCCAGCAGCTCGGAGATGCGGTCCGGCGCCACCGGGCGGGAGTACAGCCATCCTTGCCCGGTGTCGCAGCCGATGCTCCTCAGCCGGCTGGCCTGCGCGGACGTCTCCACGCACTCGGCGGTGACGGTCAGCCCCAGCCGGTGCGCGAGGTCGATCATCGCCTCGACGACGACCTGGTCCGCCGGGTTCGGGGGCGCCCCGGCGCCCTCGTACTGGAAACCGCGCACGAACGATCCGTCCAGCTTCAGTACCGACACCGGCAGCCGGCTCAGATACGCGAGGTTGGAGTAGCCGGTGCCGAAGTCGTCGATGGCGATGTTCACGCCCATGTCGCTGAGCGCCTGCAACGCCTGCAGCGGACGTCCGGCGGAACCCATCACCGCGGACTCGGTCAGCTCCAACTGGAGCAGCTGCGGGGGGAGTCCGGTCTCCGCGAGGATCTCCGCCACGTCCGCCACCAGGTCGGAGTCCCACACCTGACGCACCGCAACGTTCACGCTCACGAACAGCGGCGGCTCCTCGGGATGCTCCACCTGCCAGCTGCGGGCCTGCCGGCAGGCGGTGGCCAGCACCCAGCGGCCGAGCGGCACGATCGAGCCGTCCTCCTCGGCCAGTGCGACGAACCGATTCGGCGGCAGCAGACCGAAGTTGGGGTGATCCCAGCGCACCAGCGCCTCCACACCCCGCAGCCGCCCGTCCGCCATCCCCACCAACGGCTGGTACTCCAGCCGGAACTCACCGCGCTCGATGGCGGGCCGCAGCGTCGAGGCCAGCGCCTGACGGGTCATCAGGTGGGCGTTGCGCTCCGGGTCGAACAGTGTCCAGCGGTCCTTGCCGTCCACCTTCGCCCAGTACAGCGTGGTGTCGGCGGCCTGCATCAGCCCGGTCGCGGTGGTCCCGGCCGCGTGCCGCTCGACGACCCCGATCGACGCGGAGACGTTCAGCCGATGCCCCGCGAGGTCGAACGGCGCCTGCAGCGCCTTGAGTGCGGACTCGGCGAGGTCCGCGAGCTGCTCGGTGCCGGTGGAGTCCTCCACCAGCAGCGCGAACTCGTCACCGCCGAGCCGCGCCACCAGCGGCACGCTGGGACGGGGCCGCCCCGCCTCCTTCGCGCACTCCGTCAGCCGCTCGGCCACGGCGGCCAGCAGCCGGTCGCCGACCCGGTGACCGAGGGTGTCGTTGACCGCCTTGAACCCGTCGATGTCCAGGTAGCACAGCCCGATCCGGCCAGTCCCGCCCTGCTCGTACGACTCCGCCTCCAGCGCCGCCGACACCCGCTCGAAGAACAGGGTCCGGTTGGGCAGCCGGGTCACCGGGTCGTGCATCTGCAGGTGGCGCAGCCGGGCCTGGAGGTCCCGGTGGGCGCTGATGTCGGCGACGGACAGCAGGACGCCGGACGGGTCGCCGTCGAGGAGTGCCACGGTGACCTGCGCCCACAGTGAGTGACCGTCGGGCTGTTTCAGTCGCCGTGTGCAGCGCAGGCCGGCCTGCCGGCCGCGGAGGACCTCGCGGTAGTCGTGCCAGGTGCGGGCGTCGGAGGCCAGGTCCAGCAGATCGGCGGCCACCTGCCCGATCAGCCCCTCCGCGCCGCCGCCGAGCAGTGTGCCGAGCGCCTCGTTGGCGTCGGTGACCAGACCCTCGCGGTCGACGACCGCCATGGCGAGGGGAGCGGTCGCGAAGACGGCACGGTAGGCCGAAGAGGTCGCTGGTCCGCTGTCGGTGCCTTCCGGCGCATCCCTACGAGGAGATGCCTGAATGTCACTCTCCGTGACGGCGGACCGGTCGAGGTCTGCCGCGGGCGTCGACCCTTCGGACGTTCCGCTCACCGCTCGCTCCCGCAGTGCACTCGATCTCTGTCCGCGCAGCAAAGTGTGCCGATCATAGAGGTTGGCTCCGGACTTGTGCAGCCACTGCACAGTGTCCCGGAACACCCCACCCTTCTGACAGATCGTTTCTGCCCGCAACTGGACCGGTTCTGCCGGCGGCAGAGCACTTGTGACGTTCCGTGAGTATTCCGGGGGTGTCGGCGTTGATGCCCGCTTTCCGCCCCTCTCACTCATCTGGTGCAGGAAAACGGGGCGTAGTACGACAAACCGACACAGGCTGGGTGCGGTGTCCCGTGAACCGTTCCCGGAGGTCTCCGTGCCGCGACAGCCCCCGCGCGCCCGACTGCGCAGCACCGCGGCCGTGTTCACCACCCTCTCGGCGCTCGCCGCGACCTCTCTGATCACCGGCCCCTCGGCCGCCGAACCCTTCTTCTCCGTGCCCTGCGCCCTGAAGCGCACCGCTGCCCACCACTCCGAGGGCCTGGACACCTGGAACGCCGCCTACCCACGCCCGGCCCGCACCCTCGACGCGGTGATGATCTTCCTGTCGTTCCCGGACTGGACCCCCCTGAGCTCCCCCGACGACATCGCCGCCGACCACTTCCCGGCCACCAGCGACTTCTTCCATCGGGCCTCCTACGGCAGATTCACCCTGCGCGCGCACCCGCTGCGGCAGTGGATCCGCATGCCGAAGCCGTCCACCGCGTACGCCATACGGCGCGACTGGAGCGTCGAGCAGCGCACCGCCTACCTGCGCGACGCGCTCACGGCCGCCGACCGGCAGGTCGACTTCTCCCGCTACGACATCGTCTACTTCGTCGCCGACCCGGACGCCCCCGGCGTGGACTCCGACGCCACCAAGGTCGTCAACCTGGACCAGCCGCTGCGGGCGGACGACACGGACATCCGCCGGATCGTCACCGTCTTCGAGCGGCACCCGCCCGACCGGCTCGTCCTCGCCCACGAGACGGGGCATGTCTTCGACCTGCCCGACCTCTACCACCGCCCGGTGGACGGCAAGGGCGACTGGGACACCTATGTCGGCGACTGGGACCTCATGGGCAGCCAGTTCGGACTGGCGCCGGATCTGTTCGCCTGGCACAAGTGGAAGCTGGGCTGGCTGGGAACCCACCAGGTGGCGTGCGTGTCCGCCCGTAAGGCGTCGCGGCTGACCCTGGAACCGCTCGGCGCCGGCCCGGACGTGCCGGGGGCGGGCGCCTCCGGTTCCCCGGCCTTCGGGCTCGGCAACGGCACCAAGCTCGCCGTCGTCCGCACCGGCACCGACAGTGCCGTCGCCTTCGAGGCCCGCGGCCCGCTCGGCAACGACCGTTCCGCCTGCCGCTCCGGCATCCTCGTCTACCGCGTCCACAGCGGTGAGGCGTCCGGCCGCGGCCCCGTCGAGGTGATCGACGCCCACCCCGACACCGAGGACTGCTGGGAGAACTCCGTCTACCCACCCCTGGCGGACGCGCCGGTCGCCCTCGGCGAGAGATTCACGGTGCCGGGGGAGGACGTACGCGTGGAGGTGGACGGCAGGACGCCGACGGGGTCGTGGACGGTGAAGATCACGCCGGGGTCACCCCCGGGGCGGGGGGCGCGGGGGCGCGGACCCGCGGCGGGGGGCTTGCGTTCGCGTTTTCCGCGAACACAAGCCGCCATCGACATCGTGCGCCGCCAGGGACTCGAACCCCGGACCCGCTGATTAAGAGTCAGCTGCTCTAACCAACTGAGCTAGCGGCGCCTGCTGACGTCGTAGACCTTAGCACCCTGGTCGGCGGGGTGAGAAATCGATATCCGCACAGCTGCGCGGGCGGCCCGGACGGCGGCCCAGAGCAGGATCTCGGGGCCCGGCAGCCACGGGTGGCGGGTGTCCGGGGCGACCATCCAGCGGGTGGAGGCGTCCTTCGTGGAGGTGAGCGGGGGCGGCACGGTCACCGCGTCACCAGTGCCGTGGCACAGCAGCGGCGGGACACCGCACGTACGGCCGTCCGGGCGACCGTCGGCGCTCCACTCCTCCCACGCCAGCAGCGAGGGCAGCCGCTGGGCCGTGCCCGGTGCGGCGAACAGCAGCGTCCGCCCGCGGAACGCGGCCACCGGCCCGGAGCCCGGCCCCTCGCCCCACAGCCGGTCCAGCATCAGCCGCCCGAACATCGCGGGGGCGCTCACGACGTCGAAGACGGAACCGCAGGGCAGGACGACCGGGGCGTGCGGCTGGTCCTCCCAGAGGGCGAGCGTGCTCCGCGGGTACGTCGCGGCGGAGGCCAGCCAGGCGGCACCGTCCGCGGTGACCCCGGCGGCGTCGGCGGGCTCGGTGAGTTGGGCGTCCCATGCGCTGCTCATACCATCCAGATCTACCGGGCGTGAGCGGCTGATTCCCCAGAGTTGCCGGAAATCGGGACACGGGCGACCCGGAACGGGTATCTTGCCCGCCCGGCATATGCCATGGGGTCACGCCGGGTGGTCCGGGCCGCCGACGTGGTCCGGGTCGCCCGGGTGGTACTGCGCCGAGAGCCGTCCGCCGCGCACGGGTTCGCCGTGCCTACACGGGGTCGACGTGCCCCCGCCCCTCGACATCGCCCCGCATCAGGTCGCGGCCGAACTCGACCATCTTCTTCGCGTAGTCCTCGGTCCACTCCGCGCGCTGTGCGATGTCGGCCGCCGTCAGCCGGTCGAAGCGGCGCGGGTCGGCGAGCTGGGCCGCCGCCATGGCCTGGAACTCCATCGCCCGGTCGGCCGCCGCCTGGAAGGCCTGCGTCAGCTCCGTGGCACGCGCCAGCAGCGCCTGGGGGTCGTCGATCGACTCCAGGTCGAAGAAGTGCTCCGGATCACCGGCCGCCTCCGCGGGCTCGAAGAGCAGGGGCGCGGGGCGTAGCCGCGGTTCGTTCCGACGCGGCGTGGGCTCCGCCATGTCTTCTCCTCCTCGTACGGTCGGGATGGCACCACTGGGGAGCGGACCACCTTCCATTGTCCTCCGGGCACGCAAGAGGGCCCGGAACCCGAAGTCTCAAGGCTTCCGGCGCCCGCGATGTTCCCGGCAGCCACCCACGACGCGCCGACACCGCGCGAACCGTGCCGCTCCGGCTCGGCCGAGTGGGTGTCGTGGGGTCGGTCAGGGGTGTTGGGTGATCCGGTGTTTCGTCAGGTGTGCCAGGACGGCGTGGTTGGCCTCCCAGCCGTCCGGGCTGTTGTCGTCGGCCGCCTCCGGCGGCGTGCCGGACTCCGTCCGGCGGGGGCGGGAGCCGGTGCGGCGCCGGCTCGGCCGAGTGGGTGTCGTGGGGTCGGTCAGGGGTGTTGGGTGATCCGGTGTTTCGTCAGGTGTGCCAGGACGGCGTGGTTGGCCTCCCAGCCGTCCGGGAACTTCACGACCGTTCCCAGCTGTACCGGCTCGGTCGACGGATAGTCGTCCAGGAGTTCGCCCACCCCCGCCCGGCACACCACGATGCACGCGTGCCGGTGGCGGGACGCGAGGACGCAGAGGCGGCCCGTTTCCAGGTGGAAGGCGGTGGCGTCGGGGCGGCCGGAGAGGGGGTGGAGGATCACCGTGACGTCGTACTCCCGGCCCTGGAGCCGGTTGGCCGTGTCCACGGTGACGTCCGTGACGCCCAGCTCGGCGAGCGCCGCGCGGACGGCCGCCGCCTGGTCGCGGTGTGCCGTGCCGACGGCGATCCGGTCGGCGGTCAGGGCGGTGGGGGCGGGGGAGCGTTCGGAGGTGGCGGCGCCGCCTCGGTCCAGCAGGCGGCGGACGACCGTCGCGACCGCCCGTACCGCCTCCGGGTCCGTGCGCGGCGTGTGCCGGGCGGGCAGCTCCAGCAGGCCCCAGCCGGACTCCGCCGCCTCGTCGATCACCCGGTCCGGCGCGGAGCCGTCCGAGGGAACGGCGAAGGCCAGACGCCGGTCGCCGTGGTCCGTGCCGCTGCGGAAGGGGGTGTACGGGTAGAAGGCGTCCGAGACCAGGGGCGCCGCCGACGCCGGGAGGCGCCAGGACACCGGCAGCCGGTGCTGCGGCAGGTCCGGGTTGTGCGCCAGCAGCGTCGTCACCGCCGAGGCCGACGGGTCGTACGACAGGCCCGCCCACTGCTCACTGCCCACGATCGCGAACGGGTCCAGCTGCCCCGGGTCGCCCACGAACAGCGCCCGCTCGAACAGCCCGGCCACCGCGAGCAGGCCGTCCGAGCGCATCTGGTACGCCTCGTCCACGATCGCGTGCCGCCACGGCTCGTCGACCTTCACATGCGCCCACTTCGCCGCCGTGGAGATCACCACGGGCAGACCGGTGAGGTCTCCCGCCTTCGCCGACTTCCGTACGTTCGGCAGGTCGTCCAGCGCCTTGTCGTAGGCGTCGGTGTCGCTGCTGTGCAGACGGCCCACCGGCAGCTCGGGGCTCTTCTCGGCGAGGCGCAGGACAAGATCGTCGACCTGGGCGTTGGTCTGCGCGACCACCATCAACGGCCGCCCGGCGTCCGCCAGTTCCAGTGCCGCGCGGACGACGAGCGTGGACTTGCCGGCGCCCGGAGGGGAGTCGACGACCACACCGCGCGCGCCGCCGTGCAGCGTGTCGTGGAGGATCGCGTCGGTGGCGCGGGCGGCGGCGGTACCGGCGTCGAAGACGGTCTCGGTGGTCACAGGGAGTCCTCCTCGGTGACGGGGTCGGCGGCTTCCAGGACCGGCTCGCCGGGCGGACCGCCGTGCGTCCACGGTGTCTCCTCCGGGTCGGGCAGCTTCGCGCCGCCGCGCTGCTCGTGCTCGAAGAGCGTGAAGCACACCCGGTCGCCCTTCTCGGGCACCGACCCCTCATCCGGCTCCTTGCCGCGGCCCATCTTGTCGACGATCCGCAGCACCAGGACGCCCTCGTCCTCCTGACCGACGAACTCCGCCGCCTGCGGCTTGCCGCCCAGCGACCGGAACACCTTCGCCCGCTCCCCGAGATGCGGCCGGTCCTCCGTACGGACCGTGACCAGCGGGCGCGGACTCGGCCGTTTGCCCTCGCTGTACGCCATGACGACGTCGACGACCTCGCCCGCGAACGCCTCCCCGGTCAGCCGCCGGCCCGCCATCACCAGCGGGTCGTCGAGGGCCTCCTGCGCCTCCAGACGGGCCTGCTCGCGCTCGCGCGTGGCCAGCTTGTTGGCGGCGGTGACCGCGTCGTCGCGGCGCGGCTGCGGCGGCTCGCCCGCCACGACCCGGTCGCGGTGACCGGTGAACGACCAGCGGTCGCGCGTCCACCGCTCTTCGACGTGCGCCCCTTCGGGCAGCGTCCGCAGCAGGTCGATGCCCTCCCACACCCTCCGCCAGGTGGGCAGCGTCCGGCTGCGGACCAGCTCGCGGATCTCCCGCTCGGCCGCGGTCAGCTCGCCGAGCCGGTCGTCGGCCTGCAGTCCGTCCTCGGCGGCGGCCAGGGCGGTGCGCGCACGGTCGTAGCGCTCGATGGCCGGGGCGAGCAGCTTGTTGTCGAACGCCGGGTCGGTCGCCGGACCGGCCGGCGGGCACAGCAGCTGGCCCTCGTCGTCGCGCGCGAGCTCGGCCTGGAGCGCGGCCTCGGCGCCCGTGCTGCCCTCGGGCGGGTCGATCCAGGCGAGCAGCGCCCCCAGGTGCTGGTCCTCCAGGCTGGACTGCCCGGTCGCCCAGTGCCGGCCCAGTACCTCCGTGAGCGCCAGCAGCAGCGAGGACCCGGGCACCCGGGCCCGCTCCCCGAAGTGCGTCAGCCACCGCCCGAGCAACGGCACGCGCGGGGGCGCGGGATACGGCGTCTCCGGGTCCTGCTCCGCCGTACGCCGAAAGCGCATCGAGCGGCCCAGCAGGCGGACGAGGTCGACGCCCGCGCGGCTGGGGACGACCAGCTGGGGCGCGTCGGCGCACAGCTCGACCTCGACCTTGACGCGTTTGCCGGTCTGCGGGTCGGTCTCGTTGCGCTCGGCGGCCTCGACGGCGTCGGCGTAGGAGTCGATGTACGGCAGGACGATGTCGGCCAGCTCCGCCAGGAACGCGAACCTCAGGTCGCGGTCGCGCGGCTGCGGGACGACCAGCAGGCGGGGCGTGTCCCGGTCGGTGCCGACCAGCGCGCCCAGCGGGGCGCCGGCCTCACCGGCGGTGGTCAGCGGCACGAACACCAGCGGCCGTTCGGACAGGTGCCGGTGCCGGACGGTGGCGGCGGGCTGGGCGCGGCCGGTGGTGACGGCTTCGAGGCGGGCGAGGGTGGCGATCAGTGACACATCGCCCCCAGGGCCTCGCCCCGCAGCTGAGCCGCTCTGCGCAGGGCCGCGACCGCCGGATCGTCCGGGTCCCCGGCCTCCCCGCGCGCGGCGGCCAGCACGTCCTCGACCGTCGTCAGCCCGCCCAGCTCGGCGCGGACCGGGCGGCCCAGGGTGGTGACGGCGCCGGCCGCGCGGGAGCGGGCGCGGCAGTGGAAGGCCAGCTCGCACGCGGCCAGGCACTCCGGCGTGTACGCCGCCGAGACCGACTCGACGGCCGCCGTGAGCTGCTCGGCGGGCAGCTCGGGGGAGAAGCACGTGCCCTCCGGGAGGGCGTCGGCGATGTCCTGGATGCGGGTGAGCCGGGCCAGCTGGCGGCTGGTGACCGCGCGCTGCTTGCGGACGTCCACGGCGGAGGCGGTGGGCAGGTTGGAGAAGTCCTTGGGGCAGACCAGGAGCACGCGGTGGCGCACACGCGGGGCCGGGGCGTTTTCCTGAGCGGTCCACCTCGGGGGCGCCTCGGTCCCCTCCGGTTCCGTGCCGAGACGGCCGGCGACCTCCTCCAGCGCCAGCACGTACACCGCGGCCTGCCGGGCGGCCGCGCCGACCTTCGCCGGGTCCGCCGAGCCGTCCAGCATCGGGAACGACTTGATCTCCACGACCGTCCAGCTGCCGTCCGGGTGCACCACCACCGCGTCCGGCTCCAGGAAGGCGGGGGAGCCGGCGACGTCCAGCGCGAGCATCGGGTGGTCGAGCACCGTCCAGGTGCCGGAGGCCTCGGTGGCCTCGCGCAGCGCCAGCGCCGTCCGCGCCGTACGGCCCTCGGGGCCGATCGCCGACAGGTCGGGGACGCTCGCCCCGGCGGGCGGTACGGCGCGCGGGTCCAGCCTCTCGTGGACCAGACGCAGCAGCTCCGCGCCGCCGTCCGCCTTCACCTTCGCCTCGAACGCGTTGCCGCGCGTCAGGGCGAACTGCGACTGCCCGAAGGCCGAGGGCGAGCCCAGCGCGCTCGCCAGCGCCGCCTTGTCCACCCCGGCGCCGTCGAGGATCGCGCGCCGTCGGCAGCCCGGGTTCGCGGCGAGCGCCGCGAGGGCCCGGGCGTCCAGCGCCTTGGCGGGTACGTCGGGACCGCGCAGGTCAGCGAGCCGCTGCCGGAGCGCCGTCCCCCGCGTCCGAGGGGGAGGCACCCGGCTCGGCTCCGGGCCCGAACCGTGACTCGCGCTGCCGTGGAATTCGCTCACCCGTGGAAGTCTGGCATCCGCCACTGACAATCGGGGCGCCAGCGCCCCCGGAGGCCGTCGAGGCCAGAGGGACACGCGCCGCGGCGACCGGGCCGCGGGCCGCGAACCAGGCGCGGACCCCGTCCGCCCGCCGCATGACCAGCGGCGCCAGCAGCAGGCCCACGCCCATCACGGCCGCGCCCGCGGCCGCGTCGAGGAAGTAGTGGTTCGCGGTGCCCATCACGACGATCACCGTCACCAGGGGGTAGACGACGGCCGCCACCTTCGCCGTGGGCGTGCGGCCGTGGCGCCACAGCATCACCCCGCACCACAGCGCCCAGCCCACGTGCAGACTCGGCATGGCGGCGTACTGGTTGGTCATGCCGCCCATCCCCCGCGGCGCACTGGCCTCGCCGCCCCACCAGCCGTACGAGCTGTACTGGGCCATCGTGTCCACGAAGCCGTGTTCCGCCGACAGCAGCCGGGGCGGGCAGGTGGGCAGCAGGGTGAAGCCGATCAGGCCTATGAAGGTCGACGTCATCAGCCAGGTGCGGGCCGCCCGGTAGTGGACGGCACGCGAGCGGAACAGCCAGACCAGGATCACCGGCGTCACCACATAGTGCAGCGACGCGTACCAGAAGTCCGCCGGGACGCCGATCCACGCCTCGGACCGGAAGAGGCGGTTCAGCGGGTGCTCCGCGTTGATGTGCAGGAACTTCTCGATCCGCAGGATCGCCAGACCGTGGTCGACGGCCGTACTGACGTCCCCGCGCGCGAGCAGCCGGCCCGCCGAGTAGCACGCGTACACCAGAAGGATCAGCGGCAGTTCGGTCCACCAGCGCAGTCGGCTCGTCGGCGCCGCCTCGGTACCCGGTGTCTCGGTCTGCGGCATCCGATCGCCTCCCCCTTCTTGTCGCTGCGGCGCGGTGGCACGGAGGTGCCACTTTACGGCGTGCGTACGCGCCCGTTCCGAACGCCCCCGGCCCTCAAAGACGCTGAGATCGCCCGCCGGGTTGCCCCTGTTCAGGGTGAGCGATGATGGAGGGGTTCCGCCTCTGATTTGTCCCTGGGTTCCCCCAGGGTTTCCCCGGAAAGGTCCCCCATGGCACCGCGCATCCTGCTGGCCCGCCACGGACAGACGGAGTGGTCGCTGTCCGGCAAGCACACCGGCAGGACCGACGTGCCCCTGCTGGAGGAGGGCCGCCGCGGCGCCAAGCTGCTCGGCGAGCGGCTGCACCGGGCGCCGTTCGACGGCCTCCCGGACGTCGAGATACGCGTCAGCCCGCTGGCACGCGCGCGTGAGACGTGCGAGATCGCCGGCTTCGGCGAGCGGGCCACCACGTGGGACACGCTCATGGAGTGGGACTACGGCGCGTACGAGGGCCTGACCCCCGTCGACATCCAGGCCCGGCGGCCGGGCTGGCTCATCTGGCGTGACGGGGTGCCCGGCGGCGAGAGCCTGGCCGAGGTCACCGCGCGCGCGGACGAAGTCGTCGCCTGGGCACGCGCCGAGGACCGGGACGTCCTCGTCTTCGCCCACGGGCACATCCTCCGGTCGATCGGCGCGAGGTGGCTGGGGCTGCCGCTGGACTTCGCGGCACGCATCCGGCTCAACCCGACGTCGCTGTCGGTCCTGGGCTGGGCCTACGGGGAGCCGGCGATCGAGAGCTGGAACGACCTGGGGCACTTGGCGGGCTGACGAACCCTTGCCGGGTTGCCGCAGGCGGGTGCGTCCGTCCGCCCGCGCTCGCGGGGCGCCGGCTTCTGCGGACCGCGGCCGCCCTGTCGCACGACTGCCCGCGGCCAGGGCGGGGCGGCGTCGACGCGTGCCGTCTCGACGGGCGCCGTTCCTGTGGGACGGGAGCCGCCCTGCGGGGAGGTGCCCGCAGCCAGGCGGGCCTCTTCACACGGCTCTCGGTTGTGATGCGTGCCTCTCCAGGAAGTCCGACACCCCGGAAGCCCGCCGGTGAGGGAGCAGCACCCTCGCCGTGCCCGCCAGCATCGTCTGGATCCTCGACGACTGGACCTGACCGAGCAGATCCAGCACCCGCATCCCCGCCGCCGCGGCCTCGTCGGGGCGACCGCCGCGGGCGAGGTCGTCCGCCAGTTCGGCGGTGTACAGCGCGATGTTGCGGGTGAAGTGGGGGTCCTGGAGGTGCGCCGCGCGCCGTGCGTGCCGGGCCGCGCGCGGCCAGTCGCCCAGGGTGGACCAGCACTGGGCCTCCAGCCCCTCCAGCTCGGCCTCGCCGTAGAAGCTCATCCACTCGGGGTCGGCGTCGCAGGGGCCCCGTCCGTAGAGGGCCTGGGCGCGTGCGAGGGCCTGTTCGGTGCCGGTGCGGTCGGCGAGGCCGGCCCAGCCGCCCGCCTCGCGCAGCGCGAGCAGCGACATCAGCCGGGGCGAGCCGAGGGGGCGCGCGACACGCTGGGCCGCCTGCGCCGCGCGCACCGCCTCGCGCGGCCGGCCCGCGTCGCGCGCGAGGAACGCCGTGTTGCAGAACGCGTGCGCCTCCAGCGCCTCGTCCCCGGCCGTCCGCGCCGTCGCGAGGGCCTCCGCGTAGTGCGAGCGCGCGTCGTCGAACCGGCCGGAGTCGTGTGCCAGCCAGCCCACCGAGATGGCGAGCTCACCGGCGCCCGAGTGGAGCCGGTCGGCGGTCGCCTGCCGGGTCGCGCCGGCGTCCAGCAGCGCGTACGCGGCGCGCAGCGGGGCCGCCGCGCGCCGGTAGAGACCGTCCGCGCCGTGCCGGTCGTCCAGCAGCCGGATCCTGCGGACCGCTTCTTCGAGGGCGCTCGCGTCGCCCGCCCCGGCGCGGCGCACGGAACGTTCCGCCGCCGATGCGTCCAGGGCGAACCCGAAGGGGCCCAGCGAGGCGGCGGCCACCGTGGCGCCCCCGCCGGTCATGAATGCGCGACGCAGCACGTCGCTCTCCTCGTGGTTGTGGTGCGTGTCGTACGGGTCCTGCGTGTCATACGGCTCGTCCGCCCCGCGGGCCTCATCGGCACCCGGCGCGTCACCCACGGCGCGCGCCCCCCGTCCGCGTACGGACGAGCGGGGCGCGAACCCCAGATCGGTGAGCGTGCGGCCGGGGAACATATGCAGGAACACCCGCTCGTACGCGTAGTTGGGGCAGCGGATCTCTCCTGCCTCGACCCGGCCGATGTAGCGCGCGTCACAGCTGACCCGCTCACCGATCTCGCGCGCGGCCCGCCGTACCAGTGCGGCGAACTCGGCCGGCGAGCGCTGTCCGCGCAGCTGCCGGAAGGCGAGATTGGGCCGTGGTGGCCGGTTGGGCCGGGGTGGGGTCACCGTTGACGCCATGGCCGGGTCCTCTCGTGCGAACCGTCGAACCATGCCGGATTCCGGGTGGGTCAACCGATGCGTCCCGATGTGCTCACCCTGGTGTCCAGCGGGCAAGAACGTACCTGCTGTGGTCGGTTCGCCACGCTGTGTTTGGCTACAAACCGGATATCTCATCCACGATCTGCCATGAACTGCCATCCTTTGCGGCGCACTTCCGCCGTAGCCGTTGACGGTGTGACGCGTTGAACGCCGTGGACTGAAGCGGGCTGCGCGGTGTGGAGGCCGGGATGGAGACCAGCCAGAGCAACGATCCCTGTATGTCGTCGGTGGCGGCATGCGACCTCGTCACGGTGCCGACCCGGCAGGGTCTGGAGGCGGTCGACATCCTGCGCCGCGGTGACGCGGACGCGGTGGGGCCCGTCCTGCACGACGGAGGTGACACGCTCGGCTTCCTCGTGCCACCGGGAACCGCCGCCGCCTGGGACGTTCCCGGAAGTACCTGCACGGAGACCAACGGACACGGGCTGCGACTGAACCCCGAGCCGCCGGACGAGGGCGCGGACTGGCTGGTGCCGCCCGGTGAGGCGGACCTCGCGACGGATCCCGCCGTCCTGCGGCGGGCGTTGGGAGAGGCGGCGCGGACCATCGAGGCGGCGGACAACTGCCACTGAGGTGCTCCGGGCCCGGCTGAGCGCGCGGAGCGCCCTCACCGCCTGCGAAAATGCCTCCATGGCAAGGTCCAGGAACTCCCGGCGCGAGCGTGACGCCGACGCCGCCGTCGTCGAGCCCGTCGACGGCGGGCTCGCGCAGCTCGTGCCCGACCGCGACCGGACGCGGGCCTGGACGCTCCTCATCGACGGTGCGCCCCAGTCGCACGTCGACCTCGACGACCCGGCGTTCCTCTCCTTCGAGTACCAGCGGCGGCTCGGACACGTCATCGACCTCGCCGCCCCGCCCGGCAAGCCCCTGCACGTCGTGCACCTCGGCGGCGGCGCCTTCACCCTCGCCCGGTACGTCGCCGCCACCCGCCCCCGCTCCACCCAGCAGGTCGTCGAGCGTGACGTGCGCCTCGTCCAACTCGTGCGCCGGGAGCTGCCGTTGGACCCGGGTGCCCGCACAAGGGTCAGGTCCGTCGACGCCCGGGAGGGGCTCGCCAAGGTGCCCGACGGGTGGGCCGACCTCGTCATCGCCGACGTGTTCAGCGGCGCCCGGACGCCCGCGCACCTGACCTCGACCGAGTTCCTCGACGAGGTCCGCAGGGCCCTGAAACCCGGTGGGCTCTACGCCGCCAACCTCGCCGACGGCCCGCCGCTCGCCCACCTGCGCGGCCAGATCGCCACCGCCGCCGCCCGCTTCCCCGAACTCGCCCTGGTCGCCGACCCGACCGTGCTGCGCGGCAAACGGTTCGGCAACGCGGTCCTCGTCGCCTCCGACCTGCCCCTGCCGGTCGCCGAGCTGACCCGCAGAGCCGCCTCCGACCCGCACCCCGGCCGGGTCGAACACGGCAAGCCGCTCACCGACTTCACCGGCGGGGCCGTACCGGTCGTGGACGCGTCGGCGGTGGCGTCACCGGCACCGCCGCCGTCGGCGTTCCGATAGATCACCCGCCGTCGGTGTTCCGATAGGGCACCCGCCGACGGTGTTCGGATGAACCACCCACCGTCGGTGTTCCGACGGACCATGACCAGCCGTCAGAACACCTCGACGCGCGGCGGTCCGTCGTGCCACGTGCAGAACACCGACACCCGGTCCGCGCCCGAGGCGAACTCCACCCGGATCCATGACTCCGTCTTCCACACCTGCATCGACCAGTCGGCACCCGGCGTCGCCGAGACGAGCGTCGCGGAGGTCTTCCCGAGGTCGAACACGACCCGCCCGCCGTCGGTGTCGTAGCTCCTGACCTCGCCGGAGGGGCTCGGGGGAGCGGTCGTCGCCGTCTTCGAGGGGGCGGGGGAGGGCGAGCGGGGCTTCCGGCTCGGCTGCGGGGACGACCTGTCCGAGGGGCTCGCGGAAGAAACGGAAGGAGTGGGGCGGCTGGTGGCCGACGTCACCGGCTTCGACTCCTGCGTCGTCGCGTCGCCCGCGGTCAGCGGCAGCGCGCGCGGCGGGTCGTAGGCCGTGCCCGCCATGACCGTGTGGACACCCCACCACGACAGCGTGACCGCCGCGCCCGTGGCGAGCGACCACGCCAGTACGTGTACGAGTCCTCTGCGCATCGCGGGCCATCTTGCCCCACACGCCTCACGGGTGTCGCACGGATGCCCCACCGGTTGTCCACAGGAGGCGAGTTGTCCACAGGCCCGAATTCGTCTCGCCCGCATGGCGTACGGTGCGGCGCATGGCAAGTGTGCTCGTGGTCGAGGACGACCAGTTCGTGCGCTCGGCGCTCATCCGGCACCTGACCGACGCCTCGCACACCGTGCGCAGCGTCGGGACGGCACTGGAGGCGCTGCGCGAGGTCGCCCATTTCCGCTTCGACCTGGTCATCCTGGACCTCGGACTGCCCGACCTGGACGGCTCCGAGGCCCTGAAGATGCTGCGCGGCATCACGGACGTGCCCGTCATCATCGCCACCGCCCGCGACGACGAGACGGAGATCGTCCGCCTGCTGAACGCCGGGGCGGACGACTACCTGACCAAGCCCTTCTCGGTGGAGCACCTCTCGGCCCGTATGGCGGCCGTCCTGCGCCGCGCCCGCTCCGGCGCAGGAGACACCGCGCCGTCCACCGTCCTGCGGGTCGGTGGCCTGACCGTCGACCCGCTGCGCCGCCAGGCCGAGCTGGACGGCGCCCGCCTCGACCTCACCCGCCGCGAGTTCGACCTGCTCGCCTTCCTCGCCGGCCGCCCCGGAGTCGTCGTCCCGCGCCGGGAACTGCTCGCCGAGGTCTGGCAGCAGTCCTACGGCGACGACCAGACCATCGACGTCCATCTGTCCTGGCTGCGCCGCAAGTTGGGCGAGACGGCGGCCCGCCCGCGCTATCTGCACACCCTGCGGGGTGTCGGTGTGAAGCTGGAGCCGCCCGCCATGGAGCCTCCCACCACGGAGCCGCACGCCATGGAGTCCCCCGGCCCTCCCGGAGCGGAGCCGCCGCGATGAGGTGGGCACTGGTCAAGGTCTGTCTGGCGGTCACCACCATGGTCGTGGTCGCCTTCGCGGTTCCGCTCGGGCTGGTCATCAAGGAGATGGCCCGCGACCGCGCCTTCTCCAACGCCGAGCGGGAGGCCGCCGTCGTGGTCCCCGCGCTGTCCATCACCACCGACCGCGAGCAGCTGGAGCGGGTCATCGCCTCCGCCGGCTCCGACGACGGGATGGCCGTCCACCTCCCCGCGAGCGACGACCGGGCCGCCGTCGACCTCGGCCGGCGGCGCGCCGCCGACACCGACATCGCGGCCGTCCGCGAACTGGGCCGCGCCTCCACCGCCGAGGTGCCCGGCGGCTCCGTCCTGCTCCAGCCCGTCGCCCTGAGCATCGGGACCGTGGTCATCGAGGTGTACGTCCCCGAGTCCGAGGTCAGCAACGGCGTCGGCACCGCCTGGGCGGTGCTCGCCGCGGTCGGCGTCGCCCTCGTCGTCGGCTCGGTCGCCGTCGCCGACCGGCTGGGCGTACGGATGGTGCAGCCCGCCCAGCGGCTCGTCGAGGGCGCGCACGAACTGGGGGAGGGGAAACTGGGCGCGCGCGTGCCGGAGGAGGGGCCGAACGAACTGCGGCTCGCGGCAGTCGCGTTCAACTCCATGGCCGACCAGGTGGTCCAACTCCTCGCGAACGAAAGAGAGCTGGCCGCCGATCTCTCGCACCGGCTGCGTACGCCCCTGACCGTGCTGCGGCTCAACGCGGCCTCTCTCGGCGACTCCCCGGCCGCCGAGCAGACCCGGGCGGCGGTCGCCCAGTTGGAGCGCGAGGTCGACGCCATCATCCGCACCGCGCGTGAGGCCAAGCCGCAGACGGCGGCCGCCGGACCGGGCGCCGGATGCGACGCGGCGGAGGTCGTACGGGAGCGGATGGCGTTCTGGGCGGCGCTCGCGGAGGACGAGGGCCGCAAGGTGCGGGTGGCCGGCGTCGACCGGCCGGTGCGCATACCCGTGGCCCGCGCCGACCTCGCGGCCGCACTCGACGCCCTCCTCGGCAACGTCTTCCGGCACACCCCCGAGGGCACCGCCTTCGCGGTCGACGTGCACAACGCCGACGACGCGGTGATCGTGCTCGTCTCGGACGCGGGCCCCGGCATATCCGACCCCGAGGCCGCGATGGCCCGCGGCCGGGGTTCCGGAAACACCGGGTCCACCGGGCTCGGCCTGGACATCGTGCGCCGCCTCGCCGAGTCGACCGGCGGGGACGTACGCATCGGGTCGTCGGTGCTCGGCGGCACCGAGGTGCGGATATGGATCCAACTGAGCGGACACGCGCCGACGCGGAGGGGGCACCGGGGGGCGGTACGGCGGCGGAGGCGGGCGGGGGTGGGGTGAGGGCGGGACGGTACTCCTAAGCGGACGTCCGACCGGAACGGATCTCGGTCATGTGCGCGACGGACTTGATCATGTGGTAGCCGATGTTGCTGATCCGGACGCTGCCGCAGGTGCCGCCGATGACGAGCGACTGCCACTCCTGCTCCGGCTCGGTTTCGGACACCTCGAAGACCTTGTTCCCGTCCAGCGCCATCGCGAAGTCCACGTCCTCGACCCCGTCCAGAGTGAAGCTGGGCATGAGGTCCTTGACCACGCCCACGCCGACCCTGCTCAGGCGAGAGGGGGAGTGGCGCTGGATGGCAGTACGCAGGCGCGGGCCGACCTTGTCCATGTAGGGCAGCCCTTCGACCCATCTGACGACCAGTCGTGCCCTCAGCCGTGCGAGAACAGGTTGCCGGGTCGCCGGATAGGTGGAACGGAACTCGCAGCGGAACTCCAGAAGCCGGTTCTCCTCGATCCAGCGCTCCTGGTACATCGGTCGGCTGAAGAAGACGAGTTCGCGGTCCGGCAGGCGCACTCTGATTTCCCGGTCATCAAGGCCTCTGCTGAACTTGCCCGGTGTCAGAAAGGCGCCTCCCAGATCCAGAGGACCCCGGCCAGGGCCAGCAGAAGCACCAAGGCGGCCAGCGATGCCAGGGACATCGGCGTCCGCCATCCGGCTTTTGGGCGGGCTCCCGCAGGGCCTGGAGGTACCGGCGCAGCCGGTGGCCCCGGTGGGGCCTTCAGCGTCGGGAGCTTCCGCAGCGGCATGGCCGGGTCACCGACCTGGCCGCCCTCCACGAGGACCGCGAGCCGTCCGGGGAACAGGTCGGCCACGTCCGCCGCCTCGGAGACGAGGTTGAGCAGATGTGCCTGGCTCTCCTCCTCCCCGGACAGCAGCTCGGACAGCCGGTTCAGGAAGGCTGCCACGGCCCCCGGGGCGTCCCGCCCGGCGATCCACCGGTCGAGCCCGTGCTCGGGCGCGGACTCGTACGGTACGGGCTCCACACCGGCCAGTGCCGCGCGGATCGTCGCGGTCAGCTCTTCACGGTCCGCCGTGAGTTCTGACAGCGGGGCGGCCAGCAACCGGTCCACCTCCGGGGCGGGGCAGAGGCTGTCGAAGAGGGCGGAGAGCGCCTTGGGCTCGTCGCGGTGGCTGTCGAGGTCGGCCAGCCATCGTGAGGCCAGAGCCAGCACCAGCGCGCGGTCCTCGGCAGTGGTGCCGTCGTGGGCGCCCTCCAGAACCAGGGTGTAGAAGATCAGGGTGCCCACCGAGTCGGTGCGTACCGAGGGGACACCGCTCACCAGTACGCGCCACTGGTCGTGGCCCGCCACGGAGAGGAAACAGGGCCGCTCGGTGGCGGTCACGTCGGAGTACGCGTCCCACCAACGGCTGACGGGCCTGGAGTTGAGGAAGTCGTAGTCGAGTGGCCGGGGCGCACCTCGGGTACGCAGATGGATCCGCACGGAGAGTCCTTTCGGCTCAGCTCAGGTGCTGCAGGCGGGCACTGCCGGCCCGTTCGGCCAGGGTCGCGAGAACGTCGAAGAGGGACCGGGTGGTCTGTTCGGCGGCGCGGTAGCGTGCCTCGTCGCCGTCGGCGACCTCGATCCGGCGCTTCCGCTCACCGTTGACCTTGAGCCACAGGTCCCGGAAGAAGCCCTCTTCCGCTTCGGCGTGCCTGCGGGAGAAATCAGCGGTCACCCTGCGCACGGCGGCAGTGCGCTGACTCTGCAGCCGGGCCGCCTCGACGAGTTGTCTGCAGAGCAGGCTGACCAGGTCGTCCAGGCCCTTGCGCTTGATGGTGCCGGGAGGCCGTACGCGGTACTTGGGCACCAGCATGACCCCGCCCGGGGCGTTGGCGTGCGGCGTCCACCTGGCCGAGACCAGCTCGACACAGCCGAAGGTGTCGATCGGCAGGTAACGGACCGAGGCGTGCGGGGCGGCCTCCCTGATCGTCTCCAGCACCTCGCTGAACTGCTCGCACAGCTGCTGCCGCAACTGCGCGGAGTGGTCCTGGAGGCTACCGCTGTCCGACAGGTACGTCTCACACTTGACCGGGCAGAAGATCACCATCGCGGGTTCGCCGGGCCGTTCGCGGCGGTTCTTCGCCCACCGCTGCACCACCTGCTCGATCTGTGACACGGAGAGGTGCGCGGTCAGCAGATGCGCGTGACTGTCGCCGGCGTCCATGAGGAGTACCGAGTCGACCGGCAGGATCAGCACGGAACTGTCCGAGAGGAACGTCTCGCACTCGTTCCACTTCTGCTCGTTCTGGGCGCTGTCGCCTCCCTTCTCCAGCCATGCGCCCGGGTAGTCGAGGATGTCGAACCGAATGGGCAGATCCTGCCCCCGGGGCTCCAGCAGGAGCCGGAAGTACGAGGGATCGGGCGTGCTCGGTACCACGCCCGGCTCGAACGTCCTGGCCTTCAGCGCACCGGTCACCATGTTGTGTGTGGCGGTGATCCGATTCAGGGTCGGCCGGTCGGCTGTCAGCCCGACGGTGGTCTCGCGGTTCAGCAGTTGCTGGCCCTCCTTCAGCAGACTGGCGATCAAGGTGCTCTTGCCCACCCGGCTCGGCGCCAGCAGGCCGATCTTGTACTCGAAAACCGGGCCCTGGGCGTCCATCACAGCGCCTCCCCTTCCTGCTCGGTGATGGCGGCGATCTCCTTGGTCACCCTGACGACCCGGGCGAAGCGACTGTTGGCCTCGTCGATGCCGCGGAACTCCTCCGGCCACAGGTCGTTGCGGTAGCTGCGGACGAAGCGGCGGAACTCCTGCGCCGAGGTGCCGGACCGGATCAGGGTGTCCTCGAACTGCTCCAGCAGCGCGTGTATCACGGCCGCCGGCACGGCCGCCTCCCGCAGCAGCGACTTCTGGATCCGGAACGCCGCCTGCTCGGCGAGGCCGTTGAAGATGCCGTACAGCTCCTTGGCGCCCTCCTCCGTCAGCGGCACCGCCACGTGCTGCATCTCCTCGCCGGTGTCGGGGTGCGTGACCTGCAGATTCAGCGGGGCGAGGTCGGGGCGCACCCGGGGGTGGAGCAGGGTGCGGTACTCCAGCCGTACGTCGAGGAGGTGGTGCACGGCCGCCGCCAGGCCGGGGCAGGGCTGCGGGGATTCCTCGAACAGCTCCGCGAGGCGGCCCAGGACCGCCCGTCCGGAGGGCCGTCCGGAGGGCTCCTCGCTGGCGGCCTGCTCGGCCTGCTCGGCCTGCTCGGAGAGCAGCGCGCCGCACTCGGCGGCGACGGCAGCCGCCGCACGGTCCCACGCGTCGGTGATCCGCTCGGTGAAGAAGTCGTCGAGTGCCGCGAAACGCCGGCTGATCTCGACCCGGATCCGGTTGAACTCGGGTCCGGCGAAGTCCGCCGGGTGCCCCTCGGTGATCATGCGGGTCAGCGCCAGCTCCTGCCAGGCCTGCGCGCCGCGCCCGAAACCGTCGTCGATCCAGTCCAGTACGCCCTGGTAGGCGGTCTCGACCGCCTGGACGAAACCCGTGTCGGCGGAGCCGTCCGCCTCCGCCGCGAGCTCGGCGACCAGCACACGCAGCCGCTTGGCGACACCGCTGCGCAACTGGTCGGCCTTGGCGTCGTTGACCTCCTCCGGCACTCCCGCGCGCCGCCCCACCTGGTCCAGCACCCGCCGTACGTCGGTGAGGTGCAGCCGGATCCGGTCGCGTACGGCGGCGGCGCGGCCGCGGGTGCCGGAGAGCACCTCGGCGTCCATCACCGGCAGTCCGTCGGCCAGCCTCGTCAGCAGCGGGGTCAGGACCGCACGGCCGACCTGCTCGGGATCGCGTACGTCGGCCTCGAGGACAGTGAAGAAACGATCGGTTTCCCCGTCGTTGAGGCCGTGCAGCAGCTGCCCCCGGAGCGCCTCGGCAAGGTGCGGTTTGCCGGGGTCGACGTTGTGCACCACGTAGGTGAACTCCCCGGTGCTGCGCACATACCCGCGCACCCGGTCCAGCAGCGCCATGCCGGCGGTGTCGGTCTCGTCGATGAACGAGGAGGTGTCGGAGGAGCGCTTGACCACCAGCACCGCGTCGACCTCGTTGCGCAGTCCGTCCACGTGCCGCTGCTCGGCGTCGGCGGTGACCTCGCCCAGCCCCGGCAGGTCGACGATGCCGATCCGGGCCACGTGCTCGTGCGGGAAGGGGCACTCGATCCGGGCCTCGCGCACCGCGGCGTAGCGGCGCGGCACCCCACCGGGGCCGGCGGCCTCCACCTCCTCGCTGGTCGGGTAGGCGACGTAGGGGCGGATCTCCTCCAGCGGTACGGACTTCACACCGCCGGTCAGCAGGTGCTCGTACGAGGGCAGCGCGCTCTGCAGGTCGCGCAGCCGGGCGAACAGCATGCGGCGACGGGTCTCCTCCGCCGACTTCGGGTAGCTCCAGGCGGCGAACTCCGTCAGGGAACGCGGCGGCGCGGTCAGTGCGAGGGCGGTGTGCAGCGGGGCGATCACCTCGGCGAGGAAGCTCTCCGGGCTGTGCATCTCCAGCTCGGCCCGGCGCACCGCGGGCGCATGGAAGATCCGGCTCCGCACGGCGGTGACCGGAATGCCGTCACCGGTCGGGATCTGCTGGTCGTCCAGGCCGGAGATCGACTGGAGCAGGGTGCTCTTGCCCATGCGGGCGGCCCCGCTCACCCCCAGGTTGACGGTGGTCCGGGTGAACCGGGAGGCGATCGTCCGGAAGGAGTCGGCGGCCTCGGCGACACCGGCCCGCATCTCCGGAAGCTGAGGGATCGTCAGGGAGGCGGCGAGTTCCGGATCGAGGGTGGTGTGGACGCGGAGGTCGGTGAGGGCGGTGTCCAGCTCGTCCAGCCGTTCGCCGAGGGTCTTCCACCGCGCGCTCTCACGTTCCACCGCCGGCAGCTGACGCAGGCGTGCTTCGAGCAGGGCGTCGATAGCTCTGGAAATGTCTGACATGTTCCCCCCAGCATGCAGTGCCGGTTCCGCACCCCTCCGGACCGGTTCGGGAGACCGCTCCCGATATGGCAGGCAACGTAGTGGGCGGAGTCGTTGGCCGTCCCGGGTTCGTGAAATTTCGCGGGGGCGCGTGGAAGCGGGGGCCGGCGAACCGCCGGGCGGGCCCACCGAACCCCGGGCGGGCCCTCCGAACCCCCGGGCGGGCCCTCCGAACCCCCGGGCGGGGCCTCCGGCCCGTCGGGCGCGGGCCTCCGGCCCCGCGGGCGGGCCTCCGACCCATCAGGGGGCGGAGTCGACGTCACCCGAACCGACAGCCCTGTCTCCACGGCCTTCGCTCTCTGCGTCGGCGGACACGCCGGGGCGGCGTCCGGGGAGCTGAGGCGACCGCGTCGGTGTGAATGACGTCACCTCCGGGTCTTCGTGGCGGAGGGCTCCCATTAACTCGTCGCATTCGTGAAGGTTGAGGGGTTAGGTTTGGCCGTCAAACGTAGTCCGCGAGCCATTGCATGCAGCGGAAGGTGACGTCGAGAACTGTGCGGATGCAATGCGCAGTTCGGGTCGTCCGGGCCCACAGGCCTCCGCGAGGTGTGCGCCCCGCCTCGGTGATCGCCCCACGAGTCACATCCGTCTCAGCGGCGAAGGCCGCCGGCGGGGCGCGCGAGGGCGTGTCGATTACGTTTCGACAAATCGGGCCGTCGGCTCTTGACGCATGACAGGACGTGCGGCTGTTATTGCGCCAACATGTTCGGTCAAGTTGATTTCTGGTCGATTGAGATCAGTTTTCAGCCAGAACCATGGCCGGACCCTGTCACCTGGAGCCGTTCATGCACGACCTCTCCCCCTCCGGTCTCTCCCGCCTCACCCCCAGCCGCCGCACCCTGCTGCGCGGCATAGGCGGCGCCGCCGTCCTCGGCGCCGGCGTCCCGCTGCTGAGCGCCTGCGGCGGCAGCGGATCGGCCGCCGACTCCAAGACCGTCACCGTCGGCTCCAACGCCTCCGACGCGGTGCCGAAGAAGGCGTTCGCCGAGATCTACGCGGCGTTCCAGAAGCAGTCCGGGATCACGGTCGACGTGAACACCAAGGACCACAACACGTTCCAGGAGCAGATCAACTCCTACCTGCAGGGCACCCCGGACGACGTGTTCAACTGGTTCGCGGGCTACCGGATGCAGTTCTTCGCGGCCAAGGGCCTGGCCACGCCGATCGACGACGTGTGGGCGAAGGTCGGGGACAATTTCCCCGACGCGATGAAGAAGCTCAGCAAGGGCGCGGACGGCAAGTACTACTTCGTGCCGCTGTACACGTACCCGTGGGCGCTGTTCTACCGCAAGAGCGTCTTCCAGCAGCACGGCTACACCGTCCCCACCACCTGGGACCAGCTCGTCGCGCTGTGCAAGCAGATGAAGAAGGACGGCCTGACGCCGATCGCCTTCGGTGACAAGGACGCCTGGCCGGCGATGGGCACCTTCGACCAGATCAACTTCCGTCTGAACGGCTACGACTTCCATGTCGAGCTGATGGCGGGCAAGGCCTCCTGGACCGACGCCAAGGTCAAGGCCGCCTTCGACCACTGGGCCGAGCTGCTGCCCTACCACCAGGAGGGCTCCCTGGGCCGTACCTGGCAGGACGCCGCGCAGACGCTGGTGTCGAAGAAGGCCGGCATGTATCTCCTCGGCTCCTTCGTGGCGCAGCAGTTCACCAACAAGGCCGACCTGGACGACCTGGACTTCTTCGCCTTCCCGGAGATCAACCCGCAGTTCGGCCAGGACACCGTCGAGGCGCCCACCGACGGCTTCATGGTCTCCAAGGCCCCGAAGAACAAGGAGGGCGTCACCAAGCTCCTGGAGTTCCTGGGCACCCCCGAGGCCGAGTCGATCTACCTCAAGGCCGACTCCAGCGTCGTGGCCGCCTCCAGCAAGGCCGACACCTCGTCGTACACGGCCCTGCAGAAGAAGGCGTACGAAATGATCAGCGGGGCCAAGAGCCTCACGCAGTTCATGGACCGCGACAGCCGGCCGGACTTCACCTCGACGGTGATGCAGCCCGCGCTGCAGAAGTTCGTCCGCGACCCCAAGGGGATCGACAGCCTCCTCACCTCGATCGAGCGTCAGAAGAAGACGATCTTCGCCTCTTCCTGAGCGGCGGCCCGATCAACAACATGAGCACCGAAATCACCACGAAGTCCCCGGAGGCGGCCGTCGAGCCGCCCCGGGGCGCGTCCTCGAAGAAGCGGGTTCCGCAGGGCCACCGGCGCCTGCTGACCCGCCGAGACCGGTTCACGCTCGGCCTGATGGCCGGCGTGCCCACGGTCCTGCACGTGACCCTGGTCTGGGTCACGGCCCTCGCCTCCATCGCCCTGGCCTTCACCACCTGGGACGGCATCGGCTTCGACTCGATCAAGTGGGTCGGGCTGGACAACTTCAAGGAGTTGTTCACCAACAACCCGCAGTTCTGGCCCGCGGTCCAGCACAACGTGATCTGGTTCGTCGTGCTGATCCTGATCCCGACGCCCCTCGGCCTGTTCCTGGCCGTGCAGCTGGACAAGAACATCCGGTTCAGCCGCGTCTACCAGACGGCCTTCTTCCTCCCGGTCGTGGTGTCGCTGGCGGTCACCGGATTCGTCTGGCAGCTGGTCTACAACCCCGACACCGGTCTGATCAACAGCATCATCGGGGCCAACAAGCCCGGCCACTACATCGACTGGATCGGCGACCCGCACCTGAACCTGTGGGCCGTCCTGGTCGCCGCCTGCTGGCGCCACACCGGCTACATGATGATCCTCTACCTGGCCGGCCTCAAGGGCGTCGACCCGTCGCTGCGCGAGGCCTCCTCCCTCGACGGCGCCAACGAGTGGCAGACGTTCAAGAACGTCATCTTCCCGACCCTGCGCCCGACCAACACCGTCGTCCTGGTCGTCACCATCATCGAGGCGCTGCGCGCCTTCGACCTGGTCTTCGTCTTCAACAAGGGCGCCCAGGGCACCGAACTGCTCTCGATCCTGGTCACCAACAACATCATCGGCGAGTCCAGCCGCATCGGATACGGCTCCGCGATCGCCGTGGTCCTGCTGGTGATCTCCCTCGCCGTGATCATCCCGTACCTGATCTCGACCTTCCGGAAGGAGCGGAGCGCATGAGCACCACCCTGCACTTGAAGGAGCGCACGCCCGTGCGCCCCGCCCGGATCCTGCTGCACACGTTCCTCGTCGTGACGGCCCTGGCCTGGCTCGCCCCGCTGCTGTGGGCCCTGTTCGCGGCCCTGCGCCCGTACTCCGAGACCAGCACCAAGGGCTACGTCTCCTGGCCCGACAAGCTGAGCTTCGACAACTTCACGAACGCGTTCGAGCAGTCGGACATGCTGCACTACTTCGGGAACACGCTGCTCATCGCGGTCCCGGCGGTGCTCGTCACCCTGTTCCTGTCGTCGTGCGTGGCGTTCTACGTCAGCCGCTTCGACTTCCGGATCAACCTCTTCCTGCTGCTGGTCTTCACCGCGGGCAACCTGCTCCCGCAGCAGGTCATCATCACCCCGCTGTACCGCATGTACCTGCTGATCGACCTGCCCGGCATCACGATGAGCGGCAAGCTGTACGACTCCGCGCTCGGCCTGGTGTTGATCCACGTGGCCTTCCAGTCCGGGTTCTGCGCCTTCGTGCTGAGCAACTACATGCGCTCCCTGCCGCACGAGCTGACCGAGGCCGCCCTCGTCGACGGCGCCTCCGTGTGGCGCCTGTACTGGCAGATCGTGCTGCCCCTGTGCAAGCCGGCGATGGCGGCCCTGGCCACCCTGCTGTCCATCTGGATCTACAACGACTTCTTCTGGGCGATCGTACTGATCTCCACCGGCGAGAACATGCCGATCACGTCGGCGCTGAACAACCTCTCCGGCCAGTACTTCACCGACCCCAACCTGGTCGCAGCAGGCGCCCTCCTCACCGCGATCCCGACGCTGATCGTGTACTTCGCGCTCCAGCGCCAGTTCGTCAGCGGCCTCACCCTCGGCGCCAACAAGGGCTGAACAAAGGTCCCGTACGCCCCTTGTACGTGTCGCAGTACGTATCGAAAGTGACCCCAGTGACACATCCGAAACCCCCCGTCGCCCCGGCCACGCCCGCGCTCCGCGTGCCCGGTATCGCCTACGGCGGTGACTACAACCCCGAGCAGTGGCCCGAGGAGGTGTGGGCCGAGGACATGCGCCTGATGCGCGAGGCCGGGGTGACCATGGTCAGCGTCGGCATCTTCTCGTGGGCGCTGCTGGAGCCCGCCGAGGGCGAGTACGACTTCTCCCGCATGGACCGGTTGCTGGACCTGCTGCACGAGAACGGCATCGCCGCCGACCTGGCCACCCCGACCGCCGCGCCGCCCGCCTGGTTCTTCCGGGCCCACCCGGAGGCGCTGCCCGTCGACCGCGACGGCCGCACGCTCTCGTACGGCAGCCGCCAGACGTTCTGCCCGTCGAGCCCGGCCTATCGCACCGCCGCCCTGCGCATCACCCGCGCCCTGGCCGAGCGCTACGCCGACCACCCGGCGGTCGCCATGTGGCACATCCACAACGAGTACGGCTGCCACAACGCGGCCTGCTACTGCGGCACCAGCGCCGCCGCCTTCCGCACCTGGCTGCGCCATCGGTACGACGACGACCTGAAGGCCCTCAACCACGCCTGGGGTACCACCTTCTGGAGCCAGTGGTACTACGACTGGGACGAGATCCTGCCGCCGCGTGCCACCGGCGCCGACCCCAATCCGGCTCAGCGACTGGACTGGCGCCGCTTCTGTTCCGACGAGCTGTTGTCGCTGTACACGGCGGAACGGGACGCGCTGCGGGCAAAGGCCCCGTCCATCCCCGCCACCACCAACTTCATGGTGAACTTCAGCATCGACGCGCTGGACTACTGGCGCTGGGCGCCCGAGTTGGACATCGTCTCCAACGACCACTACCTGCGGTCCACCGACCCGGAATCCGAAGTCGACGTCGCGCTCAGCGGCGACCTGGTGCGCTCCATGGCCGGCGGCCCCTGGTTGCTGATGGAGCACTCGACCGGCGCGGTGAACTGGCAACCCGTCAACCGGGCCAAGGCGCCGGGCGAGATGCGCCGCAACGCCCTCGCCCACGTCGCCCACGGCGCCGACGGCATCGCCTTCTTCCAGTGGCGGGCGGCCAAGGCGGGCGCCGAACAGTGGCACTCGGCGATGCTGCCGCACGCCGGCACCGACAGTCAGATCTGGCGTGACGTGGTCCAACTGGGCACGGATCTCCAGGCCCTGGCCGAAGTGCGGGGAAGCACTCCGACCGCCCAGGTCGCGGTGGTGTGGGACTGGAACGCCCGCTGGGCCCTGGAACTTCCCTGCCAGCCCAGCGGCGAGCTGCGCTTCCAGGACCTCGTCCGGGACTGGTACCGGCCCCTGTGGCAGGCCGGCGTGGCCGTGGACTTCGTACGCCCCGACGCCGACCTGTCGTCGTACCGCCTGGTCCTCGTCCCCAGTCTCTATCTGGTCGACGACACGGGCGCGGCCAACCTGACGAGCTTCGCCGAGCGCGGCGGCACGTTGGCGGTGGGTTTCCACAGCGGCGCCGTCGACGAGAACTGCCACGTCCGGCTCGGCGGCTACCCGGGCGCCTTCCGGGACGTCCTCGGCGTGCGCACCGACGAACTCTTCCCGCTGCTGCCCGGCGAGACGCTCCACCTCACCGGGGCGGTCCCCGCGGGTGCCACCGCCACCCTGTGGTCCGAGCGCGTCCGGCTGGCGGGAGCCGAGCAGGTCGCCTCCTACGCGGACGGACCGCTGACAGGCGTACCGGCCGTCACCCGGCACACCGCCGGTGACGGGACCGCCTGGTATCTGGCGACTCGCCCCGACCCCGCGACTCTCGCCGCGCTGCTGGCCCGCGTCTGCGACGATGCCGGCGTCCAGCCGGTCCTCGCCACCCCGCTGCACGGCATCGAAGCCGTCCGCCGCAGTGGCGCCGACGCCGACTACCTGTTCCTGATCGACCACGGCGGGGACGGTGCCCAGGTCCCCGCCGAAGGCGTCGAACTCCTCACCGGCAAGCCCGTCAACGGTTCGGTCACCGTTCCCGCAGGGGGTGTCGCGGTCGTGCGCGAGGAGCGCTGACCGACAGCGAGAAGGAACGACTGTGATGCCGCTGACCAGGCCGTCCGGTGGGCGGCATCACACGCTCGGTTCCAGCGGGCCGGCCTGCTCAGGAGACCGTCGGGACCGCCCCGGGTGCGGCGGTCAGACGGGCCCGCTGACCGTGACCGCAGTGGACGATCCGGTCGCCGAGCCCCATCCTGTCGGCCTCGGCGAGGAACGCGGTCAGCGGCGACCGCATCACCGTGTAGTCGCCGTAGTGCACGGGCAGCAACAGCCTGGGACCCAGACGCCGGGCCAGTTCCGCTCCCTGCGCGCCGTCCATGGTGACCACGAAGCCGCCCGGAAGCCGGGTGCCGCCCAGGTGGAGCACGGCCAGATCGGCGGCGGGGAAGTGCCTGGTGATCTCGTCGAGACCGTCGTACACCAGCGTGTCGCCCGAGATGTACAGCCGCACCCGGACCGGTCCCCCGGCGGGACCGAACTCCAGCATGCTTCCCATCACCGGCGGCAGCAGCGCGCGCAGCACCGCATGGCCGGCGTGTCGGCCCGGCAGGGCCGTGACCCTGACCCGCGCCCCGCCGTGCCGGAGAGTGAACGCCTGCCAGGTGCGCAGCCCCGCGGTGCGGCGGAAGCCGTGGACGACCCTGAGCCGGCGGGCCGCGTGCGGTGTGGTCAGGACCGGCACCGTGTGGTCCAGGCGCCGGCGCGCCCGGCGGTCCCAGTGGTCCCCGTGCAGATGGGACAGCACGATCCCGTCGAGGCGGGGAAGCTCGTCCACGTCGACGGCCGGCTCCGTCAGACGCCGGCTGAGCAGCCCGTACCCGAGGTAGGCGTACTGCCCACGGTGCAGGAAGTTCGGATCCGTGAGCAGGGTGAGCGGGCCGTAGGACAGCAGAACGGTCGCGTTACCGATGAAATGGACATCGATCGCGTCGTCGGCGAGGTTGTCCGTGCTCCGAGGCATGATGCTCACCTCCGCAGGCGGAGTACCCGTGACCGGCCGGAACACTCCGGGCCGCGGCCGCCCCGCCTCCCCCTTTCCACAGCGGAACGGGTGTCCCGCATCGCCGAGTCTCCCTGGTGTCAACGGCCCGCTCCGTGGTGCAGCACCAGGAGGGCGATGTCGTCGGTGCGCTGCACGGAGCGGGCGTTCCTCAGCAAGTGGTCGATCAGCAGGTCCAGATCCCGGTCGTCGGCGTCGGCGAGATGGCCGGCGAGGTGGGTGATGGAGTCGTCGAGGTCCACGCCCGGCGTCTCTATGAGGCCGTCGGTGTAGAAGGCGAGCATCAGCCCCGGGGTGAGCGGGATCTCGGTCAGGGGATAGACGGCGTCGGGGTCGATGCCGAGGAGCGGTCCGGGCGGGACGACGACGGGCCGGGTGTCGCCGTCGGGCAGGCGCAGGAGCGGTGGCGGGTGGCCGGCGTTGGCCAGGGTCGCGCGTCGGCGGGCGAAGTCGAGGTGGGCGTAGAGGCAACTGGTGAACAGGTCGGGGCCGAGGTCGGTGAGGAGCCGGTTGGTTCTGGAGAGGACCTGGTCGGGGGCTGTCCCGAGGGTCGCGTGGGCGTGGACACCGGTGCGCACCTGACCCATCAGGGCGGCGGCGGCGACGTTGTGGCCCTGGACGTCGCCGATGACGGCAGCGGCCGCGGTGCCGCCGAGCCGGATCAGGTCGTAGAAGTCTCCGCCGATGTCCATGCCCCGGGTGGCGGGCAGGTAGCGGGCGGCGACCCGCAGGCCGGTCACGGCCGGAAGGGTGCGGGGCAGCAGCGCCTGCTGGAGGCCCTGGGCGAGCTCCTGTTTGGTGTCGTACAGGCGGGCGCGGTCGAGGGCCTGGGCGACGAGCCCGGCGAGCGACGTCATGACGGCGCGTTCCTCGGCGGGGAACTCGTGGGGGCTGTCGTAGGACAGGACGCAGATGCCGACGGGCCGGCCGGAGATGATCAACGGCAGGAAGGCCCAGGCCTGCTTCCCACTGACCTGGGGGGCCTCGGGGTAGACGCGCCGCATCTCCTCCGGGTCGGAGAAGAAGGCGGGAATGCCGCTGCTGAGGGCCCGCCCGGCCGGGGTGAAGGCGGTGTCGAGGGGCAGGCCGTCGAGACGGGCGACGGTGTGCGAGGTGTAGCCGCGATAGCCCGTGATCCTGAGCCGGCCGGCGTCGGCGGTGGACAGGACGAGGCCCTGGGCGCCGAAGGCGGGCATGATCTGGTCGGCGACCAGGTCGATGACGTCCTGGACGCCCACGACCTCGGTCAGCGCGGCGGCCAGGTGCGTGAGCTGGTACAGCTGTCCCGCGCTGGCCGGTGTGGCGGCGCTCGTGGACCGGCGGGGCGCGGGTGAGGGCGGGGAAGCGGCGCCGCTGGGGACGATACGGACACTGATGCCGCTGGCGTCCGGGTAGAGATGAAGGTCCAGCCACCGGTCCGGTGGACGGCAGACGGTGAAGGAAACGGGCTCGCGGCTGATCACCGCGGCGCGGTAGCGGTCCTCGTAGACGGGGTCGTCGAGCCAGCGCAGGGACTGCCACGGCAGTGTGCCCAGCAGCTGACCGGCCTCTCGGCCCAGCAGGTCGCAGGCGCCGGAGCTGACGTAGACGAAGCGTCCCTCCAGGTCCAGGGCACAGCTTCCGCCCGGCAGGCGCTCGGCGAAGTCGGCGGCGGCCATCGCCGGGCTCGCGAACCGGCGGTCCCCTCCGGTGGAGACGACGCGGGGCCGGTCGCCGCAGGCCGGGAACCAACCGTGCTCGACGGCTTCCTCCAGCACCCTGGCCAGACGCCGGCAACTGGACGCGATGTGTCCCCGCTCCCGTCCGGTCATGTACGGCGGACGGGTGGCCGGCCACATCAGCAGCAGCGCCCCCCACCGCCGGACGCCGGTGACCGGCGCGGCGACCAACGCCAGCGGGTAGGGAAGCACCATCGCGGTGCGCGGATAGGAGCGGGCCATCTCCTCCTGGCTGGCCACCCACACCAGGCGGTCCTCACGGACGGCGTCGGCCACCGGTGCCGGAGCGGCGAGCGGCACCCTCTCCCAGGGTGCGCCGAACTCGGCCGGCACCCCGCACAGCAGTTCCAGACACAACAGCTGCTCGTCCGGTGCGAGCACGTACAGAGCACCGACGGACGCGCCGGTCCGGCGCACCGTCTCGGCCAACGCGGCATCCAGTTCATCGGCATCCGTGGCCGGATCACCCGTGCCGGTCACGAGGCACCTCCAGCATCGCGACTGCGCGCGCCCGGGCGGCCGTGGGCGGCCATCTGCTCCCCTCGGGGCACGGCATACCCACGCCGGACGTGCCCGAGCTCACCCATAGGGGGACGTTACGCCTGCGGGGAGCGGTCGGCACGCCGCCGGGGAAGTGGCGGGAGGCGGACGGTGTTCTCCGCCGCCAACAGCGGGTGGCCGACGGTGCTCGAGCCGGGGCGCCCACGGACCCGGGAGTCGCCGCGTGGGGACGGCGGTGGGGACGGCCGTGGAGTCGGGGGTAGTCGGACGGCATGAGTGAAGCGAATCCGGCCAAGGACGTGGAGGACTGGGCGACCGGGGACGAACCGGCCACCGGTCCGCAGCTGAGTTACCTGCGCACCCTGGCCCGTGAGGCGGGCGAGGAGGTCCCGCAGGACCTCACGAAGGCAGAGGCCTCGCGGTTGATCGACCGCTTGCAGCGGGCTTCGCCCCGCACGGGCGGGACGGGATCACCGGACGCCGGGCCGGCCGACGGCGACGGCGGCGACGGCGACGGGTGACCGCGGTGGTATTGCGGTGCGGCGCGACCTGAAGTCGTCGGACATGGAGGGGGGAGCCCATCAGGCCTTCGGCCGTCCGCCGTTTGCCACGGCGGCCGCCGGCCACCACGCGGCTTCACATCCGGCCCCGGTAACCCCTCCGAGCACGGGAACAGGGCCCGCCCCGACGCGGATGGTGGGCGGGCCCTGTCCGCCCGGTCGATTCTCGGGGCCGTGCGCGGACGGGGCCATGGGTGCGTGGGGGTGACCTTGGTGAACGGGGCACACCCCGCGCGCGTCGATCACACCTCGCGCGTGAAGACGCGCCGGGCCTCCTCCCGGGGCGGCTCGGTGCCGGCGAGTCTCCGGACGGACTCCTCACGGACTCCTCGCCGCCCTCCGTACGGGTGGGACCGGCGATGACGGAGTTGTCACCGTGCGGCACGTCCTTCGAGGGCCGGCTTCATCGGCCCGCTCCCCCGGGTGCGGCGGTCTGCGCTGGTCGTGCCCCCGGGCGCCCCGATCCGCGCGCGTGACGCGGGCCGCGATGGGGAAGGCGCACCGCGACCCGGTATGCGCCGACCCCGCTTGATCACCCACTCGCCGTGACGACGATACTGGCAGACACCCGTCGTCCCCCGCTCTCACGAATGGACTCATGCTCACCTCCCCGACCGTCCCGCCCACGACTCCCTCGACCGTGTGGCTGGCTCGTGGCCGCCACACCGGGCCCACCGCGCCGGACGTGCTGCGCAAGAACCTCTCGTCCCTCAAGGGCGACGCGACGATCCAGGACTTCCTGGAGGTTCCCGATGCCGACACCGCCGAGGGGGAACTCACCTTCGAGGCACGGTGGCTCGTGCCCGACGACGTGACCGTGCGTGCCCGGCTGACGCTCGCGGAGTGGTCGGGGCGCGGGCAGGAGTGGACGCTGGTCGCGGAGGCGGAGCGGCCGTGGGATCTGCGCTGGCCGTCGCCCGCCGCGATGTTCTGGCCGTGGGAGGCGGACGCCCCGTGGGGCCACGAGACGGTGACCGGGCAGCGGTACCTCGACGTCAACCCGCTCCCGGCGGACGACAAGGAGCTGCGCCGCACCCTGCGCAACGCCCTGCGGGACACCTGGACCGTGCACGTCGTGGTGCACGAGGCGATGACGCCGGACGAGCGGGGCCGCCGGTCGCTGGTCCCGCTCCTGGCGCCTGGGCTGCACCACCGGGTGGTGGAGCACCGCGCGGCACCGCACCAGTTGCGCACCGTGAACTGGGCGCTGCGGGACTTCGACGTGGAGGTGCCGCGCGGCGGCGCCCTGGTGCTGCCGGGCGCGCCCGCCCCGGAGGCGTACGACGCGGGCGACTTCTCGGTGCGCAGTGTGTTCCTGGACGGCACGCACCCCACCGAGGTGCTGGACGCGGTGACGCGGTTCGCCGCCCTGCCCAAGCCGCTCCCGGAGGGCGGCGAGGCCGCGCTGACCGCGCTGCGGGAGCAGTGGCAGCTGCTCACCCTGGAGGAGGAACTCGCCCGCGAACGCCAACTGGTGGCGATGTACGCCGAGGCGCTGGAGGCGATGACCCAGTCCCGGGACCTCTACCGGGAGGCCGCCGAGCAGGCCCACGAGGCGCTGGCGGCCTACCGGGAGGCGGCCGAGAACGGCGGCGAGCGCCCGCAGCCGCAGGCCAGGACGGGCGGCTCCCCCTTCCAGCAGCTGGGCCGGACCCTGGAACGGCTCAGGGAGACGGCGAAGAACCTGCGCCCGGCGCCCACGCCGTCGACGCCGGCCCCGGCGGCGGACGCCTCACCGGAGCGGGACGCCTCCGAGGAGGGCCCTGGGGCGACCGAACGGTAGCCGGAGCCGGACGTTGCCGTCCGCGCGGCTGCAGCGGTCCGTACGTCGGCGGAACCACGTCGGCGGAACCGGTTTCCGCGTCAGCAGAACAGCGGCAGCCGATCGGCGTCCGCCCCGAGCGCGTGCCGTTCCTCCGGGGTGAGCGGCGCCCGCCCGGTGGCCGCGCGCGCGTAGTGCTCGTCGCTCCAGTCCACGGGCACCGGCCGGCCGAGCAGACCGTCCAGCGTCTCCCGTACGGCGGTGAGACCGGCGGGCGAGGGGCGGGGTGCGTCGGGCAGGTCCCGGACGAGGTCGAGGTGGTGGACGACGGCCTCGACGGAGAGGGTCGTGATCAGGTCGCCCGCCGTGAGGACGTGGCCCTGGGTGGCGACCGGGCGTTCCAGGTCGGCCGCGGCCGCCGCCGTGACGGCCGCCGCCGTGGTCTCCAGGTACAGGCCGCGCAGCTGATCGAAGTCGAGGAACATGCTCGCGTTCACCCGGGCCCAGCGCCGGCCGTTCGCCGCGCCGACGCGGTCGGGCGCCCAGTCCTGCCAGTAGGTGACGGCGTCGCGGTCGGGCGGAGCCGAGGCGGGCGTGTGCAGGGCCACCAGGGCGCGCTGGGCGTCCGTGAGGTGGTGGAACAGCAGGTCGCGCACCGCCCATCCGGTGCAGGCGGTGGGCAGCCAGGACTCCTCCTCGCCCAGGGACTTCACGACCGCGGCGAGCGTCCCGTAGGTCTCGCGGAGCACCAGGACCTGGTGCGCTTCGGGCACTTGGGCATCAGTCATGACGGCAGCCTAGGAAGACGGGCGCGCCGGAGCCTCGGCGTTTTCGCCGCCGCGTCGGCGTGCGGCCGGCCCCGCCGGAAGGACGCGGTGACACGGCGCCACGGACCGTCACCGACCGTCGCCGCCTCGGTTTTCCCCGTCCCGGGACGTGTCGTGCGGCGCGGGCTGGATACGCGGTCCCCACGGCACCACGGATCTTCCCGGAAGGGTCCACGACATGGGCAGCGAGCTCGGCCCCGCGGGCGGCACCGCCGCACCGCCTCCCCACCGCTCCGGCATCACCCTGCGCGTCAACGGCAAGCCGCAGACCCTCACCGTCGACCACCGGCGGGTCCTCCTGGACGTCCTGCGGGAGGATCTCGACCTCACCGGCGCCAAGAAGGGCTGCGACCACGGACAGTGCGGCGCGTGCACGGTCCTGGTCGACGGGCGGCGCGTCAACAGCTGTCTGCTGCTGGCGGTGGCCCTGGACGGCTGCGACGTCACGACCGTCGAGGGCCTGTCGAGCGACGGCGAGGAACCGCACCCGCTGCAGCGGGCCTTCCTGGAGCACGACGCCTTCCAGTGCGGGTACTGCACTCCGGGCCAGATCTGCTCGGCGGTCGGGGCGATCGCCGAGGCGGAGGCGGGTCATCCCTCGCGCGTCACCGACGCCCGGGCGCCCTCCGGTCCCGTTCCGCTGAGCCGGGAGGAGATCCGGGAGCGGCTCAGCGGGAACCTGTGCCGGTGCGGCGCGTACCCCCGTATCGTCGACGCGGTCGAGGACGTGAGCCGGTGAGGTCCTTCGCCTACGTACGGGCCGGCAGCCTCGCCGAGGCGGCCGACGCCTATGCCTCCCACCCCGGCGCCCGCTATCTGGGCGGCGGCACCAACCTCGTCGACCTGATGAAGCTCGGCGTCGAGCAGCCGGCCGCCCTCATCGACGTCACCCGGCTGCCGCTGGACCAGGTGACGGAACTGCCGGACGGTTCGCTGCGGGTCGGCGCCCTGGTGCGCAACAGCGATCTCGCGGCGCATCCGCAGGTCCGCGACCGCTACCCCGCCCTGTCGCAGGCGCTGCTCGCGGGCGCCTCCGGCCAGTTGCGCAACGCCGCCACCACCGGCGGGAACCTGCTCCAGCGCACCCGCTGCCCCTCTTTCCAGGACGTCTCCAAACCCTGCAACAAGCGCGAGCCGGGCAGCGGCTGCGGCGCGCGGGACGGCGTCCACCGCGACCATGCGGTCCTCGGGTACTCGGAGCGGTGCATCGCGACCCACCCGTCCGACATGGCCGTGGCCCTCGCCGCGCTGGACGCGCAGATCGAGCTGTACGGCCTCGCCGGGGTGCGCCGGGTGCACGCCGCCGACTTCCACCGGCTGCCCGGGGAGCAGCCGGAGCAGGACACCGTCGTCGAACCGGGCGAGTTGGTCACCGGCGTACTGCTGCCGACCTCGACGGCCGGGCTGCCGTCGGCGTACCGCAAGGCCCGCGACCGGGCCTCGTACGCCTTCGCGCTGGCCTCCGTCGCCGTGGTGCTGGAGGTGGCGGACGGTGTCGTCCGGCACGCGGGGATCGCGTTCGGGGCGCTGGCGCACCGGCCGTGGCGGGCCCGGCGGGCCGAGGAGGCGCTCGTGGGCGCGGCGCCGACGGCGGCGGCGTTCGAACGGGCCGTCGACCTCGAACTGTCTTCGGCCCGGCCGCTGCGCGACAACGCCTACAAGGTGCCCCTCGCCCGCAACCTCGCTCTCGACGTCCTGACACGACTCGCGCGGTCCGGGGAGGAATCATGACGGCCCCTGTCGTGGGCGCTCCCGCCGAGCGCCGGGAAGGCCGGGACAAGGTCACCGGCACCGCCCGTTACGCCGCCGAATTCCCCTCCTCCGGGGGGCTGTTCGCCCGTCCGGTGCCGGCGACGGTGGCGCGCGGCCGGGTGACGGGCGTGGACGTCTCGGACGCGCTGCGGCTGCCCGGTGTCGTCACCGTCCTCACCCACGAGAACGCGCCGCGGCTCGCCGAGCCGGACGACCCCACCCTCGCCGTTCTCCAGGGCCCCGGGGTTCCGCACCGTGGCTGGTTCGTCGCGCTGGTGGTGGCCGACAGTCCGGAGGCGGCCCGGGCCGGCGCCGCCGCCCTGCACGTCTCGTACGCCGAGGAACCCCATGACGTGACGCTGTCCGCGACGCATCCGCAGGCGTACGTCCCCGAGGAGGCCAACGGCGGGTATCCGGCCGTCCGGGAGCGCGGTGAACCGGAGGCCGCTTTCGCGGACGCCGCGGTCCGGGTCGACGTCGGCTACCGGGTGCCGCCCCTGCACAACCACCCCATGGAGCCGCACGCCAGTACCGCGCACTGGGACGGGGACCGGCTGACGGTGCACACCTCCAGTCAGGGCACCACGACCGTACGGGCCGTGCTCGCAGGGATGTTCGCCCTGGAGGAGGAGCGGATCTCGGTGGTCGCCGAGCATGTGGGCGGCGGCTTCGGGTCCAAGGGCACGCCCCGGCCGGACGTCGTCCTCGCGGTGATGGCCACCCGGCACACCGGGCGTCCGGTCACGGTCGCCCTGCCCCGCCGTTTCCTGCCCTCGGCCGTCGGGCACCGGGCGCCCACCCTGCACCGGCTCCGCCTCGGCGCGGACGCCGACGGCCGGCTGACGTCCCTCGTCCACGAGGTCACCACGCACACCTCCCGGGTGAAGGAGTTCGTGGAGCAGGCGGCGACACCGGCGCGCGTCATGTACGCGGCCCCGCACAGCCGCACGCTGCACCGCGTGGTGCGGCTCGACGTGCCCACGCCGTCCTGGATGCGGGCGCCCGGGGAGGCGCCGGGCATGTACGGCCTGGAGTCGGCCATGGACGAACTCGCCGAGGCACTGGGCATGGACCCGGTCGAACTGCGCATCCGCAACGAGCCGGAGACCGAACCCGACAGCGGCAGGCCGTTCAGCAGCCGGGGCCTGGTCGCGTGCCTGCGGGAGGGGGCGCGCCGGTTCGGGTGGGCGGAGCGCGATCCGCGCCCGCGCTCCCGTGCCGAAGGCCCGTTGCTGATCGGGACGGGGGTGGCCGCCGCCACCTACCCGGTGCTGGTGTGGCCGTCGACCGCCGCGGCGCACGCCCTGCCCGACGGGACCTTCCTGGTCGAGACCAACGCCACCGACATCGGCACGGGCGCCCGTACGGTGCTCGCGCAGATCGCGGCCGACGCGCTCGGCGCTCCCCTGGAGCGGATCCGCATCCGGGTGGGCAGCAGCGACCTGCCGTCGGCGCCGCTGGCCGGCGGCTCCTCGGGCACGGCCTCCTGGGGCTGGCCGGTCCACGAGGCCTGTACGCGGCTGGCGGAGCGTCTGACCGGCCTCCCCGGACCGGTGCCGGAACAGGGCCTGGTCGTCCACGCTGACACCTCCGGCACGGCCGACGCCGACAGCCCCTACGCGCGGCACGCGTTCGGGGCGCACTTCGCGGAGGTGGCCGTGGACACGGTGACCGGGGAGGTGCGGGTGCGGCGGATGCTGGGGGTGTACGCGGCGGGGCGCATCCTCAACGCCCGTACGGCACGCTCCCAGTTCGTCGGCGGCATGACCATGGGCCTGGGCATGGCCCTCACCGAGGGCAGCACGATGGACGCGGCCTTCGGCGACTTCACCGAGTCCGACCTGGCGTCCTACCACGTGCCCGCCCACGCGGACGTGCCGGACATCGAGGCGCACTGGGTCGAGGAGGACGACCCGCACCTCAACCCGCTGGGCGGCAAGGGCATCGGCGAGATCGGCATCGTGGGCACGGCGGCCGCCGTCGGCAACGCCGTCCACCACGCCACCGGCGTCCGCCTTCGCGAACTGCCCCTCACCCCGGACCGGGTGCTGACGGGACTGCTGGAAGCGGGCCACTGAACCGAGGACCGCGGACCGAAGGCCGCGGTCGGCACGGCGGCTCCGCCCCGCGGCGCGCGACGTGACGTTGATCACTCCCCGTGTGCACTCGGCCCTCGGAGCAGGCAGCCCGCCGTCCGCGGGCAAGTCCACCCGGCCGGTGCGATATTTCCGCCGGAAAGGGGGAATTCGGAATTCGAAAACGGGGAATTCGACAATCGGGGGAACCACTGGACGCCGCGCGACGGACCGCGCACAGGGAGGGCCCGTGGATGCGACCACCACGCTCGTCGTCGTCGCGGTGGTAGTGGCGGCGGCGCTGTTCGCCGTGGCCGCCGCCGTGCTGGTACGGCTGGTCCGGGCCCGGCGGGGCCTACGGCGGGCGGGTCTGCCGACCGGCCCACGCTGGGTGTTCTGGGGCGCGGTCGCGTACTTCGTCCTCCCCACCGACCTGCTGCCCGACCCTGTCTATCTCGACGACATCGGTGTCCTGCTCCTCGCCCTGCGCTCCCTGCGCCGCACGCCCGAACGCACCGAAACCGACCGTCAACTGACCGCCCGGTAACGAGTTTTCGCCTCTTCCGAGGCACATCGCCCCTGCTCAGCTCCCTGCGCCGCTCCCCAAACCCGTGTTGATCACGGAGAGTAAGGAAACCAACCACCCGTTCGATTCGTATAAGTGACTGAAGGTCCGAGTGACGGACAGAAAGTCGCACCAACGCAGCGGGCCCAAGTGACGTCGCACAGCGGCACCGCTTGATCGACGCAGTACCGACGAGGGAGAGACGATGCAACCGTTTGCGCTCAACTACGCACGCCCGGCAGCGGAGTTGGAGTTCGCCACTCCGTACGCCTATGACCCAGGACTGCAGTTGAACGTGCTCGGCGACGGCCGGATCGCCGCTCGTGACCACGCGCTGCTGAGAGAACTCGGGACGACCACCTCCACGGCGGGCTCCAAGACGCACTTCGACGACTGAGCCCGGGCAACAACCGATGACCGTGCTCATCCTGACCAGCCAGGAGGACGTCACCGCGGACATGGTGGTCGTCCACCTGAACGCCTCCGGCGTCCCCGTCGTGCGGCTCGATCCCGCCGACCTCACCGGCACCGTCGCGCTCTCCGCGGAGTACGTGCACGGCGCCTTCCGGGGCCATCTGTCGTCCGCCGGACGGCTGGTGAGCCTCGACTCGCTGCGGTCCGTCTGGGTCCGCCGGCCCGGTACGGCGGCGGCCCGGGCACCCGAACCGTCCGCGTGGCTCACGGAGGAAGCCTCGCAGGCCCTGTACGGGATGCTCCGCGGCAGCGGGGCGCGCTGGATGAACCATCCGGACGCGGCCCGGCGGGCCCGGCACAAGCCCTGGCAGCTGCGACTGGCCCAGTCCAGCGGGCTGCCCGTACCGGCCACGCTCATCACGACGTTCCCGCAGGCGGCGCGGGACTTCGCGGAGCGCTACCCGGACCTGGTGGTCAAGCCGGTGTCCGGGGCGCATCCGCAGGACCCGCCGCGTGCGGTGCCCACCACCCGGGTCCCGCCCGGCGCCGACTTCGCCGCCGTCGCCTACGGCCCGACCCTGCTGCAACGGCGTGTCGCCAAGCGGGCGGACATCCGGCTGACGGCGGTGGGCGACCGGCTGCTGGCCGCCCGCAAGACGACGGCGCCGGACGCGGACCCCGACGTGGTGGACGTGCGTTTCGCACCCTCCACCACGCCGTGGCACCCGGTCGACGTTCCGCCGCGTCTCGCGGACGCCGTACGGACGTATCTACGGGAGGCCGAACTGGCGTACGGCGCTTTCGACTTCGCGGAGGACGCCGACGGGACGTGGTGGTTCCTGGAGTGCAACCAGTCGGGGCAGTTCGGCTTCGTCGAGGTGGACACCGGCCAGCCGATCTCCCGGACCATCGCGGAGTGGCTGGCCGGATCCGGCCCCCAGCACCCTTCCCGGCACGCGGACTGCTGCGGTTCGGCGGCTCCCTGAGCCGGGCCGGGGAGGGCTCTCAAACCGCCAGGTACAGTCCGCTCTCCCCGTCCCTCTCTCCGTCCCTGTCCCCGTCCTTGTCCTGCCTCGGCACCCGAGCCGTCGGCGGCCGCACGGCGGCGGCGAGCAGGGCGTCCGCCGCGGCGACCGCCTCGCGGACGTCGGAGGTGCCCATCAGCACGCACAGGGTGTACGTGACGTCCTCCAGCTCGCGTGCCGCCTGAGGTCTCTCCTGCTCCGCCTGGGCGATCTTCAGTGACGCGTAGCGGGTCAGCAGCGTCCTGACGGCCTTCGGGTCCGGAACGATCACGGGCGCTCCTCTCTCCAGATGTGGTGCGCAGCGTGTGCCCGAACCCGGGCGATTCATGCGCCATTGAGGCTCATGTCACTCTCCCAGGGCACGGTTTTCGCCACTTGGCCCTGGGATCCGTCAGGCGACCTGTCCGCCGTGCAGAGCCGTGTACGCGCCGCCACGGCGCAGGAGCTCCTCATGGGTGCCGGTCTCCAGGATGCGGCCCTCCCCCATCACGACGATCCGGTCGGCGCCGCGCACGGTGGACAGGCGGTGCGCCACGACGAACGTGGTGCGATTCCGCAGCAGGCGGGCGAGGGCCTGCTGGACGAGCGCCTCGGACCGGGTGTCGAGCGCGGAGGTGGCCTCGTCCAGGATCAGCACCTTGGGGTCCCTGATCAGGGCGCGGGCGATGGCCAGCCGCTGCTTCTGCCCGCCCGACAGCCGGGCCCCGCGCTCACCCACCAGCGTGTCCAGGCCCTGGGGCAACCGGTCCACGAACTCCAGCGCGTTGGCGTCGCGCAGCGCCGCGCGGACCGCCTCCTCGTCGGCCTCGTCCTCCATGCCGTAGGCGACGTTCTCGCGGACGGTGCCGTCGAAGAGAATCGACTCCTGCGGGACGACCGACACGAAGCGCCGGTAGGTGCGCAGGTCGAGGGTGTTCATGTCGGTGCCGTCGAGCAGCAGGCGGCCCGAGGTCGGCCGGATGAAGCCGATGACGAGGTTGAGGGCGGTGGACTTGCCCGCGCCGGAGGCTCCCACGAGCGCGATGGTCTCGCCCGGGGCGACGGACAGCGTGAAGTCGCGCACCGCCGGCCGACCGCTGTCGTACGCGAATCCGACCTGTTGGAAAGTCACCGCTCCGCGCACCGCGGCGAGTTCGGCCTTGCCCTCGTTGTCCTCCAGCTCGGGCGCCTGGAGCACCTCACCGACCGAGCGGACCGACTCCAGGCCCTTGGTGATGACCGGGGCGAGGCCGATGAGCGTGGTGGTGGAGTTGGTGAGGGTCGTCAGGAAGGCGCTGAGCATGACGACGTCGCCCGGGGTGACGCCCCAGACGCCGTAGTACGAGACGAGCGCCGCAGCGGCCAGGACGAGCACGCCGACGACGTTGAGGACGACCCAGGCGATCGATCCGAAGCGGCCGTTGACGAGGTCGAGGCGCATCCCGGAGGTCAGCAGCCGGTGCAGGGTGCGGTCCATACGGCGCAGCGCCTTGCCCTCCAGGCCGTGGGCCCGGGTGACCGGGATCAGGCGGGTCATCTCCGTCACGCGTGAGGAGAGGGCCTCGACCTCGTGGCGGAAGTGCTCGTTGTGGGCGCGCAACCGGGCCCTGAGGCGGGCCACGACGAACGCGGCGGCGGGCACCACGACGAGGAAGACGGGTACGAACTCCGGGGTGCGCACGGCGATGATGACCAGGCCGCCGGTGAGGACGGTGAGCGCGCCGAGCCCGTTCTCGGCGGTCTGCTGCACCATCTGCTCCACGGCCTCGACGTCCCGCACCACCTTGGCCTGCAGCACGCCGGCGCTGACCCGTGAGTGGTAGCCGATGGACAGTTGCTGCATGCGCGTGCACAGCGCGGAGCGCAGGGCGGTGCCCATGCGGCGCACACTGCCGTACAGGAGACGGACGTAGAGCACGTGCAGGGGGTAGTTGACGAGCAGGATGAACAGGATGACGCCGGTGCTCGTCCAGAGGCGGCCGATCGGCTGGTGCTGGACGACGGTGTCGATGATGGACGCGGTGATCAGCGGCAGCAGCCAGATGGGGCTGTGCTTGACGGTGAAGACGACGACCGCGCCGGCCAGCCGGTACCGGTCGGCGCGGAAGAGGTAGGCGAGCGTACGGACCGGGTGCTCTCCCCGGTAGCGATGGTCGAGCGGTCTGTCGAGCGACGACGCCATCGGCGGTGGTCCTCCTGAATGCCGGTCGAAGAGGCTGGTGCGGAGCCTTGTGCGGGATCCCGAACCCCACCCACCCGGGGGTGAGCCTCGCGACGCCGGTCAGGCCGGCCCAGCCCGTCTGCCGGTTCCCGACGGGCACCGGTCAGGGGCAACCGGCCCGTCCGGCCCGCTCGATGAGCGCCGCCCAGGGCGTTTCCGCCCGTACGCCGGCACACGATGAGCACCGGTCAGGGCAGTTCAGCCCGTCTGGGGCACCCCCTCCGGGGGAGTTCGCGGACGAGGCCCGTTCAGGGCCGAGGCGGGGTGCGGGGCGGCGGCCCCGCGTGGGGGGGGCAGGGGTGGAGCCCCTGGCGGAGTCGAAGGGGTGGAGCCCCTGGCGGACGGGTGGACGCGTTCCAGCCTGGCCCGGCCGTCGGCGGAGGTCCAATGGAATTAAGGGGACGCATTCAGCAGTGCGGGCGCTGAATCCCGGCTCGGGGTGCGGCGCGGCCGGACCCTATCCTCGTGCCGACCACGCGGCCGGCGTGGCGCGCCGACAGCGGGAGGGCAGGCCGGTGAACGAGCAGCCCCCGCCCCCGGCCGACGCCCCGGCCGCGACTCTGCGGTCCCTGCTGGCCTTCGAGGACGGCAACGCGCTGCGGCTGCTGTGCGCGCCCGCCACGGAGGACGCCGTCGTACGGCGGATCGCCGTCGGCCTGGACGATCTGACACCCGGTCCCGAGGACACCCTGGTGCTGGCCGTGGGGGCCGCGGCGGACGCCGGCACCGTGCGGGATGCCGCCCGGCGCGGCGCGTGCGCCGTGGTGCTGGGCGAGGCGGACGCGGCCGGTGCGGAGCCGGTGGCGGCGGCCCGGGAGACGGGCGTCGCCCTGCTGGTCCGCGCCGAGGGCACCGACTGGGCGGAGGCGGCGGCCCTGCTCAGGTCGGCCCTGGCTTACGTGTCCGCGGGTGACGCGGACGCCGCCGACGCGTTGCGCGGCCCCGAGGCGATCCCGTCCCTCGCCGCCCTGGCCGCCCGTGTCGCCGCGTACGTGAAGGGGTCGATCACCATCGAGGACACGCAGTGGCGTGTCCTGGCCCACTCCGCGACCGGCCCGGACGCCGACCCGCTGCGCCGGGCCGTCATCCTCGGCGGCCGGGTGCCCGACTGGCGGGTCGCGGAGCTGCGCCGCAGTGGTCTTCTGCACGCGCTGTGGACTTCGAGGGACGTTCTGCACCGGCCCGCCGACGGCGACACGCCCGAGCGGCTGGTCGTCGCCGTCCGCAGCGGGCAGGAGGTCCTCGGTTCGATCTGGGCCGCCGCGGACGGCGCCGCCCTGGCCCCGGACGCCGCTCGCTCCCTGCGCACGGCCGCCGGCCTGGCCGCCCCGCTCCTGGTGCGGGAGCGGCTGCGCGAGAGCGGTACGGCGCACCGCCGGGAGGCCGCGCTGCGGGGTCTGCTGCACGGGCTCGGGGACCGTCGCACGCACGCCTGGTCGCTGGGCCTGTCCCCGGACGCGCCCTGCGCGGTCGTCGTGGCCGAGCGGGACGCCGGCCGGCGGACGGACGACCGGGCCCTGGACGTCCTCGTGCTGGAGCTGGCGGCCCGCCGCCCCGGCACCGGCGTCCTGCGGGACGGCGACCGGCTCGCGCTGCTGCTCACCGGTGACGGCGCGGCCGCGGACCACGAGGCCGCCGTCCTGGCCGTCGTACGGGAGCTGGACGCGGTGGTCTCGTCGCTGCCGGACTGTGCCGCGGTGTGGCTGGGTGTGGGTCCGGTCGTGGCGCCGGAGCGGGCGACGGAGTCGCACGAGCGGGCCGTGCTGGTCGTCCGGGCGCTGCGGGAGCGGGAGGCGGGGGGCCCCGGGGGGGGGGGGGCCGCCCCCCCCCGGGGGGGGGGCCGCCCCCCCGGGGGGGGCCCCCCC
>NZ_JBNCAQ010000029.1:0-2208 GCF_049808595.1 Streptomyces aurantiaciflavus | reverse complement strand
CGAGGGAGTCGCACGAGCGGGCCGTGCGGGTCGGCGGGGCGCGGCGGGCGCGGGCGGCGCGGGCCGCGGCGGCCGGGAGGCCGCGGCCCGCGCGGTGCGCGGACGCCGCCGGTGCGGGTCCCGCGCTGGAGGTGCTGCGGATCCTGGACGCGGTGCGGCCGGTGTGGGAGTCCGGGAGCGGGCCGGTCCACGACCTGATCCGCGCGGACCTCGCCGACGGCGGGGACCTCGTGCGGACCCTGGCCGCCTACCTCGACTGCGGGGGTGACGTCCCGGCGGCGGCCCGGCGGCTCGTCGTGCACCCCAACACGCTGCGCTACCGCCTCGGCCGCGTCCGGGAGCGCCACGGGGTGGACCTGGACGACCCCGACATCCGGCTGCTGCTGACCCTCGCGGCCCGGCTGACGGCTCCCTGACGTTGTGCGCCACGACAAAGCTCGTGGTCGCCTTTGTGCGGGCCGCCGAAGACGTACCGCCGTGCAGAGGCGAACCTGGAGGTGGCCGCCCGTTCCCGGCGCACCGAAGGAGACCTGGACGTGTCGTTCCCCATCGAGAACCACGAGAGCGACGCCTCGCGCGTCGCGCCCGTCGTCCGCCAGGCCGTCGTCGACGGGCTGCTCGGCGAGGACCGGCCGCTGGCCGGGTTCGTCGACGTCCAGGGCGTGCGCGAGAGCGTCGCCGGCCTGCGCGAGGCGTTCGGGCGGGTGCCGGACGTGCTGCACACCTTCGCGGCCAAGGCCTGCGCGCTGGTGCCGGTGCTGCGGCTGCTCGCCGACGCCGGGATGGGCTGTGAGGTGGCGAGCCCGGGCGAGCTGCGGCTGGCGCTGGACGCCGGTTTCGAGCCGGCGCGGATCGTGCTGGACTCGCCCGCCAAGACCCGCCAGGAGCTCCGCGAGGCCCTCGCCCTCGGCGTCGCCGTCAACGCCGACAACCTCGCCGAACTCGAACGCGTCGACGCCCTGCGCCCGGCCGGCTGCGCGTCCGTCGTCGGGCTGCGGGTCAATCCGCAGGTCGGCAGCGGGGCGATCGGCGCGATGAGCACCGCGACGGAGCACTCCAAGTTCGGCGTGGCTCTGCGCGATCCGGGCGCCCGCGCACGGGTCGTCGAGGCGTTCGCGCGACGGCCGTGGCTGACCCGGCTGCACGCGCACGTCGGCTCGCAGGGCTGCCCGCTGCCCCTGATCGCCGAGGGCCTCGCCGCGCTGCACCACCTCGCCGAGGAGATCGACGCCCGCGTCGGCCGCCGGCAGATCACCAGCCTCGACCTGGGCGGCGGCCTCCCGGTGAACTTCACCGACGACACGGTCACCCCCACCCACGCCGACTACGTCGCCGCGCTCACCGCCGCCGAACCGGCCCTGCTGGACGGCCGGTACCGGCTGGTCACCGAGTTCGGCCGCTCCCTGCTCGCCAAGAACGGCTTCCTCGCGGGCCGGGTGGAGTACGTGAAGGAGGCGGGAGGCCGCCGTATCGCCCTCACCCACGCCGGCGCGCAGGTCGCCACCCGCACGGTCTTCATGCCGGGCGCCTGGCCGCTGCGCGTGTCCGCCCACGGGCCGGACGGCTCGCCGAAGCGGACGCCCCCGCTGCGGCAGGACGTCGCCGGGCCCCTCTGCTTCGCCGGGGACGTCGTGGCGCACGAGCGCCGGCTGCCCGAACTCGCCGAGGGAGACCTGGTCGTGCTGCACGACACGGGCGCCTACTACTTCTCGGCGCCCTGGGCGTACAACAGCCTGCCCCGGCCCGGGGTGTACGGGTATCTGCTGCGGGACGACCGGGTCACGTTCGCCACGGTCCGCCGGGCGCAGACGGTGCGGGAGATCTCCGTGGAGAGCGGACTGACACAGGCGGACGCCCTGCTGAGCGGTTTCACGGCTCCTTCACTGCCCTGACGGCGTTTCCACGCATCAGCAGCGCGATTCGGAGCACCCGGGTCCTGTCCGCCTGACGAGGAGAACACCGTGCTGTGGGTCGCCGTACTGCTGTTTCCGTTCCTGTCCGTCCTGCTCGTGGTCATGGACCGCGTCGAGGACCGGCTGTCCGCGCCCGCCCCCGCGGGGCCGCGGCATGCCGCGCACCGGCGGCATCTGCGTCTGGTCCGGGGCACCGCCGACAGCGGGGAACCGGCTGCGGACGAGGGCCGGTCGGAGCCCCGGGCGGCCTGACCGACCCCGGGTTCCCCTGCGGCGCCGTCCGTGTGCGAGGCTC
>NZ_JBNCAQ010000028.1:117773-127068 GCF_049808595.1 Streptomyces aurantiaciflavus | reverse complement strand
GGAATTCTGTTCAGATAACTGGCGAGGCGTTCGAGGATTTCGTCCGCGGTCTTCGTCCAGACGTAGGGCTTGGGATCGGTGTTCCACATGGCGATCCAGCTGCGGATGTCCTTCTCCAGCGCGTGGACGGTCTTGTGGACGCCTCGTCGTATCTGCTTGTTGGTCAGCTCCGCGAACCACCGCTCGACCAGGTTCAGCCATGACGAGCCGGTGGGTGTGAAGTGCAGGTGGAAGCGGGGGTGGGCCAGGAGCCAGGTCTTGATGGCCGGGGTCTTGTGGGTGGCGTAGTTGTCCAGCACGAGGTGCACGTCCAGGCCCTGCGGTATCTCTCGGTCCAGCTTGATGAGGAACTTCTTGAACTCCTCGGCCCGGTGCCGGCGGTGGAGGGAGCCGATGACTTTCCCCGTGGCCACCTCCAGGGCCGCGAACAGCGTCGTGGTTCCCGCCCGCACGTAGTCGTGAGTGACCCGTTGGGGAACACCCGGCATCATCGGCAGCACCGGCTGGGAGCGGTCCAGTGCCTGGATCTGCGACTTCTCGTCCACGCAGAACACCAGGGCCCGCTCGGGCGGGTCCAGATACAGGCCGACGACGTCGTGGACCTTGTCGACGAAGTACGGGTCGGTCGACAGCTTGAACGTCTCCGAGCGGTGTGGCTGCAGGCCGAAGGCTCGCCAGATCCGCGAGACGGTCGACTGCGACATGCCCAACTCCTTGGCCATCGCCCTCGTCGACCAGTGCGTGGCGTTCTTCGGCGTGCTCTCCAGCGTTTTGGTGACCACCGCGGCGACCTGTTCGTCGGTCACCGTCCTGGGCCCGCCCGAGCGCGGCATGTCGCCCAGGCCCGCGATCCGGTGCTCGACGAACCGCGCCCGCCACCTGCCCACCGCATGCGGTGTCGAGCCGAGTTGCGCTGCCACGTCCTTGTTGGACGCGCCGGTAGAGCAGGCCAGGATGATCCGGCAGCGCAGAGCCCACGCCTGCGGCGTGGAACGGCGCCGCACCCATCCCTCCAGCGCAGCCCGTTCCTCATCCGACAGGATCAACTCGGCCTTCGGCCGCCCAGTACGCGCCACCCCACAACCCTACACATCTGAACAGAATTCCTGACTCAGAAGACTAGGCCCGCTGCACCGGCAGCACGTCCGGTGACAGCGCCGCCGCCCGGGCCGTCGCCGCCGTCATCCGGCGCCGGTGGTGTCGGCGGCACAGCACCTCGTATCCGATGGTGTCCGCCTGGTTGACGTCGCCGACGACGACCTGGGCGCCCTCGACGACCATCACGCCGCCGACCGTGCGGGCGTTGTGCGTGGCGCGCGCGCCGCACCAGCACAGGGCCTCGACCTGGAGGACCTCGACGCGGTCGGCGAGTTCGACGAGCCGCTGGGAGCCGGGGAACAGCTTGGAGCGGAAGTCGGTCGTGATGCCGAAGGCGTAGACGTCTATGCCGAGGTCGTCGACCACGCGCGCGAGCTGGTCGATCTGCTCCTCCGCGAGGAACTGCGCCTCGTCCGCGATCACGTAGTCCGCGCGGCCGCCGTGCGAGAGGTGGTCGACGAGGTAGGCGTACAGGTCCTGGCCGTCCTCGACCTCGACGGCGTCGGTGACCAGACCGAGACGGGAGGACAGCTTGCCCTCTCCCGCGCGGTCGTCACGTGTGAAGATCATGCCCTGCAGGCCGCGTGCGGAACGGTTGTGCTCGATCTGGAGAGCCAGCGTCGACTTCCCGCAGTCCATGGTTCCGGAGAAGAACACCAGCTCGGGCATGGGGAGTTGAGCACCTTTCGGCAAGGGAGAACGGAGGGCGCGCTTCAGGAGCGTACTTCGAGCAGGGGGACCAGCTGCTCGGCAGGGGTCATCGAGCCGTGGTTGCCGACCATCGCCGACTCCTTCGGCTCCCGCTCGGAGGCGATGAGCAGGACGTCGTCCCGGGCGGCCGCGATCACATCGCCGAGGCGGTCGTGGACGCGCTCGTCGATCCGGTCGGGCCGGCCGAACCAGCCCGCGGCGATGGCCTCGTCCCGCGAGGCGACCCAGAACTGCTCGCCGAGCACCTCGCGCCAGCAGGTCAGGACGTCGTTCTCGGCGCCTGGTACGGCGTAGACGTGGCGGGCACGGCCCTCGCCGCCCAGGAGGGCGACGCCGGCCCGCAGTTCCCAGTCCTCGTCGAAGTCGATGCGGTGCTGTTCGTCGAAGGGCACGTCGACCATGCCGTGGTCGGCGGTGACGTACAGGGCGCTGCGGGGCGGGAGTTGCTCCGCCAGGCGCTGGACGAGCCGGTCGACGTACATGAGCTGGCCGCGCCAGGTGTCGGAGGAGATGCCGTAGCGGTGGCCGGCGCCGTCGAGTTCGGCGTAGTACGTGTAGACCAGGGAGCGGTCGCCGGCCGCGAGCTGCTCGGCGGCGAGATCCATGCGCTCCTCGCCGGTCAGGCGTCCCAGGAACGTTCCGCCACTGAGTGCCACCTTGGTCAGCGGGGTGTTCTCGAAGGCGGGCGAGGACACCTGCGCGGCATGCACCCCCGCCGCGTCGGCGAGCTGGAAGACCGTGGGGTACGGCTGCCAGACGCGCGGCGAGGTCCACGGCTGCCAGCGGAGCTGGTTCATCAGCTCGCCGGTGGCCGGATTGCGCACGGTGTAGCCGGGCAGGCCGTGGGCGCCCGGCGGGAGGCCGGTGCCGACGGAGGCGAGGGAGGTCGCGGTGGTCGCCGGGAAGCCGGAGGTGATTGGGCGTCCGGTGCCGCCGCGCGAGCTGCCGAGGAGCGAGTGCAGGTAGGGGGCCTCGTCGGGGTGGGCCTGGATCTGCTCCCAGCCGAGTCCGTCGATCAGGAAGACGCAGTTGCGGTCGGCCCCGGTCAGTTCCGGGATCCCCGCGGTCAGGCCGGGTACGCCCATGCCCGCAGCCAGCGTGGGCAGCAGGTCGGCGAGGGAGCCGGAGCCGTACTCGGGGACGGGCGCGGAGGAGACGGCGAGGGGTTCCGGGTGGTCCCAGGAGGCAAGCTGGGACATCAGCGGGTGAGGTCCGCGGTCGCCTCGGAGAGCGACTGGGCGAAGGCGAGCGCCTGGCGCACCGTCTCCGGGCCGTCCCCGGCCTCACTGACGCGCAGGCTGAGGTCGTCCGCCGTCGAGTTGCCCGTGTAGCCGTGGTCGGCGTCGCAGTTGGGGTCGCCGCAGGCGGCCGGCTCCAGGTCGATGCGGGAGACGGCGCCCCAGCCGATGGTCAGCACGACCTCGCGCGGCAGCGTGCCCGGTGAGTACGACTCCGGGTTGGCGACCACGCGGCTGACCACGACCGACGAGATCCGGCCGAGCTTCACGGACTCGGTCGACGTCGTGGCGTACGGCGTCGGGGAGGTGGTGTCTGCGGCCTGCTCGTCGGTGTGGCTGACGATGAAGCGGTTGCCGGTGAGGACCAGCACGGTCACGTGCCGGCGCACCTCGTTCTGGTCGAAGGTGGTCTCCTGGTGGACCAGGTACGACCGGATGGGCTCGCCGCCCACAGCGGCCTCCACCGCCTCGGCCACGAGGGCCGGGTAGTAGCCGCTGCGCTCGATCGCCGCACGCAGCCCCTGGGTCGTCGTACTGGTCTTGGCCATGCCGTCCATCCTACGGGGACCCACTGACTGCGAGGGACCGCTCGCCGTCGCTTCAGTACGCGGGGAGCGTGCGGGGGCCGAGGTCGTCGCGGGCGGGCGGGGGCGCGAGGCGTACCGAGGCGCCGAGGACGCTCAGGCCGTGCGGGGCGACGACGACCGGCTCCAGGGTGACCGCGACGACCTCCGGGTGGTCGTCGACCAGGCGGGACACCCGTACCAGCAGCTCCTCCAGGGCGGGGGTGTCGACGGGCGTCGAGCCGCGCCAGCCGAACAGGAGGGGTGCCGTCCGGATCGAGCGGACCAGGGAGGTCGCGTCGCGGTCGGTGACCGGGATCAGACGGTGCGCCATGTCGCCGAGCAGTTGCGAGGCCGGCCCGGCGAGGCCGAACGACAGCACGGCTCCGGCCGCCGGGTCGATCACCGCGCGGACGATGGTGTCGACCCCGCGCGGGGCCATGGCCTGGACGACCGGACGCATCTCCGCCGGGTTCCCGAACAGCTCGGTCAACTCGGCGTACGCGCGCCGCAGTTGCTCCTCGTCCGCGAGATCGAGCCGGACGCCGCCGAGGTCGGCGCGGTGGCGCAGGTGGGGGGCGGTGGCCTTGAGGGCGACGGGGTAGCCGAGCGCGCCGGCGGCCCGCGCCGCCTCGTCCGGGGTCGGCGCGGGGACGGCCCGGCGGACAGGGATGCCGTACCGGCCGAGCAGCTCGCAGGTCTCGTCGGTGCCGAGGGTGAGGCCCTGCCCGCGCGCGAGGAGTCCGCCGATGAGCTCGGCGGCGCCCTTCTCGTCGATGTCCTCGTACTCGGGCACCTTGCCGGGGTCGGCGGCCTCGCGCCGCCACTGCGCGTACTTCACGGCCTCGGCGAGGGCGCGGACCGCGCGTTCGGCTGCGGGGTAGGCGGGGATGAGGTGGGCGCCCTCGGGGGCCTCGGTCACCGGGGAGGGTCCGGGGCCGGCGCCCGGTGTCCCCGCGTCCGGTGCGGCGGCACGCGCGCGTGGGGCGGTGCTCGTCGCGGCCGACAGGGCTTCCGCGAGGCCGCCGAGCTCCACGTGCACGACGAGCACCGGCTTGGCGGGGCCGGTGGCCGCGGCGGAGCGCAGGGCCTCCGCGAGTTCCGCGTCGCCGGGCGACACCTCTCCGATCGCCGGGATCGCCGTCACCACGACCGCGTCGCAGGTCTCGTCGCCCAGGGCACGCGCCAGCGCGGCGTGGAAGTCCTCCGCCGAGGCCTCCGTGGTGAGGTCCAGCGGCGGCTGGGGGCGCAACCCCTCGGAGAGGCAGGCGTCGTAGGTCAGCAGGCCCAGCGACTCGGAGTTGCCCAGGATGGCCACCCGCGGACCTCTCGGCAGCGGCTGGCGGGCGAGCAGCAGACCCGCGTCCACCAGTTCGGTGATGGTGTCCACGCGGATCACGCCGGCCTGCCGCAGCAACGCGGACACCGTCGCGTGCGGCAGCCGCGTGGCCCGCACGGTGTGGCCCTGGGGGGCGGAACCGGCGCCCTGCACCACCACGAGCGGCTTCGCCGCCGCCGTACGCCGGGCGAGGCGGGTGAACTTGCGGGGGTTGCCGATGGATTCGAGGTACATGAGGGCGACGTCGGTGTCCGGGTCGTCGTACCAGTACTGCAGGACGTCGTTGCCGGAGACGTCGGCGCGGTTGCCGGAGGAGACGAACGTCGACACGCCGGTGACACCGGTGACGCCTCCGCCGCGCCGGTGGAGGCGGGAGAGAAGGGCGATGCCGATGGCGCCGGACTGGGCGAACAGGCCGATCCGGCCGGGCCGCGGCATCTGCGGGGCCAGTGAGGCGTTCAGCCGGACCTCCGGGGAGGTGTTGATGATCCCGAAGGCGTTGGGGCCGATGATCCGCATTCCGTACGCGCGCGCGTGGCGTACGAGTTCGCGCTGGCGCTCGCGTCCCTCGGGGCCGCTCTCGGCGTAGCCGGCGGCGAGGACGACGAGTCCCTGTACGCCGTGTTCGCCGCACTCGGCGACGACCTCGGGGACGTGCTCCGCGGGGACGGCGACGACGGCGACGTCGACCGGTCCGTCGACGTCGCGCACCGAGCGGTGGGCGGGCACCCCGTCGAGCTCCTTCAGGTCCTCCGGGAAGGCCTTGTTCACGGCGTACAGGCGTCCGGTGAAGCCGGCCTGGCGGAGGTTGCCGAGGACGCTGCGGCCGACACCGCCGGGGGTGCGGCCGGTGCCGACGACGGCGACCGAGCCGGGCGTCAGCAGCCGCCGTACGGAGCGGGCCTCGGCGCGCTGCTCCCGCGCGCGCTGCACGGCCAGGGAGCGCTCGGTGGGTTCGAGGTCGAACTCCAAGCGGACGACGCCGTCCTCGAAGCTGCGCTTCTGGGTGTATCCGGCGTCCGTGAACACCTTGATCATCTTGGTGTTGGCGGGGAGGACCTCGGCGGCGAACCGGCGGATGCCGCGCTCGCGTGCGACGGCCGCGACGTGTTCCAGGAGGGCGGAGGCCACGCCCCTGCCCTGGTGGGCGTCCTGCACGAGGAAGGCGACCTCGGCCTCGTCGGCGGGCGCGGAGGCGGGCAGACCGTCGGCGCCGATGCGGTCATAGCGTACGGTGGCGATGAACTCGCCGCCGACCGTGGCCGCGAGTCCCACCCGGTCCACAAAGTCGTGGTGCGTGAAGCGGTGGACGTCCTTGGCGGACAGACGCGGGTAGGGCGCGAAGAAGCGGTAGTACTTCGACTCGTCCGAGACCTGCTCGTAGAAGCTGACCAGGCGCTCGGCGTCATCGACGGTGATGGGGCGGATGCGCGCGGTGCCGCCGTCGCGCAGCACCACGTCGGCTTCCCAGTGGGCGGGGTACTCGTGCCGGTCCGAGGCGCTCTGCATGGGGCCCAGAGTACGGCTCGCGTACGACAACGGCGCGGGGCAGTCTGTGGAGGGCGGAACGTCGGGTCGAGGCCGCGACCCGGCGACCACGGCGGAACGGGACGCAGGACCGTTCCGGGCACGCTTCACGTGTGGAACACTGGTCTAGACAACCCTGAACACCGAAGGGCAGCATCACATGGCTGAGCGCCGCGTCAACGTCGGCTGGGCCGAGGGCCTTCACGCCCGCCCCGCCTCCATCTTCGTCCGAGCCGCCACGGCCGCAGGCGTCCCGGTGACGATCGCCAAGGCAGGCGGCACCCCCGTCAACGCGGCCTCCATGCTGGGGGTCCTCGGCCTGGGCGCCAAGGGCGGCGAGGAGATCGTCCTCGCGTCCGACGCCGAGGGCGCGGACGCGGCCCTCGACCGGCTGGCCAAGCTGGTCTCCGAGGGTCTCGAGGAGCTCCCCGAGACCGTCTGAGTCCCGCTCACAGCACGCGCGGAGCCGCGTCGCCCCTTGCCGGGCGGCGCGGCTCCGCCGTTTCCGCTCGGACACTGCGGAGAAATTGCGGAGGCGTGCGGAGAAAAGTCCGCGAGCATGCCGAGAGCGCGTCACCGGAAAATTCCGGGCGCGCGAGAAAAGGGCAGCGGAAATACGGCTCCGCCGAATATCCCTTCTTTGTATACGGCGTCCGTGTTAATGCCGCAGGCCCGACATGTTTACGACGTGTTGCGAAGTCCTCACACGGTCCGGGCGGTCCCCGCCGGAAAAGCGCAGCCGTTGCGCGGAGGTCGCGCGCTCGGTGTGCAGCGCGGTGATCGCCCGCGCGCGCTCGCCGTCGCCGCGCGCCACCGCGTCGACGATCGCGCCGTGCTCCGTCCAGGACTCCACGGGGTTGGCCGGCGCCTCCGCCGTGTACATCCAGGCGATCTTGTGGCGCAGCTGGGTGAGTGTCGAGGTCAGGGCGTGGCTGCCGGAGGCCTGGGCGAGCGTCTCGTGGAACCAGCCGCCCAGGGAGCGCAGATCGTCGCTGTTGCCCCTCCTGGCGCGCTCCTGGCCCAGCCGGACGAGGCCGCGCAGCACCTTCAGGTGCGCCTCCGTGCGGCGCTGGGCGGCCCGGGCCGCGCCGAGCGGCTCCAGGAGCATACGCATCTCCAGCAGGTCGGCGGCCTCCTGCTCGGTCGGTTCGGCGACGCACGCGCCCGCGTGCCGCCGCGTCACGACGAAGCCCTCCGCCTCCAGCGTGCGCAGCGCCTCCCGGACGGGGACGCGCGAGACGCCGTAGCGACGGGCGAGGAGTTCCTCGGTGAGGCGGCTGCCGCGCTCGTAGACACCCGCGACGATGTCGTCCCGGATGGCCGTGCATACCGAGTGCGCCGGAACACGCATGACCGACCTCCGCCTTAATCCCCGTGAAACGTCGACGATTGACGTGTGTTCAGTGACTCTATTGCAATGAGCCGGAATTTCCGATGGCAGGCCGGAATCCAGGGATATTTTTTGGACAGCGGGGCGCGTGAAACGGCGAAAGCCCCGGCCGCTCGGGCCAGGGCTTGACGATGTGTCGCCGTGCGTCGTCAGACGTTCACGCCGTGCTTGCGGAGGTAGGCGACCGGATCGATGTCCGAGCCGTACTCCGGGGTCGTACGGGCCTCGAAGTGCAGGTGCGGACCGGTGACGTTGCCGGTCGCGCCGGAGAGGCCGATCCGCTGCCCCGGGGTGACCTTCTGGCCCACCGAGACGCTGATGGACGACAGATGGCCGTACTGGGTGTACGTGCCGTCGTTCATCCGGATCACGACCTGGTTGCCGTAGGCGCCGCCCCAGCCGGCCTCGACGACCGTGCCGAGCCCGACCGCGTGCACGGGAGTGCCGCTCGAGGCGTGGAAGTCGATGCCGGTGTGGCTGCCGGAGGACCACAGGGAGCCGCCGGACCTGTAGCCGGTGGAGACGTAGGAGCCGCTGATCGGCGCCACGAAGGTGTTGAGGCGCTTGCGCTCGGCCGCACGGGCGGCGCGGGCCCGGACCTCGCGCTCCAACTTGACCTTCGCCGCGGCCTGTTCGGCGGCCAGCTTGCGCGCGGCCTCCTCCTGGGCCGCCTGCTTCTGCGCGGCGGCCTGGTCGTCGATCTGCTCGGCGACGGTGCTTCCGATGGTGACGACGGGGATGAGGCCGGTCTGCTCGGCGGGGATCTCCGCGGCGAGGGCGGGGCCGGAGGCCGCGGTGCCGATGACGCCGGTGGTGGTGAGCGCCGCGATGCCCGCCGCGCGGGCGGTGGTGCGCTTCATCCGGCTGGGACGACGGTGCTTCCCGGTGGCGCAGGTGAACGCCATGAAGTGATGCGGTCCTTTCCTTCCCTCTCGCCTACCGGGTTAGCTGACGGGTTCGGAGCAGGAAGGTCTCCTACGGGCCCCCTCGCGACACGCGCGGGCGCCCGATTCACCCCAGGGACTGCGTGGTTGGGTCCCCGGCTCCCCTGGCTCGCGCCGTACGGGGACTCGGCGATGACTGTCCGGTGCCGCGGATGCGGCGCACTGCCCGACGAACAGCCCGGATGAAACTAGACGCGGCCGGTGTCAATCCCCAAACGGAACACGTCTTTTGTAGCGCATGCCACAGGGCAGACAGGCAACCTCTCCCTCAATTCGGACATCAAGGAGCCCTGGCGACGCTTCCGTCGACCAGGGCCCCTGAGGCGTGTCCAACGGGTCGTGCCGCGTACGCGGGCGCCGGCACACCCTCCTCGCTCGCGGATTCTCCACGCGTGGGAGGTGGGGCCCCCCCCCGGGGGCGGGGGGGGCCCCCCCCCCCCCCGCCCCCACCCCCCCCCGGGGGGCCCCCCCCGCCCCCCCCCCCC
>NZ_JBNCAQ010000028.1:0-117763 GCF_049808595.1 Streptomyces aurantiaciflavus | reverse complement strand
GGTGGGCGGCTCGTCTGCGGGGGGGGGGGGGCGCCCGCGGGGGGGGGGGGGGCCCCCCCACCTCCCACGAGCTCGAACAACCTCGCGTGGGGGCACCCCGTCGCCCCGCTCACCCGGGCTGACGAGGCGCCGTCGCTGTCCTGCGACCCGATCCGCCGGACAGGCCCTACGCGCGCGTGCCGTCGCGGCGCCTACTCCGCGGAGACGACCTTCACCGCGCCGATGCCGAGGGCCTCGACCGGCTCCTTGATCTGGGCGGCGTCACCGACGAGGACGGTCACCAGGCGGTCCACCGGGAAGGCGCTCACAACCGCCGCGGTGGCCTCCACGGTGCCGGTCACGGCGAGCTGCTGGTACAGCGTCGCCTGGTAGTCGTCGGGCAGGTGCTGCTCGACCTGGTCGGCCAGAGTGCCGGCGACGGCCGCGGCGGTCTCGTACTTCAGCGGTGCCACCCCGACGAGGTTCTGCACGGCGACGTCGCGCTCGGTGTCGGTCAGACCTCCCTCGGCGAGGGTGCGCAGCACCTGCCAGAGGTCCGCCAGCGCGGGACCGGTGTTCGGCGTGTCGACGGAGCCGCTGATGGCGAGCATCGCGGCGCCCGTGCCGTCCGGCGCGGACCTCAGGACCTGGCCGAAGGCGCGCACGCCGTAGGTGTAGCCCTTCTCCTCGCGCAGGACGCGGTCCAGGCGGGAGGTGAGGGTGCCGCCGAGGCAGTACGTGCCGAGCACCTGGGCGGGCCACACGCGCGCGTGCCGGTCGGGGCCGATGCGGCCGATCAGCAGCTGCGTCTGGACGGCGCCGGGGCGGTCCACGATGACGACCCGGCCGGTGTCGTCGGCGGTCACCGGCGGCACGGGCCGCGGCTGCGCCGAGGAGCCCGTCCAGGCGCCCAGGGTGTCGCCGAGGAGCGCGTCCAGGTCGACGCCGGTGAGGTCGCCGACGACCACGGCGGTCGCCGTGGCGGGGCGGACGTGCTTCTCGTAGAAGGCCCGGACGGCCGCCGAGTCGATGTTCTCGACGGTCTCCGCGGTGCCCTGGCGCGGGCGCGACATGCGCACGTCGGAGGGGAACAGCTCCTTGGAGAGCTCCTTGGCGGCACGCCGGGAGGGGTTGGCCAGCTCGTGCGGGATCTCGTCCAGACGGTTGCGGACGAGGCGCTCGACCTCGCTGTCGGCGAACGCGGGCGCCCTGAGGGCGTCGGCGATCAGGCCGAGGGCCTTGGCGAGGCGGGAGGCCGGGACCTCCAGGCTGAGGCGGACGCCGGGGTGGTCGGCGTGTGCGTCGAGGGTGGCGCCGCAGCGCTCCAGCTCGGCGGCGAACTCCTCGGCGGAGTGCTTGTCGGTGCCCTCGGAGAAGGCGCGCGCCATGATCGTGGCGACGCCGTCGAGGCCGGCCGGCTCGGCGTCCAGGGGCGCGTCGAGGAGGACCTCGACGGCGACGACCTGCTGGCCGGGGCGGTGGCAGTGCAGGACGGTCAGGCCGTTGTCGAGCGTCCCGCGCGCGGGGGCCGGAAACGCCCAGGGCCTGGCCTCGCCCGCCTGCGGCTGGGGGTGGAAGTCCATCGTGGCGAGCTCGGTCACTTGGCCGCCTCCTCGTTCTCGTCCTCGTCGGCGGTGTTGTCGGTGGGCTCGGTGGGCTCGTAGACCAGCACGGCCCGGTTGTCGGGGCGCAGCCGGGCCTGGGCGATCTCCCGCACCTCCTCCGCCGTCACGTCCAGCACGCGCTGGACGGCGGTCAGGGCGAGCTGCGGGTCGCCGAACAGCACGGCGAACCGGCACAGTTCGTCGGCGCGGCCGGCGACCGTGCCGAGCCGGTCCAGCCACTCGCGCTCCAACTGCGCCTGGGCGCGCTCCATTTCCTCCGCCGTGGGGCCCTCCTCGGCGAACCGGGCGAGCTCCTCGTCGATCGCGGCCTCGATGACCGGCACCTCGACCTCGCCGGACGTCTTCACGTCCAGCCAGCCCAGGGAGGGCGCTCCCGCGAGGCGCAGCAGACCGAAGCCCGCCGCCACCGCCGTACGGTCGCGGCGGACGAGACGGTTGTAGAGGCGGGAGGACTCGCCGCCGCCGAGGACGGTGAGCGCCAGGTCGACCGCGTCGCACGCGCGCGTGCCGTCCTGCGGCAGGCGGTAGGCGGCCATCAGGGCGCGGGCCGGGACCTCCTCCTCGACGATCTCGCGCAGCTGCTCGCCGATGATGTCGGGGAGCGAGCCGTCACGCGGTTCGGGCTTGCCGTCGTGGCCGGGGATGGAGCCGAAGTACTTCTCGATCCAGGCGAGCGTCTGCTCCGGGTCGATGTCGCCGACGACCGACAGGACGGCGTTGTTCGGCGCGTAGTAGGTGCGGAAGAACGCCCGCGCGTCCTCCAGGGTCGCCGCGTCCAGGTCGGCCATCGAGCCGATCGGCGTGTGGTGGTAGGGGTGGCCGTCCGGGTAGGCGAGGGCGGTCAGCTTCTCGAAGGCCGTGCCGTAGGGGACGTTGTCGTAGCGCTGGCGGCGCTCGTTCTTGACGACGTCGCGCTGGTTCTCCATGGACTCGTCGTCCAGGGCGGCCAGGAGCGAGCCCATGCGGTCGGCCTCCAGCCAGAGGGCGAGCTCCAGCTGGTGGGCGGGCATGGTCTCGAAGTAGTTGGTGCGCTCGAAGCTGGTGGTGCCGTTGAGCGAGCCGCCCGCGCCCTGGACCAGCTCGAAGTGGCCGTTGCCCTTGACCTGCGCGGAGCCCTGGAACATCAAGTGCTCGAAAAGGTGAGCAAGACCGGTACGCCCCTTGACTTCATGGCGCGAACCGACGTCGTACCAGAGGCACACCGCCGCCACGGGGGTCAGGTGGTCCTCGGAGAGCACCACGCGCAGGCCGTTGGCCAGGCGGTGCTCGGTCGCTGTCAGGCCCCCGGAGCCTGCCTGGGCTGTGGCCGTGTGACCCATGGGCATGTACGTCCCTTCCGATCGCGGACGCGGTCGTCGAAACCGCGGTTTTCCTGCCGGTCCTGCCACTGTATGCAAGCGTGCGGAGCGTCGGCGAAGTTCCCGCGGGACGTACGCCGAGAGCGAGATCGCGTAGCCTGCGGGCAGCCGTGGAGGAGGCGCGCCTCCAGCCGGGCCGGACGCCGACGTCAGGGTCCCGGCCCGGACTGTCAGTGCCACGGTCCACAATGGTCGGCATCAGATCCCGTCACACGCTTCAGCAAGAGTGAGCCGAAGGGCGATCGCCCCTCAGGCGAGCGACCAGGAAACAGGAGGAGCCGGCAGCGATGGCCCGCCGCAGCACGAAGACCCCGCCGCCCGACGACTCGTACGAGGAGAAGATCCTCGACATCGACGTCGTCGACGAGATGCAGGGCTCCTTCCTCGAGTACGCGTACTCGGTCATCTACTCCCGGGCCCTGCCGGACGCCCGCGACGGCCTGAAGCCGGTGCACCGCCGCATCGTCTACCAGATGAACGAGATGGGCCTGCGTCCGGACCGCGGCTATGTGAAGTGCGCCCGCGTCGTCGGCGAGGTCATGGGCAAGCTGCACCCGCACGGCGACGCGTCGATCTACGACGCCCTGGTGCGCATGGCCCAGCCCTTCTCCATGCGCGTGCCACTGGTCGACGGACATGGCAACTTCGGCTCGCTGGGCAATGACGACCCGCCGGCCGCCATGCGGTACACGGAGTGCCGCCAGGCCGCGGCGACAAGCCTGATGACGGAGTCGATCGACGAGGACACGGTCGACTTCGCGCCCAACTACGACGGCCAGGAGCAGGAGCCGGTGGCGCTGCCCGCCGCCTTCCCGAACCTCCTGGTCAACGGCTCCTCGGGCATCGCGGTCGGCATGGCCACCAACATGCCGCCGCACAATCTGGGCGAGGTCATCGCGGCCGCCCGCCACCTGATCCGCTACCCGAACGCGGACCTGGACGCCCTGATGCGGCACGTCCCCGGCCCCGACCTGCCCACCGGCGGCCGGATCGTCGGCCTCTCCGGGATCAGGGACGCGTACGAGACGGGCCGCGGCACCTTCAAGATCCGCGCCACGGTGTCGGTGGAGACCGTCACGGCCCGCCGCAAGGGCCTGGTCATCACCGAGCTGCCTTTCACGGTCGGCCCGGAGAAGGTCATCGCCAAGATCAAGGACCTGGTCGGCTCGAAGAAGATCCAGGGCATCGCCGACGTCAAGGACCTCACCGACCGCGCGCACGGCCTGCGCCTGGTCATCGAGATCAAGAACGGCTTCGTGCCGGAGGCGGTCCTGGAGCAGCTCTACAAGCTGACGCCGATGGAGGAGTCCTTCGGCATCAACAACGTGGCGCTGGTCGACGGCCAGCCGCTCACGCTGGGCCTGAAGGAGCTCCTCGAGGTCTACCTCGACCACCGCTTCGAGGTCGTGCGGCGGCGCAGCGAGTTCCGCCGGGGCAAGCGGCGCGACCGCCTGCACCTGGTGGAGGGCCTGCTCACGGCGCTCGTCGACATCGACGAGGTCATCCGCCTGATCCGCTCCAGCGAGAACAGCGCGCAGGCCAAGGAGCGCCTGATGGAGCGCTTCTCCCTGTCGGAGGTCCAGACCCAGTACATCCTGGACACGCCGCTGCGCCGTCTGACCAAGTACGACCGGATCGAGCTGGAGGCGGAGAAGGAGAAGCTCAACGAGGAGATCGCCGAGCTGACCCGGATCCTCGAGTCGGACGCGGAGCTGCGCAAGCTGGTCTCGGCCGAACTGGCGGCGGTGGCCAAGAAGTTCGGTACCGAGCGGCGTACGGTCCTGCTGGAGTCGGGGGCCACCACGGCCGCCACCGTACCGCTGCAGGTCGCCGACGACCCCTGCCGTGTGCTGCTCTCCTCGACGGGCCTGCTGGCCCGTACGGCGAACAGCGAGCCCTTCCAGGAGGACGCGGACGGCAGGCGCACCAAGCACGACGTGATCGTCTCCGCGGTGCCGACCACCGCGCGCGGCGAGATCGGCGCGGTCACCTCGGCGGGCCGGCTGCTGCGGATCAACGTCATCGACCTGCCGCAGCTCCCGGACACGGCGTCGGCGCCGAACCTGTCGGGCGGTGCCCCGCTGGCCGAGTTCGTCTCCCTCGAGGGTGACGAGACGGTGGTCTGCCTGACCACGCTCGACGAGTCCTCTCCGGGCCTGGCGCTCGGTACGGAACAGGGCGTCGTGAAGCGCGTGGTGCCGGACTACCCGTCCAACAAGGAGGAGCTGGAGGTCATCACCCTCAAGGAGGGCGACCGGATCGTCGGCGCGGTCGAGCTGCGCACGGGCGATGAGGACCTGGTCTTCATCACGGACGACGCCCAGCTGCTGCGCTACCAGGCCTCGCAGGTCCGACCGCAGGGCCGTCCGGCGGGCGGTATGGCGGGCATCAAGCTCGCCGAGGGCGCGAAGGTGATCTCGTTCACGGCGGTGGACCCGGCGGTCGACGCGGTGGTCTTCACGGTCGCGGGCTCGCGCGGCACCCTGGACGACTCCGTCCAGACGACCGCCAAGCTGACCCCGTTCGACCAGTACCCGCGCAAGGGCCGCGCCACCGGCGGTGTGCGCTGCCAGCGGTTCCTGAAGGGCGAGGACTGCCTGTCCCTGGCCTGGGCGGGCGCGGCGCCGGCGCGGGCCGCGCAGAAGAACGGCACGCCGGCCGAGCTCCCCGAGATGGACCCGCGCCGCGACGGCTCGGGCGTCTCGCTGGCGAAGACCGTGGCGGTGGTGGCGGGCCCGGTCTAGTAGGCCTCCTCGAAGACCTCGTCGGCGGGGTCGTGTACGACCTCGTCCTCGGGGTCCTGTACGTAGCGCAGGACGCCCCACATGCCGTGCTCGTCGGCGTGTGGGGCGTCGCTCGCGCACGCCCGCAGTTCCTCGCCGAGGGCGGGCGCGTCGATGCCGGAGCCGATGAGGACGAGCTGCGTGAGGCGCTCCCCGGTGGGTCCCCAGGGCTCCGGGTAGAAGCGCAGGAAGCGGCCGACGGCGTGCACGGCGTACCGGTGGGCGGGGTCGTGCGGGCCGAAGTCGACGTACCCCTTGATCCGGTAGAGGCCCTCACGGCGGCTGTCGAGGAACAGCATCAACCGGCGGGGGTCGAGGGGGACTTCGGAGACGAAGGAGAGGCTGTCGTAGGCGGTGTGCAGGTGAGCGGCGTGGTCGTCGTGCTCGTCGTCGCCCTGGCGGTGCAGGTCGTCGAAGGAGAGCTGCCCGACGCGCTCCTCACTGGGACGGCAGTCGAAGAGGAACTCGGGGTCGATGCGGCCATAGGTGGCGGGGACGACGGCGGCCCGGTCGGTGAGGGAGCGGACGAGTCCCAGGACGCGGTCGGCGTCGGGCGTGCGGTCCAGCTTGTTCACGACGACGAGATCGGCGAGGGCGAGGTGCCGGTCGATCTCGGGATGCCTGGCGCGGGTCGCGTCGAACTCGGCGGCGTCGACGACCTCGACGAGCCCGCCGTAGACGATGCTGGGATGCTCGCTGGCCAGGACCATGCGAACGAGTTCCTGGGGCTCGGCGAGCCCGCTGGCCTCGATGACGATGACGTCGATGCCGGCGGAGGGGCGGGCGAGGCGTTCGAGGTAGACGTCGAGCTCACTGGCGTCGACGGCGCAGCAGAGACAGCCGTTGCCGAGGGAGACGGTGGAGTCGCCGAGCGCGCCCGCCACGGCCAGGGCGTCGATCTCTATGGCGCCGAAGTCGTTCACGATCGCGCCGATCCGGCTGCCTCCGCTGCGGTGCAGGAGGTGGTTGAGCAGAGTCGTCTTGCCGGAGCCGAGGAATCCGGCGAGAACGACGACCGGAATCTGCTGCGGAGTGCGGCTCTGCGTCAATGTGCGACCTCTCTGGCACCTACGCGTGCACCGGCTCACGGTTCGGCGCACGTTCGAAGACTGAATGCCGACCCAGGATACGAGCGGGAAGAATCACCGCGAAGTGAACGATTGTTAGCAGCACTTGCGGGGCAGACGTTCGTCAAGGCGCCCTGGCGTGCGACCCTCACTTCCCTCCGTGCGCCTCTCCTCCGCCTCCCCGCCGATCAGAGCCGCTCGGCACTCTGGGAGACGGCAAGCGCCACCCACCCGCTCGCCGGTCCCCGTCAGTCCACCCGCATCCGACGACCGGCTGACGGTCGCCTGATTCGGGGGTTGACATGGCCACACAGAGGAACAAGGCGGGGAGGCTGGGTTCCGCCACGCTCGGCATCCTGCTCGTCACCGCCACGGTGACGCTGGCGGCGCGCCGGTTGCGCCTCGACGCGGCACGCCGGGAAGAGCGGCGGCTGGAACTCGAGGAGTTGGCGATTCGGCGCAAGGCTCTCGCCCACCAGCAGCGCATGCACTGGGAACTGACGGCCAGGGCGATCGACGATCCCTCCCTGGCCGCGGTCATCGACACCTACGACAAGACCATCCCCGCGGAGAAGCGCCGCCAGTTCCTCTACGCCAATGCGTGGTACACCCACCTCTTCCATCTCTACCAGGCGGAACTCCTGGACCGGGAGGAGCTGTACCGGCATCTGCGCGAGTTCTTCCAGAGCTCTGTCTTCCGTGAGTACTGGCAGGCGTCGAGGGACCAGCGCGCGAGCCTCAACGAAGCGTCCGAGGAGGCCAGGATCGGACGGATGATCGACGGTTTGGTCGCGGACCTGGACGATGCCGATACGGACGAGTGGTGGGTGGTGGGCAATCCGCCCACGGATGACGACGAAGCGGAGCAATGACTCGCCCACGACGATGTCCATGGGGTGCGGCGGCTCGACGGGAACCGGGTCCGCTCGGGCTGCCGAAGAACACGTGGGCCTGGTGCCGTTCTGACGCCAGGCCGCACCGGTGGTGATCGAGCAGTGACGGGGTGCCGGGCTGCTCGCCGGGTGACCGCCCGGCTCGCTCAACGGTTGGGTGCGGCCGGGTGTGGATGACGGGACGGGTCCACGGGTGGACGCGCTCCTGCGGTGGGTCAGGCGTCGGGGATGTCTGCCTTGGCGCGGATCAGGGTCTCTCTGCTCACGATGACGATGCGTTCGTAGTCGGCACGAGCAGCGTCCGCGGGTAGTTCACCGTCCAGCGCCTCGGTGGCCTCGGTGCCGATGACGGCGAAGTTGCCGTCGCTGAGTTCGAACACGTCCGGGCACGTGGCTCCCGAGTTACTGCCTCGGGCGCTTGGGGGCACACCGATGCGGCGCACGATCTTCAAGGGGTATCGGTCCTTCGACAAGTGGTGGGCAGGACTGTACGAGATTAGCGAGGCCCACGCGGCGAGATGGACGAAAGTCATCCATGGTGTGCGTGAGTTGACCGGTATGGCTGAGGCGGGAGAGGCCGCGCATCGAGGGGCGGGAGACCAGCGGGAGCGCGGGATGCGGCGCCGCACGGTGCGGAGAGCGCGCTCCGACGCAGGTGTCCGAGCGGGCACGGGGGTGCCTTCAGTCGAGCCCGTCGACTGCTCATCAAGGCTGCGACACCGCTGTGACCAGGACAGACGCGACAACCCACAGCGGCATGCGCGCCGCAGGAGCGGCACGCGCGCGTGCGGCTCGGGGAGGACACATGGCCCTCCGGAAGCCGCACGGCCCGAAGTCAGGTTAGGCTCACCTCTGTGAGTACGTGCACGGCCGTCTCGCAGGACCTTGACGAGCCCATGTCCGCGACCGCGCCCACGGCGAGGACCTGGCTCCTGCTGGAACAGCCCGGCCCCTGGGGCGCCAAGGCCCTCGTTTCGAGCCACCTCGACCCAGCCCTGGGCCGCGCCCTGGAGACCGCCTCGCAGGGCACGGGCGTACGCGTCGCGCTCATCCGCCGCCCGGGACGCCACGCGGACTTCGCCGGCACGCCGCCCGTGCGCCGCGTGTACGCGGCCCACACCGTCCCCGGACGCGTGTGGCTGCGCAGCGCCACGACCAGCGACCCGAGTCGGCTGCTGGACCTTGACTTCGCCGCGCTCGGCCGGGGCGACCATCACAGCTTCGACACCGCGCTCCAGGGCCGGCCCCACACCGGTGACCCACTCGCCCTCGTCTGCACGAACGGCAAGCGCGACCGCTGCTGCGCGCTGCTGGGCCGCCCCCTCGCCGCCGAACTCACCGCCTCGGGCGTGGAGGGCGTCTGGGAGGTCACCCATCTGGGTGGTCACCGCTTCTCTCCCACCGTGCTCGTCCTGCCGCACGGCTACGCGTACGGCCGCGCCGAGGCGCACACCGTCAAGGAGGTGCTGCACGGCGTCCAGGAGGGCCGGATCGTCGTGGAGGGCTGCCGCGGGCGATCAGCCTGGGAGCGACCCGGCCAGGCGGCGGAGCTGGCCGTGCGTGACGCGATCGGCGAGTACGCGGCAGAGGCCCTCGGCGTCGTCCATACGCACGGCGAGGCGCCGCGCTGGGAGGTGACCGTCGCGCACGCCGACGGGCGTCACTGGACGGTCGTCGTGGCCGCGAGCGCGGCCCTGCCGCCCCGGCCGGAGAGCTGTGGGGCGTCGGTCCTGGGCTCACCGGCGCGGATGGACGTGGTCGCGGTGCGCGAGCTGGCGACGGCACTGGCGAGCTGAGACCGTGCATCCGGGCTGACGCCGTCCCGGGGAGACGGCCGAACCGTTTCCGCGGGAGCCGGTCAGGAGATCCCCACCACACACCCCTACGGCTGGGCGGGCCCGTCCACGTACCGTCATGGGTATGAGCTCCACTCCCCCCGTCCGCCGCCTGCGCCTCGGAATGCCCCGGCGTGTGTTCTCGCAGGTGCTGCTGATGCAGCTGGCGATCGCCGCGGGAGTCGTGGTGCTCGCGACGGGGCTGTTCCTCGCCCCTCTCAGCCATCAGCTGGACGACCAGGCGATGCGCCGCGCCCTCGCGATAGCGCAGACCACGGCGGCGGTGCCGCAGATCGCCGAGGACCTGCAGACCACACGGCCGTCGGTCGGCGGCCCGGTGCAGCGGGAGGCGGAGCGGATCCGCAAGGCCAGCGGCGCCGAGTACGTCGTGGTGATGGACCTCCACGGGACACGCTGGTCGCACACCGATCCCGAGGAGGTCGGCGGGCATGTCTCGACGGATCCCAGCCAGGCCCTGGCCGGCCGGGACGTCATGGAGATCGACAGCGGCACCCTGGGCCGCTCGGCCCGCGGCAAGGTGCCCCTGCGGGACAGCGACGGCAGGATCATCGGGGCGGTCTCGGTCGGCATCGAGTACGACAGCGTGCGCGCCCGTCTGATCCACGCGATCCCCGGGCTGTTCGCGTACGCGGGGGGCGCGCTCGCCGTGGGGGCGCTGGCCGCCTGGCTGATCTCCCGACGGGTCCAGCGGCAGACCCGTGACCTGGCCTTCTCCGACATCTCGGCGCTGCTGGCGGAGCGTGAGGCGATGCTGCACGGCATCCGGGAGGGCGTGGTCGCCCTGGACCGCGCCGGACGCGTCCGCCTGCTCAACGACGAGGCGCAGCGCCTCCTGGGCATCGGGGACGAGGCGGTGGGCCGCTCGCCCGACGAGGCGCTCGGTGAGGGCCGTACGGCCGATGTCCTGGCCGGCCGGGTGGCCGGCACGGACCTTCTCACCGTCCGTGGGCAGCGTGTGCTGGTCGCGAACCGTATGCCCACCGACGACGGCGGCGCCGTGGCCACCCTGCGCGACCGCACCGAGCTGGAACAGCTCGGCCGCGAACTCGACTCGACCCGTGGACTGATCGACGCGCTGCGCGCCCAGGACCACGAGCACGCCAACCGCATGCACACCCTGCTCGGGCTGCTCGAACTGGAGATGTACGACGACGCCGTGGACTTCGTGGGCGAGGTGGTCGGCGACCACCGGGCGACATCCGAACAGGTGACCGAGAAGATCGAGGATCCGCTGCTCGCCGCCCTTCTGGTCGGCAAGGCCACGGTCGCGGCCGAGCGCGGTGTCGCGCTGGGGCTCTCCGAGCGCACCCGGCTTCCCGACCGTCTGGTCGACCCGCGCGGGCTGGTCACGATCGTCGGCAACCTGGTGGACAACGCCCTCGACGCCGTCGCGGGCACGCCGCACGCGCGCGTGGAGGTCGAACTGCGCGCCGAGGAACGTACCGTCGTCCTGCGGGTACGGGACACGGGACCCGGAATCCCGGCGGAACATCGCGAGTCGGTCTTCACCGAGGGCTGGTCCACGAAGAAGCCGCCGGCCCACGGCAAGCGCGGCATCGGGCTCTCCCTGGTACGCCGGCTCGCCGAGCGGCAGGGCGGCAGCGCGTCCGTCGACGCGGCGCTCGGCGGGGGCGCCGAGTTCACCGTCGTCCTGCCCGAGGCGCTGGCCCAGCCGGGCCTGGAACCCGCCCTGGCCGCACCCGCTAAGAGCACTGTCGAGGAGGAGTCGCGATGATCGAGGTCCTGGTCGTGGACGACGACACCAGGGTCGCCCAGGTCAACGCCGCCTACGTCGAGAAGGTGCCGGGCTTCCACGTCGCCGGCGAGGCGCACAGCGCCGCCGAGGCGCTGCGTCAGCTGGAGCTGCTGCCCCATCTGGACCTGGTTCTGCTGGACCACTACCTGCCCGACGAGACGGGTCTGGAGGTCGTCCAGGAGATGCGCCGACGCGGCCACCAGACGGACGTGATCATGGTGACGGCCGCGCGGGACGTCTCGACCGTGCAGGCGGCGATGCGGCAGGGCGCGCTGCAGTACCTGGTCAAGCCGTTCGCCTTCGCCGGCCTGCGCGCCAAGCTGGAGGCGTACGCGGAGCTGCGTCGCACGCTCGACGGCGGCGGTGAGGCCGAACAGGCCGACGTCGACCGCATCTTCGGCGCACTGTCCGCCGCGTCGGAGCCGGGGCTGCCCAAGGGGCACTCCCCCACCACCGCCGAACTCGTACGCCAGTCCCTGATGAACGCCCAGGGTCCCCTGTCCGCCCAGGAGATCGCCGACCGAACCGGGGTGAGCCGCCAGACCGCCCAGCGCTACCTCAAGCTCCTGGAGCGCACCGGCAGGGCCCGTCTGACCCTGAAGTACGGCGACGCGGGCCGCCCGGAACACCGTTACGTGTGGGCGACCCGCGCCTGAGGACACGGCCCCAGGGCGGGGAAGGGCCGCGCCCCCTCCCTGGATCACGTACGCGGCCCCGCGGGCTTCCCGGTCATCGGCCGGGTTTCCGGACCACCTGACGCACCTGTCCCTCCCTGCGCCGGCCGCCTGAACCGCCCCTAGACGGCGCCCGCCCCCGTCAGCGACCGCACCTCGGTCTCCGCGTGCTTGGCCTCGTCGGCGACCTCGGTCGAGGTGACGGTGCCGAGCCAGCCCGCGAGGAAGCCCAGCGGGATCGAGACCAGGCCGGGGTTCTGCAGCGGGAAGAACTGGAAGTCGACGTCCGGGAAGAGGGACTGGGGGCTGCCCGACACCACCGGCGACAGCAGGACGAGCACCAGGGCCGGCACCAGTCCGCCGTACACCGCCCACACCGCGCCCCGTGTGGTGAAGCCCCGCCAGAACAGCGAGTACAGCAGGACGGGCAGGTTCGCGGACGCGGCGACGGCGAAGGCGAGGCCCACGAGGAAGGCGACGTTGAGATCGCGGGCCAGCAGGCCCAGCCCGATGGCGATCGCACCGATTCCGACGGCGGCGATCCGCGCCACCGCCACTTCGCTGCGCGGTCTGGCCTGTTTGCGCCGCAGGGAGGCATACAGGTCGTGGGCCACCGACGCCGAGGAGGCGAGGGTGATCCCGGCGACCACCGCGAGGATGGTGGCGAAGGCGACAGCCGCCACGATCGCGAACAGAACCGTTCCTCCCGTGGAATCGGCCCCACCGCCCAGGTCGAGCGCCAGCAGTGGAACTGCCGTGTTCCCGGCCGCGTTCGACCTGCGCACGGCGTCCGGACCGACGATCGCCGCCGCGCCGAAGCCAAGGACGATCGTCATCAGGTAGAACCCGCCGATGAGCCCGATCGACCAGACCACGGAACGCCGGGCGGCCCGCGCGGTCGGAACCGTGTAGAAGCGGGACAGGATGTGCGGCAGCCCAGCCGTGCCCAGCACCAGCGCCAGCCCCAGGCTCATGAAGTCCAAGCGCGCCGTCCAGTCCCCGCCGTACTTCAGCCCGGGCGCCAGAAACGCGGCTCCGTGCCCGCTGCGCTCCGCCGCCGTGAGCAGCAGCCGGTCGACGTCACCGTGGAAGCGCACCAGGACAAGCACGGTGAGCGCGATCGTGCCGCCGAGCAGTAGCACCGCCTTGACGATCTGAATCCATGTGGTGGCGCGCATGCCTCCCCACGACACATAGATCACCATGAGCGCACCCACACCGATGACCGTCCATGCCTGGGCCGCCTCGCCGGTCTTGCCGAGGAGCAGTGCGACCAGGCTGCCCGCACCCACCATCTGCGCCACCAGGTAGAGAACGGACACGGTGACCGAAGAGGTTCCCGCCGCGATCCGCACCGGCCGCTCGGTCATCCGCGCCGCCACCACGTCGGCCAGCGTGAACCGCCCGCAGTTGCGCACCAGTTCGGCGACGAGGAACAGCACCACCAGCCAGGCGACGAGGAAACCCACCGAGTACAGCAACCCGTCGTAGCCGAAGAGCGCGATGAGCCCGGAGATGCCGAGAAAAGAGGCGGCCGACATGTAGTCGCCCGCGATGGCAAAACCGTTCTCCATCGGTGTGAACAGCCGCCCGCCCGCGTAGAACTCCTCCGCCGAACCACGCCGCTCGCGGCTCACCCATGTCGTGATCCCCAGGGTGACGGCGACGAAGGCGCTGAACAGCAGCAACGCCAGCGTCTGATGGTCGTCGGTCATGAGGCACCGCCACTCCGCGCTTCGCGCGTCAACTCCTGAGTTTCCCACCGCAGTTCGAGCGCGGCACGGTCCCTGCGCAGTCGCGCGTGCCGGGCGTAGGCCCAGGTGAGCAGGAACGTGCTGAGGAACTGCCCGAGCCCTGCGAGCAGCGCCACGTTCACCGCACCCACCACAGGCCGCGCCATGAACCCGGGCGCGGTCGTCGCGGCCACGACGTATCCCACGTACCAGAGGAAGAAGCCGACGGACGCCGGGACCACGAACCGCCGGTACCGGCTGCGCACCTCCTGGAAAGCCGCACTGCGCTGCACCTCGAGGTAGACCTGTGCCGCCGCCACGGCCCCGTCCTGCCGCTCCCGACGCGTTATCGGAACCTCGACCATGGGGGTGCTCAGGCTGTCCGACTCGCCCCATCCCGAGGCGAGGGCGTCGTACCACGGATCCTCGTACCGCACGCCTCCGGACGCCCCCACGAACGCCGGGACGTGGCCTTGCCGATGGTCACCCGAACTCTCGGAACCGAGCCCGCTGCTGAGGGCACGGCCGTTGCTTGGCTGCATGCCCAAGGATGGACAGAACGGGAAGATCCCTGACTCTTCTTCCCCTCGCTCTTCACCCCATCAGGTGACCAAGCATCCGGTCACCCCGTCGGCGGCCGCACCACCCCCTTGCCGTACGCGTAACGCACCGCCTGGGCGCGACCTTTGATCCCCGTCTTGGCGAACAGGTTGTTGATGTGGGTCTTCACCGTCGCGGTGGACACGTGCAGCCTCCGGGCGATCTCCTGGTTGCTGAGACCTTCGGCGATCAGGACCAGCACCTCCGTCTCCCGTGCGGTGAGTCCGTCCGGTGGTTCGACGGGTGCCGCCGGCTTCGGCTCGGGGGCCGACAGCCGCTCCAAGAGCCGCCGCTGGACGCCCGGCGACAGCCCCGCGTCGCCGGTCAGGACGCTGTGCACGGCCCGCACGATCTCGTCCCCGCCCGCGTCCTTGGTCAGGTATCCCCGCGCTCCCGCTCTCAGCGCGGGGAACAGGGAGTCGTCGTCCGCGAACGTCGTGAGCACGACGACCTGCGTGCCGGGATGCTCCGCCCGGATGCGCCGAGTCGCCTCGACGCCGTCGCATCGGGGCATGCGCAGGTCCATCAGGACCACGTCGGGGGCGAGTTCGGCGACCAGCTTCACCGCCTCGTCCCCGTCTGCGGCGGCGCCCACCACCTCGATCCCCGGCAACAGCCCGAGGAGCATCACGATGCCTTCCCGGACGACGGTCTGGTCGTCCGCGACCACGACCCGGGCCGGCCTCCTCTCCGCCTCCTCCGTCATACCGGCACCTTCAGCGTCACCACGAACCCTTCCTCGTCCGGCCCGGCTTCGAGCGAGCCCCCCAGCAGTTCGGCGCGCTCCCGCATGCCCAGCAGACCGTACCCGCTTCCCACCTCGGCGAGTTCGCCCGGCGAGCCCCCCGAGTCCCGTACGTCCAGGGTGACTTCCTGCGGCCGATACTCCAGTCTCATCTGCACCTTGGCCCCTGGCGCGTGCTTGCGCGCATTCGTCAGCGCTTCCTGGGCGACCCTGCGCACGGCTTGCGCCGCCTCGGCCGGCAGCGCTCTGCGTTCACCCTCGACGGTGACCTCGGCACCGTCCGCCGTGCGGACGAGTTCGGTCAGGAAGTCCTCCAGGGGCGTCAGCTCGCCGCGAAGCGCGGAGAGCGCCTGCCGGGTCTCATGAAGACCGTCGCGGGCCATGCCCCGTGCCGCCACCACCCGTTCGAGGATCTTCTGCCGGTCCGCGCCCCGCTCGATCAGCAGCCGCGCGGCTTCCAGGTGCACGAGCTGCGCCGACAGGCTGTGGGCCAGCACATCGTGGATCTCCCGGGCGATACGGGCCCGCTCCGCCAGCGCGGCCGACTCCGCCTCGGCCGCCCGCGCCGCTCTCTCCTGGGCGAGCAGCCGCTGGGCGTTTCCCCGGGCTTCGGCGTCCAGGCGCAGCACGTACCCGGCGAGGGCCAGTCCGCCGGTCGTGGTGGCGGTGGTCAGCCACCCATCGCCGTTGACCGCGGCGAACGAGGCGAGCCCGACCGAGGCCGACGGCAGCGCGGCGGCCAGAGGCAGTCGCTCCAGCGCCGCGATGGCACAACCGCACCACAGAACGGTGGCCGGTGATTCGAAGCCGCTGACATGGGCGGCGACCGCGAGCCCCAGCAGCAGGACCATCAGTGCCAGGGAGGGCCACAGTCGGTGCTCGAGCGTCATCCGGAGGAACGCCCAGGCCAGCACGCCCGCCAGAAGGACTCCGCCCACCCCGGCGACCGTCCCCCAGCCATGGACCCGGCTGTCGTGGAAGGCGCTCCACAGCAGCACGCCGAACACCAGCAACCGCAGGGCCCAGGCCAACAGCCGCCTCGGCCGTGGGATCCCCTCACGGCCGAGGGCCTCCCTGGAGGGCCAGCGCGTCCAGGCGACGTCCGTCACACGCGCTCCTTCCACGCGGGATGGGGCACGTGGTCACCGTACGCCGTGGTCCGCGCGGACGTCCCGTTCAGGGACTGCACTCGCCACATCAGGATCCCGGAGCGGACCAACAGGGTGGCCGCGAGTCCCAGCAGCATGGCCGAGCTGTCCTGGTGGACGCCCAGCATCACGCCACACGCGTAGAGGCCGACGCGCAAGCCGATACCGGCGCCCCAGACAGCCACGCTCGCCTTGGTGCTCCGGCTCCAGACGGCGCCGTCCGCTTCCCTCCATATGCGGGTGGTCCAGGCCCAGCCGGCTCCCGTGGCCAGACCGACGAGCAGTTCGGTGATCAGCAACAGAGCCGACGCGGTCTGGTGGTGAGCGTCGAGAAGGTCGGGCTCGCGCAGAGCTATGACGGCCAGGACCCCGGGCAGAACCCACCAGCGCCGATCGGTGCCGACCCGGCTCGTGCGGAACTGACGCATGATCACCAGGGCGGCCACGGCCAGGATCAGCAACGCGTTGACAAGCCCGGACATCGCAGCCTCCGTGTGCGGGAAGGGACTGCCGACAGCGAGTGCCGCCGACGCCTTCGACGCTACGGAAACGCGCAGGTCCGCAGATCGGAGCCGGGGTGGATCATGGGTGGATTCACGAAGGCTCGATTCTCCACCCACGGGTGGAGCCGCGTTGGAACGCCGCTGGTCAGCACCGACACGACTGGGCACGGAAGAGGACCGGACCAGCCTGGGCACGAGCGTGCGGCACCCGGCACCCGGCCTGCGAGCCCGATCGAGGGCGGCGAGCCGGGCACGGCTTGCCTCGCCCCGGCCATCCCACGGGCGCCGCCCCGCTCCCCGCCGCCGGCTCACCGCGTGTCCGGGTCTCCCTCCTCGGGGGGCCGACAGACCCCCCTTCACCTGATCCGGCAGCCCGCCCCGCCATCTGACATCCCGTTGGACGAGCTGCGGCCACATCTGCTCAAGCTGCCCCGGCCAAGCCCGACCGGCAACGGCCCGGCGCAAACTCCGCCGCAGCGCCTACGCGTCGATGCGCGAGCGGTCCAGGGTCGCCGCCGAGCTGGAGATGAACTCCTTGCGCGGCGCCACGTCGTTGCCCATGAGGAGGTCGAACACCTGCTCCGCCGCCTCCAGGTCGGAGAGGTTGATCCGGCGCAGGGTGCGGTGACGCGGGTCCATCGTCGTCTCGGCCAGCTGGTCGGCGTCCATCTCACCGAGGCCCTTGTAGCGCTGGATGGAGTCCTTGTACCGGATGCCCTTGCTCTGGAACTCCATGAGCTTGTCGCGCAGCTCACGGTCCGAGTACGTGTAGACGTACTTGTCCTGGCCCTTCTTGGGCTGGATGAGCTCGATGCGGTGCAGCGGCGGCACGGCGGCGAAGACCCGGCCGGCCTCCACCATGGGCCGCATGTAGCGCTGGAACAGGGTGAGCAGCAGGCACCGGATGTGGGAACCGTCCACATCGGCATCGGTCATCATGATGATCTTGCCGTAACGGGCCGCGTCGATGTCGAAGGTCCGTCCGGAACCCGCGCCTATGACCTGGATGATCGCGCCGCACTCGGCGTTCTTCAGCATGTCGGTCACGGATGACTTCTGGACGTTGAGGATCTTGCCGCGGATCGGCAGCAACGCCTGGAACTCGGAGTTCCGGGCGAGCTTCGCCGTACCGAGCGCGGAGTCTCCCTCGACGATGAACAGCTCGCTGCGATCGACGTCGTCGCTGCGGCAGTCGGCGAGCTTGGCGGGCAGGGACGAGGACTCCAGGGCCGTCTTCCGGCGCTGTGCGTCCTTGTGCTGACGGGCCGCGATACGTGTGCGTGCGGCGGCGACCGCCTTCTCCATGACGACCCGCGCCTGAGCCGCGGCGTCCCGCTTAGTGGAGGTCAGGAACGCCTTGAGTTCCTTGGAGATCACGGTGTTCACGATCCGGCGGGCCGCCGAGGTACCGAGGACCTCCTTGGTCTGACCCTCGAACTGCGGCTCGGCGAGACGAACGGTGACGACGGCGGTGAGGCCCTCCAGGGCGTCGTCCTTGACGATGTCGTCCTCGGCGACGCGCAGCAGCTTCTTGGTGCGCAGGACCTCGTTGAGCGTCTTGGTGACGGCCTGTTCGAAGCCGGCGACGTGGGTGCCGCCCTTGGGGGTGGCGATGATGTTGACGAACGACCGCAGCGTGGTGTCGTAACCCGTGCCCCAGCGCAGCGCCACGTCGACGCCGAGTTCGCGGGTGACCTCGGTCGGGGTCATCTGGCCGTGGTCGTCCAGGACCGGGACCGTCTCCTTGAACGTCCCCTGGCCGGTGAAGCGGAGGACATCGCAGACGGGCTTGTCGGTGGCCAGGTACTCGCAGAACTCGCTGATGCCACCGTCGAAGCGGAAGGACTCCTCACCCTTGCTGCCACCCTCACCGAGGCCGTACTCGTCGCGGACGACGATGGTCAGCCCGGGCACCAGGAAGGCAGTCTGGCGGGCGCGTTGGTGGAGGGTCTCCAGCGAGAGCTTGGCGTCCTTGAGGAAGATCTGGCGGTCGGCCCAGTACCGCACGCGCGTGCCGGTGCGGGTCTTGGCGATCCTCTTCGCCTTGCGCAGACCGCCCTTGGCCTCGAACCCGGCGTCCGGCCCGTCCGCCGTGAACGCTCCGGGGACCCCACGGCGGAAGCTGATCGCGTGCGTGTGCCCGCCACGGTCGACCTCGACGTCCAGGCGGGCGGACAGGGCGTTCACCACGGAGGCACCGACGCCGTGCAGACCGCCCGACGCGGCGTAGGAGCCGCCGCCGAACTTGCCGCCGGCGTGCAGCTTGGTCATGACGACCTCGACGCCGGACAGACCGGTCTTGGGCTCCACGTCGACGGGGATGCCCCGGCCGTTGTCGCGGACCTCCACCGAGCTGTCGTCGTGGAGGATCACCTCGATGTGGTCGCAGTAACCACCGAGGGCCTCGTCGACGGAGTTGTCGATGATCTCCCACAGGCAGTGCATCAGGCCACGGCTGTCGGTGGAGCCGATGTACATACCCGGGCGCTTGCGCACGGCCTCGAGGCCCTCGAGGACGAGCAGGTGCCGCGCGGTGTAGTTGGAACCGTCCCGGTCTGCTCCTGCCAGCAGCGCTGTGGACGGCACGGACGTCTCGGCGGTCACGCGGTTCGCTCCTCGCTGAATTTCAGGTGGGCCCTCGTGGGGAAGGGCGCGGCTTCGGTCGCCGCCATGAGGGTACCGAGGCCTGGTAGAGCCGTTGTAACGCCACCCTCGTCTGGAACTCAGACTAGTCCAGAGTCGCATGCGTGTTCGATCCCTCGATGGAGTGAAGTACATATCACGTTCCCTTCGAGGCATGAACCATTTAGGCTCCGGGCACGTCCTCATGAACAAACCGGCAATCCAGCCGGGGGGACCTGACCATGACCGACAGCGCGAAACCGTAAGAAACAACTGACACGCAATACGGCACATTCGCCGCCAAACCGGCAGCAGACGGCCACCTCGGAAAGATTTTTTTCGAGGAGAAGCCACGAGCGGGAACGTTTTGGGGCTGGTTGGATGTTGACCCTGGTACGACAGCTCGTCGAGCTAGAGAAGAGGCGACGTGACTACTGTTCTGACCCCCGCGAGCCCGCTGACGGCCGCTGACCGCTGCGACCGCTGCGGCGCACAGGCGTACGTGCGCGTCGTCCTGCTCAGCGGCGGAGAACTGCTCTTCTGCGCCCACCACGGCCGCAAGTTCGAGCCGGAACTCAAGAAGATCGCCGCTGAGATACAGGACGAGACGGAGCGGCTGACGGCCGTTCCCGCAACCGCCTCCGACGAAGAGCGCTGACCGTTCGCGTTCCACGACGAGCCAGATCCGGCACAGGCCGGCACGTGGGCGGGCCCCCCCCCCCCCCCGGGGGGGCGCCCCCCCCCGGGGGGGGGAAACCCCAGGTCCCACCCCCCCCCCGCCCCGCCCCCGCCGGCCCGGGGGCCGGCCGCCCCTGCTCCCAGGGGCGGCCGCCCACACTCGTTACTCGTCACGCGAAGACCACGGCACCGCTCCGTCAGGCAGTCCTGAGCGACGCCCGAGAGCCGGTGTCCCAACGCAGCACCCGTACGAGGTCGGACACGCGCGTGTAGACGCCCGGGCTGCTCGGCCGCCCGCACCCGCTGCCCCAGGACACGAGCCCGATCAGTCGGCCCTGAGCGACCAGCGGCCCACCGCTGTCGCCCTGGCAGGCATCGCGGCCGCCCTCCACCTCCCCGGCGCACACCATGGTCTGCGCCTCATACGTGCCTTCGGCCGGCCCCGGATACGCCGTCTCACAGTGGCTGTCCGGCAGCACATGGAGACGAGCGGCACTGAGGGTGTGGGCGTAGGAACCGATTCCGGTGGTGTCGCCCCAGCCGTAGACCGTGGCCTCCGTTCCGGGCGCGTATGCCGGATCGCCCGCTGCGGCCATGCCGATCACCGAGGACTGCGGCAGCGCCTCGGTGAGCTTGAGCACAGCGAAGTCACCCACGTTGCTGGAACTGTCGTAGGCCGGATTCACCCACACCTCGTCCACGGGGATCTCACGGCCCGCGTCCGAGTAGAGGTCGGTGCGGCCCGCGACGACCTTCAGGTCGGTCGCCCGGGGCGAGCCCAGGACCTCCTTGGCCATGCAGTGGGCCGCCGTCAGCACCGTGTCGGGGCCGACCACCACTCCTCCGCAGAACTGCCCTGACCGCATACCTCCGAACCGGTCACGGCTGGACAATGCGACGGTCCAGGGGCTGGCGGAGACATCGACCGGGAAGCCACCCACGACAACGCCGTCGGAGGCCGCCGGAGAGGCGGAGACCAGCGGTATCGCCATTGCCGCGGCCGCCAGGGCCAGCGGCCGGGCCAGGGCCCGGACAAGGGGACGACACATACACGCTCCTCACTCTGGAGTGACCGGTGGACACCAAGAGTGATTCAGCTCATGACTGCGCGCACCTGCGCACCCATGCCGAAGGCCCGGCTCCCATCAGGGAGCCGGGCCTTCCGCGTCGTCCTGCGACCGCGCCTCAGTCGAGGTAGTCGCGCAGCACCTGCGAACGCGACGGGTGGCGCAGCTTCGACATCGTCTTGGACTCGATCTGGCGGATGCGCTCGCGCGTGACGCCGTACACCTTGCCGATCTCGTCGAGGGTCTTCGGCTGACCGTCGGTGAGACCGAAGCGCATCGAGACGACGCCCGCCTCGCGCTCGGACAGGGTGTCGAGGACGGAGTGCAGCTGCTCCTGCAGGAGCGTGAAGCTGACCGCGTCGGCCGGGACGACGGCCTCGGAGTCCTCGATGAGGTCACCGAACTCGCTGTCGCCGTCCTCACCCAGCGGAGTGTGCAGCGAGATGGGCTCGCGGCCGTACTTCTGGACCTCGATGACCTTCTCCGGGGTCATGTCGAGTTCCTTGGCCAGCTCCTCCGGGGTGGGCTCGCGGCCCAGATCCTGGAGCATCTGGCGCTGCACGCGCGCGAGCTTGTTGATGACCTCGACCATGTGCACCGGGATACGGATGGTGCGGGCCTGGTCGGCCATGGCGCGGGTGATCGCCTGGCGAATCCACCAGGTGGCGTACGTGGAGAACTTGTAGCCCTTGGTGTAGTCGAACTTCTCGACCGCGCGGATCAGACCGAGGTTGCCCTCCTGGATGAGGTCCAGGAAGAGCATGCCGCGGCCGGTGTAGCGCTTGGCCAGGGAGACCACCAGACGGAGGTTGGCCTCCAGGAGGTGGTTCTTGGCGCGGCGGCCGTCCTCGGCGATGATCTCCAGCTCGCGCTTGAGCTTGGGGGCGAGCTTGTCGGCGTTGGCCAGCTTGTCCTCGGCGAACAGACCCGCCTCGATGCGCTTGGCCAGCTCGACCTCCTGCTCGGCGTTGAGCAGGGGGACCTTGCCGATCTGCTTGAGGTAGTCCTTGACCGGGTCGGCGGTGGCGCCGGCCGCGGCGACCTGCTGCGCGGGCGCGTCGTCCTCGTCCTCGTCGGAGAGTACGAAGCCGGCGCTCTCGGCGCCCTCGGGCTCGTCGCCCGCCTTGGGGGCCTCCTCCAGGACCTCGTCCTCGAGGAGCTCGACGTCGTCCTTCTTGGCAGTGGTCTTCTTGGCCGCCGTCTTCTTGGCGGGCGCGGCCTTCTTGGCGACCGCCTTCTTGGCGGTCGTCTTCTTGGCAGCCGCCTTCTTGGCGGGGGCGGCTTCCTCTGCGGGGTCGTCCACAGCGGGTGCGGCCGGGGCGGCCGTGGTGCTGGCGGTGGCCTTCCTGGTGGTCACCGTCTTCGCCGCGACCGTCTTGGTGGCGGTGCGCTTGGCCGGACTCTTCGCTGCGACGCTCTTTCGGGTGCGCTTGGGCTCCGCGGCACTGACCATCAGCGTCACACCCTCTTCCTCGAGGATCTGGTTGAGGCTGCGCAGTACGTTCTTCCACTGAGTGGCCGGAATCTGGTCAGCTTCGAAGGCCCGACGCACATCGTCGCCGGCGATCTGCCCCTCAGCCTTTCCCCGCTCAATGAGCGCCATGACAGAGACGGACTCGGCGATCTCCGGCGGGAGCGTACGGGATGTGCTGGCCGACACGAACAACCTCTCGGAACGTTGGAAAACGGCTTCCGGCCCCGTCCATGGTGGACAGGAACCGACCACCGGCCTGGGGGTGGGCCGACGGCGCGGGCAGGGGCCGGGAAGTTCCACAGCGCCTTGAACGGCGTCTGTATTCCCTCCGCGGCTGTCACCTCTTAGGTCATCGCGTTGTTCCCACGAGCGTTACGCCTAATCTTCGTGGCCCGAGTCACACCCCGTAAGCGTTCAAAAACGGTCAGACGCGGGCAGATGAGGTCACCCGCGACGTCTACCCACGCCGCCGCGACCCAACCCGCCTGTCGCACCGTCGGACCCCGCAGGCCCATGATCGGGTCCTGCGGGGTCCGACGGGAGGCGGGGAACCGGCCGAGGGATGACACAGGAGGGGGAAGACATCCCCGGCCCCACCGTCGGCGGCTGCGCTCAGTGCTCGCGCGGCGCAGGAACGACGCGCTCCACCTCGGGATGGACGGTGAGCAGCTGACGCATGGCCGCCTCCGCCCCGGCACCGTCACCCGCGGCAAGGGCGTCGACGATCCTGCCGTGGTGGGTCAGAGATCCCTCGCTCGGTCGGTCACAACCCGTGACCGGGCCACCGGACACCTGGAGGGCGGCCGACACGATTCCGGAAAGGTGTTCCAGCATGCGGTTGCCCGCGATCTGGATGAGCAGCGAGTGGAACTCCGCATCGGCCCGGGAGTAGGTGAGCCCGTCACCCTGCCCCATCGCGTGCCCCATGATCTCGACCATGTCGGCCAGCCGCTGCTGGACGTCCTCGCGCCCGTGCCCGGCGGCGAGGCGGGCGGCGAGCGGCTCGATCGTCCAGCGCAGCTCGCTCAGCTCGCGCCGCTGGTCGTCGCGCTGCGGACCGAAGGCCCGCCACTCGATGATGTCCGGGTCGAGGAGGTTCCAGTCGCTCACGGGACGCACGCGCGTGCCGACGTTCGGCCGGGCACTGACCAGGCCCTTGGCCTCCAGGACACGGAGCGACTCACGAACGACGGTGCGGGAGACCTCGAAGCGCTGGCCGATCTCCTCGGGCACGAGTGGGCGATCGGCGCCCAGATCGCCGGAGACGATCATCTGGCCCAGCTGCTGGACGAGTTGGCCGTGCAACCCGCGGCCGCGGCTGCCCGCGGCGCGCCGGCCCACACGGCCCAGCTCGGGGTCCGCGCCCTCCCAGACAGGAGCTCCCACGCGGTCGGCGGCAGGGGCCTCGGCGTAGGGGTAGCGGTCGAGTTCGCCCGGGCCGGCCAGACCGGAGTCGGCGGAGCGGGCGGCGGTCATCATGGTGTGCGCAAGGGTACTCACGGATCCTTTGTCGGCGCCCCCTCCAACTCCCTTGAGGTCTTTGGTGAAAAGCACACGAAAGGGTGATCGCTCACCCCATCGCAATTGACGCCTTATCGGAAAGAAATGGGCTTTCTACGGGGAGTTGCGCACAAGCCGGGACCGGATAGGCACGCACAGTCATCATCGGACCCTGCTTCGCAGGGTCGAGAGCAGATACGCGCACAGCAGGGCGGTCAGCAACAACGCCAGTGCCCAGCCAACCGGTTGGGCGATCACCCGTACCGCGGCGCCCAGATAGCGCTCTCCCCCGAAGGGCCACTGCAGCAGGAACACCTCACGCAACCGCACCGAGAACCCGGCCGCCGCCCGCACGGACGCGCTCTCCACGGCCTTCTGTACGAGGGGTACGCCCACCACCGGCACGGCGACCACCGCAGCGAGCCCGGCCGTGGTGGACCGGAAGACACCTGCCGCCAGGACACCGGCCCAGGCGCAGCCGATCAGGAGTGCCATCCAACTCGCGCTCAATCGAAGCCAGTCGACGGGAACCTGTGTGAGCTCCCGTCCGTAGACGAGATAGAGCACTTCGGCGTCGCATCCCACCGTGAGGAAGGCCAGCATCAGCGCGGTGAACGCGGTGACGAGGAGCTTCGCGGTCAGCAGGCCCAGCCTGCGGGGCACGGTGCCGCGGTCCGCGGCCAGCGCGGGGTGGCGGAACTCGTCACCGAAAGCGAGCGCACCGAGCAGCCCCGCACCGAGCGCCGCGGGGGGCAGCGGTAGCTCCACGGGCCAGGCTGCCAGCAGTCGCGACTGCGAGGTGTGGCCCATACGGGCAAGGAAGAGCGAGGTGAGGGCGGAGACGAGCAGCACGACGACAGCGGTGACGAAACCCGTGCTGATGCCGGTGGCACGGCGGAGTTCGTAGCGGAGCGGCCGGAGGGGGCTGGGGGCGGGGCGCACGGAGATGGGGGGCGGCAGAGCAGGAAGGGCTCTGAGGGTTCTGGGTGACGTGGAGCGGCGGGCGTTCTTGCGGGAGGGTCGGCCGACTTGTGTGGGGACGTCCACAGGCGGGTGGGAGCGGTCGGCAGGGGCATCCGCGAGTGCGGCCGGGTCGGCGGCGGGCCGCGGTTCCTGGACGGAAGGCGGCTGCGCCTGGCCGGCGGTGGAGTGCTGGGCTTCGTCGGCTGCACCGGACGGCGCTTCGTCGGCATCGGGGCGTGCTTCGACGGCGACGGACACCAGATCCATGCGTGGGTTGCCGGAGGCTGTGTCCTCGGCAGCCGCCACGGAGTGCTCTGTCAGGGTTTCGTCCGCCGCGGGCTCCGCACCGCTGGGCGATCGCTCCATCGACTGGTGCGGCACGGGCGAGGACGCTCGTCCCCCTTCCGCCGTGTGCGGCGCGCCAACGGCGACGGCTTCTCGAGCTTCGCTCGCCGAGCCGTCGCCATCCTGGGCCTCGATGGGCTCGTCTCCCGCTCCCGGACCCATGTCGCCGACCTCGTCGGCGAGTTGGTGGACGAGGATGCCGTTCCGAAACGCCGTCTCACCCACGTCGGCGCAGGTACTGCCGTACACGGAGAGCCGGTTGCCGTCTTCTTGTACGACTTCGACGGAACGCTGCGCGGTGCGCGCTTCCTTGGTGAGCAGGGCGGCGAGACGGGCGGCATGAGGGCTGCGGACAGCGATGCGGGGCCGCAGCCGGGTGCGGGCGAAGTCCGTGGCCTCCTGGTCGGCGACGAGCCTGCCTCCGTCCAGGGTGACGACCCGGTCGGCGATGCGCGCGGCTTCCTTGGGGTCGGACGTGGTCGACAGGACCGTGCCCCCCTGGGCCGCGTGTGCGCGCAGCATGCCGTGCAGCCAACGGCTTTCGCGCTCGGAGAGCCCGTCGGCCGGGTTGTCGAGCACGAGGGTGTGCGGGTCGGCGAGGAGGGCACAGGCCAGGCCGAGTCGGCGGTCCATGCCACGGGACAGCGTGCCGAGGCGCTCGTCGCGCAGGCTGACCAGACCGACCACTTCGAGGACTTCGTCCGCCCGCCGGACCGGAACGCCTGCGGCGGCGCACAACATGCGCAGGTGGCCGCGGACGGTACGGGCCGGGTGCCCCGGCACATCGCCCAGGAGGACGCCGACCTCGCGTGAGGGGTGGGGGATGCGGTGAAGGGGGCGGCCTCTGAAGTAGGTGACGCCGCGGCCCTGTTGGAGTTCGAGAATGAGCCTCAGTGCTGTGGTCTTGCCCGCGCCCGGCGCGCCGAGCAGCACGGTGATGCGACCTGCGCGCGCCTCGAAGGAGACATCGTCGAGGGCGGGCGGAAGCTCCTTGCGGGGATTGCTGGTCAGTCCGAAGGCCTGGATCACCCGTAGCAAGATAGCGTGCTATGTCCGGTTTTTCAGGTATCGCGCGGCTGGCTGTGCGGCCGTGATCGACGGGAACGGGTGCGTGTCCGTCGCCACGGGAGCAGCAGACCAGATCGCCGGAACCGTCGGCCAACAGCGTGCGGGAACAGCCGGAGCGACGCCGGAGCCGCGTCGGCCCGACGCCAACCGCCCTGGCTGTCAAGGGAATCAACAAGGGTGCCGCCCGCCTGAGCCAGCAGGTGACGGTCAGTGGTTGCGGCGCGCCCGCGTCACACTTCGGGCCGCAGCATCGGCGGGTTGAGCAGGGTCGCGCCGCCGGCGTGGAAGAGCTGGGCCGGGCGGCCGCCCTGTCGTGTGGTGGTGCCGCCGGTGGGGACCAGGAAGCCAGGGGTGCCCGTCACCTTGCGGTGGAAGTTGCGCGGGTCCAGCGCCACGCCCCACACCGCTTCGTAGACACGGCGCAGCTCGCCGACGGTGAACTCGGTGGGGCAGAACGCGGTCGCCAGCGAGGAGTACTCGATCTTGGAGCGGGCGCGCTCCACCCCGTCCGCGAGGATCTGGGCGTGGTCGAAGGCGAGCGGTGCGACCGGTTCGCCGTCACGTCCGTAACCGCCCTGTTGCAGCAGTTCCTCGACGGGTGCCCAGCGCGCGTTGCTGGCGTCGCCGCCGGCTCTCGGAGCGGGCAGGTCGGGGGCGAGCGCGAGGTGGGCGACGCTGACGACCCGCATCCGGGGATCACGCTTGGGGTCGCCGTAGGTGGCGAGCTGTTCCAGGTGGGCGCCGTTGTCCTGGGCCGGGACGGAAGGGTCGTGGGCGCGCAGTCCCGTCTCCTCGGCCAGCTCCCGCGCCGCGGCCTGGGAGAGATCCTCGTCTGCCCGTACGAAGCCGCCCGGGAGCGCCCACCGCCCCTGGAACGGCGGCTCGCCCCTGCGCACCGCCAGCGCGCACAGGGCATGGCGGCGCACGGTCAGCACGACCAGGTCCACGGTGACGGCGAAGGGCGGAAAGGCCGACGGGTCGTAGGGCATGCGGCGATCATAGTCGTCTTCCTGACGATAAACACTCCCTTCACCGGCCGCTTCGGTGGCTGATCCACTCCGATACGGCGTGGCAGTCACCACTCCGCCCCGGTTGCCGTCCTGTTTCGCGTCATGCGAGGTCACACTCCCAGTTGCAGTCCGTCAGCCGCTTCCTCGACCATGGCGAGTCCGAGTCGGCTGACCCGTACGGAGAAGGGGGCGCCCGCGACCCGCAGTCCGGTCAGACCGATCTCGCCGAGGGGCGCGCTGGCCATGGGGCGCAGGGTGACCGTCCCGGCCGGAGCGTCGGGACGAACGCCCGCCACAGTGGTCAGCAGCAGGACCCCCGAGGCGGCGGCGGTGGCGGCGGGGCGGCAGGCGGCCGGGTGCGGGAGTGGAGCGCTCCCCTCGCTGCGCTGCTCACCCGCGTACATCTCGGGAAGGCGGTGATCGAAGGCCGCGGCCGCAGCCAGTACGCCCCGCAGCAGTGAACCGGCCTCCTTCTCGTAGCCCGCCGCGGTCAGACCCGCAACGGCGATCGCCGTCTCGTGGACGCGTACGGCACCGCTACGGTGCCCGAAGGCGTTGTAGGCCGTCTCCTTGGCGCCCAGACCACGCAGCCCCCAGCCCGAGTCCATCACCGGGCTGCCGAGGAGCCGGGCGAGCTGTTCCGTCTGCACCTTGTCCAGCAGGCCCGGAGCGAGCTCGCCGCCGCCCAGCAGGCCGGTGTCGAGCAGGTGGACCGTGGTCACGCCCAGGTGGGGCAGGGGCCGTCCGTCCGGAGTACGGGCGGCGGCAGGCCGGCCGCCGCCCCGATCGTCGATCCAGAAGTCCTGCCGGAACGCGGCCCGCAATCCGCGTGCCCAGTCACGCAAGCCGCTTCCACCCGGTCTGCCGAAGGCGTCGAGCAGGTCGGCGCCGAGGAGTGCCGCGCGGTGGGCATGGGCCTGGGTCTCGCAGCGGACAGGACCGCCCGGTTGGGGATCACGCAGGTACGGGCCTTCGCCCACGGTCGCCCGTAGCCACGTCAGGCAGCGCTCGGCCGACGGCAGCAGTTCCTCCGTCTCCTGGTCGTGCAGTCCCCACCGCCGGGCCTCCGCGAGGAGTACGGGGAAGAGCAGGGTGGCCTCCGTCCCCGTGCAGCCCGGCGGAAGGTGCGGGCCCGCGTCCCGCCTCGGTCCAGGGATCAGGCCGGACTGCGGCCCCCGGCCCATGACCTGGGTGCGGGCGAGGGTGCGGAGAGTGCCTGCCGCGAGCCGGGTGCCGAGGGGCAGCGTCATCCGGGCCGCGGCGAGGGCCTCGGCCGGGGCCAGGCCGCAGCGCCACGGTGCTCCTGCCGCGAGGTGCGTGTCCACGGTGTGCGTCGGGTCGCGGACCAGCAGAGCCTGCAGGTCCGCGATGCTCGTCCTCAGGAGCGCGGGGACGCGGGGGTCGTCCCCCGATGCCCGTGCCGGAGCCAAGGGACTCGTCGCCGTGCGCCCCGTGGCCCGGACCGGGCCCGGGCCGTCCAGGCGCACCCGCAGCTCCACGGTCACGCTGCCGCCGGGTGGCAGGTCGAAGTCCCAGCGCAGAAGTCCCGCGGAGGCGAGTGCGTCGGCGGGCGGCGGGTCGGCCGTGACGCACGAGGCCCCGGTGGCGCAGGACCAGCGCAGGCCGGCGTCGTGGACGCTGGCGGGCAGTTCGGGTCCGACGGCCCCGGCCGCGACGGCCCCGAGGTCGGCGAGGTCCGTGCCCAGGGCCACCTCCACCGGCAGGCGCAGCGGACGCGGGGCGGCGCTGCGCAGTGTGATCCGCTCCCTGCCGTCCGCCGAGCGGGTCCGCTCGACGACGACGTCGGGGTCGGGGCCTCCGTGAGGGGTGACCCGCAGGGTGCCGACGAATCGGGCGCGGTCGGCCGAGGCCATCCGGGCCTGCACCGCGAGCGGTTCACGTCCGGCCACCCGCACCTGGCACCGGGACAGCACGCGCCGCCCTGCCCGGTAGTACCCCTCCAGCCCACGACCGGCCAATTGCCCCTCTTTCGTGGAGATGGCGAGGCCCGGCAGGGCAACGCAGATCATCGCCGTGTGGGTGGAAGGCAGGTCGGTGGAGCGGCGCGGTGTCGTCGGCGGGCCCGGTGGCGCGGCGCCTTTCGCCGAGCCAGGAGCGGGGCGCCGTGCTGGGCCCGGTGGCGGGAGGGGGGACGTGTCACGGGTTCCCTGGCCTTCGGACGGGCGTGGAGCTCGCGTCGAGCCGACGGCTTGGGCGGCGCGCCGGGTGTCGCTGCTGCTCGGGGATGCGGTCCCGTTGCGTCCGGGACCGTCCGCGGGCGACAGGTCGGCACCTGCCCCGGGGAGTGGCACGAACCCGTCGAGGGCGGGGCGTTCCGCGGCGGAGGGCGGAGTCGGCTGATGCATGCGGTGACTTCCTCTGCTCTCTGTGCGCCTCGGAATGGTCGACGCCGACGGAGGACTCGGGCAGGGCAGGTGGGCAGCGGCGGCACACCCCGTGCAGGCGTTCCGCCACTCAGGTGAACGGAGCGGGGCTCACCCAGGTCACGCCCGGAGGCGGAGGCCCCACCGAATGGCGGCGGAGGTCGGATGGTGTGGTCGACCTTCGAGCGTGGCCGGCCACATCCGGTCGCCCGGTCGCCGCGGCAGGGCCCAGCCGCGCACCCCGGCGGCCGCAGGCGCCAGGGCTCGCTCGACACGGTGCCGGCAGGGTCTCACCCGTTCTCCCTCGTGTCGCCACCGTCGGGCTGCACGTCTTCCGAGCAGCTGCCGCGGCGGCGCGCGGCGGCCTTCCCCGCGGCACGCGTGGGTGGGCGTGACTCACCGCGTCCGGAAACGAGGGGACGGCTGTCACGGGACGGCCTTCGGAAGCGCAGGGTGTCGGGTCGCGACTCCGGCCTCTTCTCTGCCTCCTCCCGCGGGCTGCCACGACCGGGAGCACCGGAGGAACGGGTGCGGCGCCGTCGGCGGCCCGCTTCCCGCGCGGGTGCCGGCTCAGCCTCCTGTACGGTCGTGCTCCGCGGATCCGGTTCTTCGGCCTCCTTCGCTGCGTCGGGCCGGTCGGCGTCGCGCAGTCCGTCGCCCTGATCGCCCTCGTCCGCGTCCTCGAGCCATACGGCGTTCTCCGCGCCCTGCCACTGCGCCTTGCCCTCGTCGCTCTCGCCGCCGGACGGCCGTTCGCCCCCTGCCTCCGCCCTCCGTCCGCGCCCTTCCCGCTCGGCTCGCAGGCACCGTCGGACCGACTCCGGGTCGAGTCCCTCGTTGCACGCCTGGTGCAGGAGGCGGGCGAAGAGGTAACCGGGATCCGCGCCCAGGGCCATGGCGAGTGCCTCCCTGGCCTCCAACTCGTCCCCGCTGGACCAGGCGACCCAGCCGGCCAGCGTGAGCGGTGCTGCCGCGTGTTCTCCGTAGGGGCCGACGCAGCGACGTGCCAGCGCGCGCCAGAGACGCAGGGCGGGAGCGGCCTCGTCTCCCTCCATCCACTCGGCCGCGCGGTCGCGCGTCGCGCGGTCCTGGAGGCCGAGGATGAGAGCCGCGGTTTCGTCGGGTGTCAGCAGTTGGTCGTCTCGGTGGTCCGCCATGAGGGCCCCGGTCACGGGCGACGCTTCGGCGAAGCGCCGCATGATCCGTCCGGCCAGTTCGATCGTCTCCTCCGCCACGGCGGCGCGGCTCTCGTCCTCGAGGATCCTGGGGACCAGCGCCATGCTGGCGGTGTCGAGTGCGACCTCCTGTTCCAGCGCGGCGCCGGTCTCCAGGGGAAGCAGGCGGGCCCTCAACTCGCGCAGGGTGCCTCGGACCTGGATGCCGGCATAGGTGGCCGCCGCGGCCAGCACGGACGTACCGGGCAGGCCCATCGGTACTCCCTCGTCCGGGCAACAGCCCTCGCCGCCGCAGCAGTACGACCAGAAACGGCCGTCGGAGATGCACAGCGCCTCGATCACCGGGACGTCGAGCCGGCCGCATTCGACACGCAGTTGCTGCGCGAGGGGCTGCAGGCGTTCCATGACCTGGCGGCCCGTCTCACCCTTCGCGGGTTCCTGGCAGAGGTAGGCGACCAGCTGCGCGGGGCGGGCGCCCCTGCGTTCGCTGCCCGTCACGAGTCCCTGCGCGAGTTGCCGGGCCACGGCCCCCCAGTCGTCCGGATGCGCGGGAATGCCGAGTCGGGCGCGGCCGCCGAACCGGCCACGCCCGCCCAGGTCGTGCAGGGCGACCAGGACGATGCTGTCCTCGGGGCGGTACCCCAGCAGGTAGGGAAGGGCGTCGGCCAGTTCGGCCGGGGTCCGCAGGGTGACCTGATGTGCGGCGGGGCCTCCCGCGTACGGCGAGCGCTCGTCGTACGGGACATGGCCCTCGTACGCGGCCGCTGCGTCGTACGACGCGCGTCCGTCACATCCGTCACGGCCGGTGATGTCGCCGTTTTCGAAGGATCCAGTCGTTTCGCTGTGATTCGTCATGCGGAGACGATCTCGCGGATCTTGTGGTTCCGCTTGCGCCTGTGGATAAGTCTGATCAGGGGCACGACAGACTGGCGGTTCACGCCCGTCACGGCCGGACTGTCGGTGCCGTCCTGTTGTATGGAGGCATGGAGCACACGAGCAACACCGACCTCCGCGCCGACGCCGACGCCCTCCTCGCCCGCCTCGTCGGCGACGCCACCGGCTCGGCCCGGCTGCGCGAGGACCAGTGGAAGGCGATCGAGGCGCTGGTCGCCGACCGGCGCCGGGCCCTGGTCGTCCAGCGCACGGGCTGGGGCAAGTCCGCGGTGTATTTCGTGGCGACCGCGCTGCTCCGGGCCCGCGGCTCGGGTCCCACCGTGATCGTCTCCCCTCTGCTCGCCCTCATGCGCAACCAGGTCGAGGCCGCCGCCCGGGCCGGCATCCACGCCCGGACCATCAACTCCTCGAACACCGAGGAGTGGGAGAGCGTCCGGGCCGAGATCGCCGCGGGCGAGGTCGACGTCCTGCTCGTCAGCCCGGAACGGCTGAACAACCCGGACTTCCGCGACCAGGTCCTGCCCGAACTGGCCGCCACGACCGGACTGCTCGTGGTCGACGAGGCCCACTGCATCTCCGACTGGGGGCACGACTTCCGCCCGGACTACCGGCGGCTGCGGACCATGCTCGCCGATCTCCCGTCGGGCGTTCCCGTGCTCGCGACGACCGCGACCGCCAACGCGCGCGTGACCGCCGACGTCGCCGAACAGCTGGGCACGGGGGGCACCTCGGACGCCCTGGTGCTGCGCGGCCCGCTCGACCGCGAGAGCCTCACCCTGGGCGTGCTGCGGCTGCCGGACGCAGCGCACCGCATGGCCTGGCTCGCCGACCACCTGGACGAGCTGCCGGGCTCCGGGATCATCTACACGCTCACCGTGGCCGCCGCGGAGGAGGTCACCGCCTTCCTCCGACAGCGGGGACACACCGTCGCCTCGTACACGGGCAGGACGGAGAACGCCGACCGGCAGCAGGCCGAGGACGACCTGCTCGCCAACAAGGTCAAGGCCCTGGTCGCCACATCCGCCCTCGGGATGGGGTTCGACAAGCCCGACCTGGGTTTCGTCGTGCACCTCGGCTCACCGTCCTCCCCCATCGCCTACTACCAGCAGGTGGGTCGTGCCGGACGCGGCGTCGAGCACGCGGAGGTGCTTCTGCTGCCGGGGAAGGAGGACGAGGCGATCTGGGAGTACTTCGCGTCGCTCGCCTTCCCGTCGGAGGAGCTCGTACGCCGCACGCTCGACGTCCTTGCGCGCGCCGGCCGGCCCATGTCGCTGCCCGCGCTGGAGCCCCTGGTGGAGCTGCGCCGCTCCCGCCTGGAGACCATGCTCAAAGTGCTGGACGTGGACGGGGCGGTCAAGCGGGTCAAGGGCGGCTGGATCGCGACCGGACAGCCCTGGACGTACGAGGCCGAGCGGTACGAGTGGGTCGCGCGGCAACGCAAGGCCGAGCAGGAGGCGATGCGCCAGTACGCGTCGACGACCGGCTGCCGGATGGAGTTCCTGCAGCGCCAGCTCGACGACGACGGGGCCAGGCCCTGTGGACGCTGTGACAACTGCGCGGGTGCGCGCCACACCGCTGAGACATCCGCGACGGCGCTGGACGCCGCGCGTGTCGACCTGGGCCGCGCGGGTGTCGAGGTGGAGCCGCGCCGGATGTGGCCGACAGGCCTTCCCGCGATCGGCATGGAGCTCAAGGGGCGCATTCCGGTCGGCGAACAAGCGGCGGCCGGGCGGGCGTTGGGGCGCCTGTCGGACATCGGCTGGGGAAATCGGCTCCGCCCCATGCTGGCCGCTCCGGCGCCCGACGGGCCCGTCCCGGACGACGTCGCCAAGGCTGTGGTGGATGTCCTGGCCGACTGGGCCAAGGGCCCCGGCGGCTGGGCCTCCGGAGCGGCCGACGCGCCGCCCCGCCCGGTCGGTGTGGTCACCGTCGCCTCACGCACCCGACCGCGGCTGATCCACTCGCTGGGAGCACGCATCGCGGACGTCGGCCGGCTGCCGTTGCTGGGCGCCGTGGAGTACACCGGTGACGCCTCACCCGTCTCCAGGAGCAACAGCGCCCAGCGTCTCAAGGCACTCGACGGGATGCTGGCGGTACCGCCCGCGCTCGCCTCCGCACTGGCCGAGGCCCGAGGTCCGGTGCTCCTCGTGGACGACTACACCGAGACCGGGTGGACCCTCGCGGTCGCGGCCAGGATGCTCCGGCGTGCGGGCGCGCAGGGCGTGTTGCCTCTGGTTCTGGCGGTGCAGGGCTGACCTTCCGGCCCGGCCGGGGAGCGCTGACTCGCCGCGCATCGGCCGCAGTTTCGCGAAACAGCGCCAGCACAGGAGGTGAACGAGGGGTGTACGGCGGACACGCGCGTCACCACGTCATCATCGGGTAGGGATATAAGACACGCACCGTCGCATAACGGTCGGTGGCCCCAATTGCTCGTTGCCGCATCCAAGTTCGACAGGAAGAATTGAGGTCCGCTCCCCGTACGGCACGCCTGTGGTAGGGCTTTGCCGCGGTGTGCGCTCCCCCCGAACCCGACCCGCCCGCAGTGTGGGCCGTAGCCGAAGGGAGGCTCGTGACCTTCGGATTTGCTCCGTCCTCGGCGGCATCGTTGTCGACGTCCGCGTCCGCCGCTTCCGCCAACCGTTTGCTCGAGCCTGCGGAGTGGGCCGCGGCCGGCATCCCGCTGCTGCGCAACCCACGAGAGGTCGTCAGCGGTCTGCACGCGCGCCACCAGCCCAGGCCGTCCACGGCGGTCGTGGCCGTGCTCGATCCGGACGAACGGTTGCTGGCCAGCGCCTCGTTCACCCGGCGCCAGGCAACCGCTGACGGCTGGATGTTCCGCAACGCCCTGCTCGCCCAACTGCGCCGGGTCATCCCGCACGATCTTCGGCGCCGGACGCCGGTACGCACCGCCGTGCTGCTCTACTGCCGTGAGGGCGACGCACGCTGGACGGAAGAGGACGGCGCCTGGATGTGGGGCCTGCGTGACGCCTGCACACTGCACGGGCTGCGCTGCGGGGCGTACATCACGCTGACCCGGGACGGCTGGCAGGTCCTCGGCGAGGGGCGTGGAGGCCGCCGCCCCCACGCGGATTCGCCTCCGGAGCCCTTCGCCCTGTCCGAGGCCCCGCCTCCGTTGCCCCGAACGGGCGGCGGTGCCGCCTCGGAGGTACTGCGTCGCGCGGCCGCCCGCTGAGGAAGGCCGGCTCAGCACAGGATTCGGCAGAAACGTTCAGCCCCCGAAGCGCCAGGACGAAGCACGGAGAAAGCCCTCAAGGCAGGCGCACCCCCGCAGTCCGGGTCGCGGCACCGTCGGCGGTGACGCTTACGACTACCGCGCGTCGGGCCCCCGCGGCGCGCCTCGGGGGCGACACGGCGCACCGCTCTCGGCGCATGCCGAGGTGCGCGCGCCGAGACTTCCGTCGTCCGCGCACGCCAGGACCCACCGTGGAGGTGCCGCGACAGCGGCGCCTCCTCCAAGCCCGGGTCCTCCCCCTGCTGACCGGGACCGGCTCAGACGCCCGCGCCCAGCACCGCGTTGATCTGCTGCGGGTCACCGCAGACGATCAGCAGGGCGTCGGCCCGCTTGTGGGCCAAGGGCAGGACGGTGGCGGCAGCGGTGGCAGGACCGCCGTTGACGGCGACCACGACGACGGGGCGCACGCCCGCCCGGTCCGCGACGCCGGCGTCGGCGTAGAAGACGTCGTCTCCCGCGTCGTGCTGCGCCCAGTAGGACGCTTCACCGAAGGACAGTTCGTGGGCGGCCCAGGGGTGCTGCTCGCCAGTGGTGATCACCAGCACGTCACCCGGGGCACGCCCCGAGTCCAGGAGCAGGTCCACGGCCTCCTCGGCGGCGTCCAGCGCACCCTCGGCCGAGGCCGGGATCAACTGGATCTGGGGAGTCGCCGCAGCAGGTGTGGAAGCGGCAGAGGCGGCCGGGGCCGAGGGTCCGGGCTTGGCGGCGGCGTGCGGGGCACGCTGCACCGGCGGCGTGGGCCGGAGGGGACCAGGACGACCGGGACGCGACGGAGCCGCGGGACGGGGACCGGGTACGGGTCGAGGGGTCGGCGCGGTGCGGCCGCTGGCCGGAGTGGCGCGGGGACCCTGGGCACTCTCGTGAATCTGAGGCTCCTCGGGAATGAGAGGCATGAGCTGTTATTTATCAAACGTTGGTGCGGCTCGCGCGAGTGGGTGGCACATCAGTGCGAGCGGAATCGTCAGAAGTCGAAGCCGAGCTGACCCTCGATCTCCGGAACGCTTCCGTCCGCCCAACTGCGGGCCTTCTTGAGATGCCGCCACTGGGGCAGCGCATCAAGATACGCCCACGACAACCGGTGGTACGGAGTGGGACCCCGCTCCTCCAGTGCGGCCTTGTGCACGGGCGACGGATACCCGGCGTTGTCCGCAAAACCGAAGTCTGCATGGTCGATACCCAGTTCGGCCATCATTTTGTCGCGCTGAACCTTGGCGATCACCGAGGCCGCCGCGACAGCCACGCACGAACGGTCACCCTTGATCACCGTGCGGACCTTCCAGGGGGCGCCGAGGTAGTCGTGCTTCCCGTCGAGGATCACCGCCTCGGGGCGTATCGGAAGGGCGTCCAGAGCGCGTACGGCGGCAAGCCGCAGCGCGGCCGTCATCCCCAGGTCGTCGATCTCCTCCGGAGAGGCGTGACCCAGGGCGTACGACGTCACCCACTTCTCCAGTTCCACGGCAAGCTCGTTGCGACGCTTGACGGAGAGGAGCTTGGAGTCGGTGAGCCCCACGGGCGGCCGACGCAGTCCGGTGACCGCCGCGCAGACGGTGACGGGACCGGCCCAGGCACCGCGGCCCACTTCGTCGACACCGGCAATGATCTTCGCTCCGGTCGTGGCGCGGAGGGAGCGCTCGACGGTGTGAGTAGGTGGTTCGTACGGCATGGCGCCCTTAGCGTACGCCGCCGGGATCCCCTTGCGACACCCCGGTTCCCCGAGCTGACGGCGACCGCATCCGAACCCCGCCCGGCACCCCGCTCAGCGCTCCTGCGGCCGCAGCAGTGGCAGCATGAGCTGGTCGACCATCTCTTCCAGATCCCGATCATTCCATTCGCTGGTGCACATTTTTGACCGGTACATCATCATGGCCGGGATCGCGTCCAGGACATAGCCGTTCGCCGCGTCGGGGCGCACCTCGCCTCGCCCAATTCCCCTGCTGATGACCTCATGCAGGACCTTGATCGTCGGCTCCACCACCCCTTCGAAGATCAGAGTGTAGAAGCGCTCCGCCTGAGACGGGTCGCACTCGTGAATGATCGAGCGCAGCGCGAAGCCGGGCCGGGAGAACATCGCATCGCGCGCCGTGCGGCACAGCACCACGAGATCCTCGCGCACACTCCCCAGGTCGGGTACGGCGTCCAGTCGGGGCAGCCCGGCACGCAAGGCGTCCGCGACGAGGTCCTCCTTGGACGGCCAGCGACGATAGACGGCCGCCTTGCCGGTCTGGGCTCCGGCGGCGACGCCTTCCATCGTGAGGCCGTTCCAGCCGACGGTGCCCAATTGGTCCAGGGCTGCATCGAGGATCGCGCGTTCGAGTACGGCGCCGCGCCGGCGGGAGGGGGCCGCCTGAGCGGGGGCGGCCGTCCAGCGCGAAGTAACCATCTGAGTGTCTCCAGCGGGCAGAAGAAGCGGGGATTCCGGGGAGCGGTGAGGCACCGCGCCGCAGCGACGAGCGGGGACACGCCGACCGGCGGCACCAAAAGTGAACGCTTGCGTTCACTACTGGGGACTCACTACCGTTGACGCGGCAGTGAACGCCAGCGTTCACTAACGCATTTGTGGGGGACCGATAGTGACAACCTCTCAGTTGATCCAGGACCAGAAACCGGGTGCGGCCCGCCGGGAGGGACACCCAGGCATCGCGCTCACCGTCATCGCTGCGTGCCAACTCATGGTGGTACTCGACGCGACGATTGTGAACATCGCGCTCCCGCACATTCAAGACGCGCTCAGGTTCAGCACCACCGACCTCACGTGGGTGGTCAGCGCCTACACGCTCACCTTCGGCGGTCTGCTGCTGCTCGGCGCCCGAGCCGGTGACATCCTCGGCCGACGCCGGGTGTTCCTGACCGGCATCCTGCTCTTCACCTTCGCCTCTCTCCTCGGCGGAGTGGCACAGGAGCCCTGGCAGTTGCTCGCCGCGCGCTCCTTGCAGGGCATAGGCGGCGCCATCGCGTCGCCCACCTCCCTGGCGCTCATCACCACCACATTTCCCGAAGGCCCGGAACGGAACCGGGCCTTCGGCGTCTTCGCCGCGGTGTCCGCCGGCGGCGGCGCCATCGGCCTGCTCGCGGGCGGCATGCTCACCGAGTGGCTCGACTGGCGTTGGGTGCTGTTCGTCAACGTACCCATCGGCGTCCTCATCGCCGTCCTCACCCCGCTGTACATCAGCGAGTCCGAGCGGCACCCCGGGCGCTTCGACATCGCGGGCGCGCTGACCTCGACGATCGGCATGGCATCCCTCGTCTACGCCTTCATCCGCGCGGCGGAGGAAGGCTGGGACGACGCTCTGACTCTCGGGGCCTTCGGTATCGCCCTGGTCCTGCTGGTCGCCTTCGCGTTCACGGAGATGCGAGCCAAGGAGCCGATCACTCCGCTGAAGATGTTCGCCGACCGCAACCGCTCCGGCACGTACGTGATCATGCTGAGCCTCGCCGCGGCCATGTTCGGCATGTTCTTCTACATCGTCCTCTTCGTGCAGAACGTGCTGGGCTACAGCCCGATCAAGGCCGGCCTCGCCTTCCTCCCCGTCACGGTCGCGATCGCGGTCGGTGCGGGCCTGTCGCAGCGGTTCCTGCCCGTCCTGGGCCCCAAGCCCTTCATGCTCGGCGGCTCCGCCCTCGTGGTGACCGGCCTCATCTGGCAGACCTTCATCAGCCCCGACAGCTCCTACGCGGGCGGGGTGCTCGGCCCGATGCTGGTGTTCGGGTTCGGCATGGGCCTGAACTTCGTGACGGCTACGGTCACGGCGGTGTCCGGTGTCGCCCAACACGAGGCGGGCGCCGCCTCCGGCCTGCTCAACGTCACGCAGCAGGTGGGAGGTTCGCTGGGGCTGGCCATCCTGACGACCGTCTTCGGCTCGGCCAGCAAGGACGAGGCGGAGAAGCAACTGCCGAACTTCCTCACGGACGGATCGGCGGAGCAGAAGGCCGAGTTCGCCCAGACGCAGCAACTCCCCGCTCCGTGGGGCCATGAAGTACTCGCTCATGGCATCTCGGCGGCCTTCGTCCCGGCCGCCGCGATGGCCGCGCTCGCCCTGGTGACGGCCTGGCTGGTCATCCGGGTCCGCAAGAGCGATCTGGAGGCCCTGTCGGGCTCGGCAGGCCCCATGGCCGGCTGACGAGAGCGACGCGAGGGTTTCACGGACCGACCGCGGGCTGTCACCGATGAACATCGTGTGCAAGCGCCCGCGGTCACCCGGCCGGCCGGAACAGGAGAGGGACGGAACTGTGGTCGCCCGCAGCCCGGTCGGCCGTCCCCGGAATTCCGCCACCATCCCCGACAGCCACACGATCACGCACAGCACGAACCGCATGATCCACCCCCGACACCTCTCCCGTGGTTGCCCACGCCTCTTGGGTCATCCACCGTTGTGCACTCACACCTCGCACAGCGGATGCCCGGAGAACGAGCGAATGGTCACAGAGAGTTCCCGCCGGACACGGAGAGCTTCGATCGAAGCGGCCCTGCCCGCCTCATGCCGGGATCACACAGATGCAGGCGTCCAATCCGGAAAAGCCTCCACCTGCTCCACCCAGTTCCCGGGAGGCGTCCCTGCCTTCCCCGAGGCGAGTACCCCGCCAACGATGGCGCAGGTCGTGTCCACGTCCCCGCCGACCTGCGCGGTCGTCCAGAACGCCTCCTCATAGTCGCCCAGGGCCCGAGCGGCGGACCAGAGCGCGAAGGGGACGGTGTCATGGGCCGTCGTACGCCGTCCGCAGCCCAGCACGGCGGCGACGGTGGCCGGGTCGTCGTAGTCGAGCATGTCGCGGGCGCGTCGCAGGCCCGCACCGACGGCGCTCTTCGGGACGAGGGCGATGACACCGTCCAGCAGTGCCTCCGAGGTAGGCGGCCCACCGAGCGCGCCGGCCAGCGCTGCGGCCGCGGCGACCGCCATGGCCCCGACCACCGCCTCCCGGTGCTGGTGCGTGGGGTAGGCGGAGATCTCCGCCTGGTGGGTGGCCTGCTCGGGATCATCGGCGTACCAGGCGCCCAGGGGGGCGATCCGCATGGCGGCGCCGTTGCCCCAGGACCCCTGCCCGTTGAACAGGGCGGCGGACAGTTCACGCCAGTCGCCGCCCTCCCGGACCAGCCTCAGCAGGCGGTTGACCGCAGGGCCGTAGCCGCGGTCGAAGTCGTGGTGCTCCGCGAAGGAGCGGGCCAGAGCGTCCTGATCGATGCGGTGATGGGCAGCCAGGACGGCGACGACGGAGCAGGCCATTTCCGTGTCGTCCGTCCACTGCCAGGGGCCGGGTGGCAGCTCGCGACGCTTCAGCAGCGGATAGTTCGCCGGCACGAAGAACTGTGAGCCCAGTGCGTCACCCACCGCGAGTCCACGCAGGCTGGCCAGGGCGCGCTCCAGGCGCCCGTCGGAAGAGGAGTCAGCGGTCATCGCCGTGCCACTCTATCCGCTGATGCCGTACGGCTCAGGATCTCGCCAGCGCTCGAAGGGCCGGTCCAGCGTGTACTTGCCGTCGTCTCCCAGAACGAGCATGCGCATCTCGGCGTTCCCCGGATTCGACAGCGACTCGAACTCGGCGACCGTCCAGTGGAACCAACGCATGCAGAACAGGCGCATGGCCAGGCCGTGTGTCACGATCAGCACGTTCGGTGGGTGGTCGGGGGCCTCGAAGCTGCGGAACAGGCTCTCCAGGAAGCCGCCGACCCGGTCGTACACGTCGGCTCCGCTCTCCCCCTGGGCGAAGCGGTAGAAGAAGTGCCCGTAGGCGTCGCGGTAGGCCTTCTGCAGGCGGACGTCGTCGCGGTCCTGCCAGTTCCCCCAGTCCTGCTCACGCAGCCGGGGTTCCTCGCGTACCCGTATGAGATCGGGGTCGAGGTGGAAGGCCCGCAGGGTCTCATGCGTACGCCGGTAGGGCGAGACGTACACACTGACCCGCTCGCGGCCGAACAGCTCCCGCAGGGTCTTACCCGTCTCCTCTGCCTGCCGCCAGCCTCGCTCGGTCAGGGCCAGTGCGTGGTCCGGTTCACGCTCGTACACGGTGTCATCAACATTGCCCGTTGACTCCCCGTGTCGGACAAGGACGATGCGCCGTGGTCGTGCCATGCCAAAACCCTAGATCGGATGACGGCCGATCGAGCACTCCCAGGGCCTTCGTACGGCGTAGGTCACACCGATCCCACACCACGAGGCACACAGAGCACACCGCTCGCGAGTTGGGATGTCAAACCGTCCAGGCCGGCTCGAGCTCCACGATGTCACCGGTCAGGGAGGAGATGTCCGCCTCTGTCTGGGCCCGCAGCGCAAGCCGCTCCACGCGCTCGGTGCGGTACTTGCCGTGCTCGGCCTCCGAGCGCCACATCGACAGCACCAGGAACTCATGCCCCGGCGCCTCCGCGAACAGGCCGCGGATCATGCCGGGCGAACCGGCCATGGCCGGGTTCCACACTTTCTCCTGCATCAGGGTGAAGTGCTCGGCGCGCTCCTCGTGGACCCGGCACAGGGCTACCCGGAGCAGGTCGGAGTCGGTGAAGCGGGGTTCGAAGCCCGTCTTCACGTCGAAGCGGTAGTCGAACAGGCGGACCTGTGCGTCCTTGAAGGTGCCTGCCTGGGCCGCCGCGAGCCGATCGTGCGAGCGCGCCATGAAGGAGTCGTAGAAGGCACGGCTCTCCCAGAAGGCGAAGACATGCGCGACGGAGGGCCGTCCCCTGCTCCAGCCCCCGCCCTGTCCCCGAAACCCCGGCTCCCCCAGAAGCCCCGCCCACTTTCGCTGCCCCCGCTCGAAACCGCGGCGGTCCACCACGGTGCAGCGAATCCACTTGACCAGCACCGCGCCATGGTAAGGCCAGCGGGCGTGGCGTCGGTCACGCTCGGACACAGAGCAGCCGTGCGAGCGTGCACGCGCGCGTGGCAGGATGGACAACCGGCCCTGATGAGCGGGCAGTTCGGGGCGACGGCAGACGGGGACGGGGAGGGAAGTCCGGTGAACGGCCTCAACAAGGGGATCCGCAAGGTCGAGATAGCGCTCAGGTGGGACCCGAGTCCGGCAGGGCAACCGCCCACCGATCTGGACATAGTGGCCGCCACCTACTTTGCGGACGATCCGCAGGGCGCCCCCGCCTACGTCGTGCACTTCGACAGCCGCTCCCCCGACGGCACGATCTATCTCAACCGGGACAGCAAGGACGGCAGGGGCTTCGGCTGGGACGAGGTCATGACGGTGGAGCTCGACCGGCTGGACGCGCGGTACGCGCGCGTGGTGGTCGGTGTCGTCATCCAACAGCACCCCGACCACCGGACCTTCGTCAGCGTGGTCAATCCCGCCGTCCGGATCCGCGAGGGCTACACCGACCTGGCCGAGGACGACTTCGGCGGAGTGCTCGGTTCGACGGCGGCGACGGTCGCGGAGTTCGTCCGCGTCCCGTCCGACGGATGGTCGTTCCGCTCCGGGGTCCAGGGCTTCGAGGACGACCCGGCCACGTTCACCAGGATCATGGGCCGGCTGCGCCAGTCCTGATCTTCGTCCGGCGCCGCGTCGGCAGGCCTGCCCGGACGGCGTCCGCACGAACGAGGGCGGTGGAGCCGTACACCGGCTCCACCGCCCTGTGCCAGGTCATTCACCCCTGGCCGGTACCGATGGGATCAGCTGCAACCGCTGGTCGAGCCGCAGCCCTCGCAGATGTAGCAGGAACCGGCCCGCTGCATCTTCGTACCGCAGGAGAAGCACAGCGGGGCGTCGGCCTGGATGCCAAGCTGCATCTCCACCAGTTCGGCGCTGGTGTGGGCCTGCTTCGGGGCGGGCTTGCTCGCCTCGACTTCGGCCTTGGGGCCGGTGACGGCCTTCAGGTCCGTCTGGCGCGGGGCCGACTGGGCCAGACCCTCGACGTCCACGTCCTCCTCGGCCGGCTCGTACGAACCGGTCTCCAGGTGACGCTGGCGCTCCTCGGCGGAGTGGATGCCGAGCGCGGAGCGCGTCTCGAAGGGCAGGAAGTCGAGCGCCAGGCGGCGGAAGATGTAGTCGACGATCGACTGCGCCATCCGCACGTCCGGGTCGTCCGTCATACCGGCCGGCTCGAAGCGCATGTTGGTGAACTTCGAGACGTACGTCTCCAGCGGCACGCCGTACTGGAGGCCGACGGAGACCGCGATGGAGAAGGCGTCCATCATGCCCGCGAGGGTCGAGCCCTGCTTCGACATCTTCAGGAAGACCTCGCCGAGACCGTCGTCCGGGTAGGAGTTGGCGGTCATGTAGCCCTCGGCGCCACCGACCGTGAAGGAGGTGGTGATGCCGGGACGGCCCTTGGGGAGGCGCTTGCGGACCGGGCGGTACTCGACGACCTTCTCGACCGCGGTACGGATCGTGTCCTCGGCCTTCTCCGTGATCTCGGCCTTCTCCTTCTCCTTGGTCTTCGCGGAGAGGGGCTGACCGACCTTGCAGTTGTCACGGTAGATCGCGAGCGCCTTGACGCCCAGCTTCCAGGCCTCGAAGTAGATCTCCTCGACCTCTTCGACGGTCGCCGTCTCCGGCATGTTGACCGTCTTGGAGATGGCGCCGGAGATCCACGGCTGGATCGCGGCCATCATGCGGACGTGGCCCATCGGGGAGATGGCGCGCTCGCCCATGGCGCAGTCGAACACCTCGTAGTGCTCGTGCTTGAGGCCCGGGGCGTCGATCACGTTGCCGTGCTCGGCGATGTGGGCGACGATCGCCTCGATCTGCTCCTCCTGGTAGCCCAGGCGGCGCAGGGCCTGCGGAACGGTGCCGTTGACGATCTGCATCGAGCCGCCGCCGACCAGCTTCTTGAACTTGACCAGGGCGAGGTCGGGCTCGACGCCGGTGGTGTCGCAGGACATCGCCAGGCCGATGGTGCCGGTCGGAGCCAGCACCGACGCCTGGGAGTTACGGAAACCGTTCTTCTCGCCGAGGCGCAGCACGTCCTGCCAGGCCTCCGTGGCGGCGGCCCAGACCGGGGTGTCCAGGTCGTCCATGCGCACGGCCGTGCCGTTGGCGTCGGCGTGCTGCTTCATGACGCGGTTGTGGGCGTCGGCGTTGCGGGCGTAGCCGTCGTACGGGCCGACGACCGCGGCCAGTTCGGCGGAGCGGCGGTAGGCCGTACCCGTCATCAGGGAGGTGATGGCGCCGGCGAGGGCGCGGCCGCCGTCGGAGTCGTACGCGTGGCCGGTGGCCATCAGCAGGGCGCCGAGGTTGGCGTAGCCGATGCCGAGCTGGCGGAACGCGCGCGTGTTCTCGCCGATCTTCTGGGTCGGGAAGTCCGCGAAGCAGATGGAGATGTCCATCGCGGTGATGACGAGCTCGACGACCTTCTGGAAGCGCTCGGCCTCGAAGGACTGGGTGCCCTGGCCGTCGTCCTTGAGGAACTTCATCAGGTTCAGCGAGGCCAGGTTGCAGGACGTGTTGTCCAGGTGCATGTACTCGCTGCACGGGTTCGACGCGGTGATCCGGCCGGACTCGGGGCAGGTGTGCCAGTTGTTGATGACGCCGTCGTACTGGATGCCGGGGTCGGCGCAGGCCCAGGCGGCCTCGGCGATCTTGCGGAAGAGCGCCTTGGCGTCGACCTCCTCGATCACCTCGCCGGTCATCCGGGCGCGCAGGCCGAACTTGCCGCCCTGCTCCACGGCCTGCATGAACTCGTCGTTCACACGGACGGAGTTGTTGGCGTTCTGGTACTGGACGGACGTGATGTCGTCGCCGCCCAGGTCCATGTCGAAGCCCGCGTCGCGCAGGACGCGGATCTTCTCCTCCTCCTTGACCTTGGTCTCGATGAAGTCCTCGATGTCGGGGTGGTCCACGTCGAGGACGACCATCTTGGCGGCGCGGCGGGTGGCGCCACCGGACTTGATGGTGCCGGCGGAGGCGTCGGCGCCCCGCATGAAGGAGACCGGTCCGGAAGCGTTGCCGCCGGAGGACAGCAGTTCCTTGGAGGAGCGGATGCGGGAGAGGTTCAGGCCGGCGCCGGAGCCGCCCTTGAAGATCATGCCCTCTTCCTTGTACCAGTCGAGGATCGACTCCATGGAGTCGTCGACGGACAGGATGAAGCAGGCGGAGACCTGCTGGGGCTGCGGGGTGCCGACGTTGAACCAGACGGGGCTGTTGAAGCTGAAGATCTGGTGCAGGAGGGCGTACGCCAGTTCGTGCTCGAAGATCTCGGCGTCGGCGGGCGAGGCGAAGTAGTTGTAGTCCTCGCCGGCCTTCCGGTACGTCTTCACGATGCGGTCGATGAGCTGCTTGAGGCTCACCTCGCGCTGGGGGGTGCCGACGGCACCGCGGAAGTACTTGCTGGTGACGATGTTGACCGCGTTCACCGACCAGAAGTCGGGGAACTCGACGCCACGCTGCTCGAAATTGACCGAGCCGTCGCGCCAGTTGGTCATGACGACGTCACGGTGCTCCCAGGCCACCTCGTCGTACGGGTGCACGCCGGGGGTGGTGTGGATGCGCTCGATACGCAGCCCCTTGGTGACCTTGGCCCCCTTCGCTCGGGAACCTCGTGCCGGACCGCTCGCCGTCTCTGTCATGCCGCCTCCCTGTACGGGCAAAAACGCCCTGAAATGCCACGTTGTTCCCGTGACACGGTGTTCTGTCTTGTGCTGCGGGCCCCACTCGCTACCGCCCGCAACAGGTCTTCGTGCGCCGCCGCCCGGCCGGATCCGGAGTCCGATGTCCGGTGCCGGCCCGCCTGTCAGTCGGCGGCGTGGGCGGGCTCGGGGACCTGCACGGTCCCTCCGCGCCCGCCGTCGTCTTCCCGGCTCCCCGCGACCGTGCCTGCAGCGTCCTCGCGGTCGTCGTCGTCCGCGGCGGGGTGTCCCGTCTGCTCCCTGAGTTCCGCGATGGCGGCCTCGAAGTCCTCGAGCGAGTCGAACGCCCGATAGACGGAGGCGAATCGCAGATAGGCGACGAGGTCCAGCTCCTGCAACGGGCCGAGTATGGCCAGCCCGACGTCGTGGGTGGTCAGCTCGGCGCTTCCGGTGGCCCGCACCGCCTCCTCGACCCGCTGGCCGAGCTGGGCGAGCGCGTCCTCGGTGACAGGCCGTCCCTGGCATGCCTTGCGCACACCGTTGATGACCTTGGTACGACTGAACGGCTCGGTGACCCCGGACCGCTTGACCACCATGAGCGAGCACGTCTCCACGGTCGTGAAACGACGGGAGCAGTCAGGACACTGGCGGCGCCTGCGGATCGACGTACCGTCGTCGGTCGTACGGCTGTCGACGACACGGCTGTCGGGGTGCCTGCAGAAGGGGCAGTGCATGGACTCCCAACCCTCCTCACAGCAGACTCAATAGCCTCGCTGGGCCTCATGAGCCCCTCGAAGCAGCCCCAAGCATAGGGGATCCATGAGCGTGCGCTGTCACGGGGGACCACAACTTGTGGGCTGCTGCCGCCATCCAACCACTAGATATGGGGCTTGGCTCATACACCCAGGCCATATCGCGTGTCGCACCGGAAGACCTCACACCGTGCGATTCCCCGGTCACGGCGAGCACGCGAAAAGCCGCCTGACACACTCGCGTACGACCATTTCGCCGCGGCGCGTACGGGGATAGCGTGAGCGCCACAAGGAGGAGCGGTGCGACTCTCGCGCAGAGCGGGGCCCGGTCCCCGGTTGGACGGAGGGCGGATGGCAGACTGGGGCGACACCTCACAAGGTCATCGGCCCCGGCGGTGAAGGGTACGACAAGGAGCCCCTTCTTCGACCGGACAGCGCGTTAGCCATACACCCAGACACATGATCAAGTCAGGCGATCCACGCTTTTTCACTCGAACGTGTGTTTGGCGCAACCTTTCGAAAGCAACTACCGTTGTCCAGCAGGGAGACAATCGAGAGGGGCCGACGTGACCACCACCGCAGACAGTGCCACCATCACCGCCCAGGACCGCTCCCAGGGCCGACTCGAGCCGGTGCATGCGATGAACGAAGCCACGAATCCCGAGGGGCACAAGCGCTCCCTGCCGGGCCGACCTCCAGGCATCCGGGCGGACAGCTCGGGGCTCACCGACCGGCAGCGGCGGGTGATCGAGGTCATCAGGGACTCCGTGCAGCGGCGCGGATACCCGCCGTCCATGCGGGAGATCGGCCAGGCCGTCGGCCTGTCCAGCACCTCCTCGGTCGCACACCAGCTGATGGCACTGGAGCGCAAGGGCTTCCTGCGCCGCGACCCGCACCGCCCGCGCGCGTACGAGGTGCGCGGTTCCGATCAGGCCGCCCCCGTGCAGCCCACGGACACCGCCGGCAAGCCCGCCGCGTCGTACGTCCCGCTGGTCGGCCGCATCGCCGCCGGTGGCCCGATCCTCGCCGAGGAGTCGGTCGAGGACGTCTTCCCCCTGCCCCGGCAGCTCGTCGGTGACGGTGAGCTGTTCGTGCTGAAGGTCGTGGGCGACTCGATGATCGAGGCCGCGATCTGCGACGGCGACTGGGTCACCGTCCGCCGCCAGCCCGTCGCCGAGAACGGCGACATCGTGGCCGCGATGCTCGACGGCGAAGCCACCGTCAAGCGCTTCAAGCGCGAGGACGGCCATGTGTGGCTGCTGCCGCACAACGCGGCGTACGAGCCGATCCCCGGCGACGACGCGACGATTCTCGGCAAGGTGGTGGCCGTACTGCGCCGCGTCTGAGCTCGGCGGCGGACGGGCCTTCTCGATCCGCCCCCCTGACTGGGCCCCGGGATCCCTGCGCCGGTTCCGGGGCCCTGTGCTGTGCCCGACGTCCTTGAAGAGGAAGGGCCTGCCCCGGGCTGGGACAGGCCCTTCCTTACTCCGCTTGCGCCTGCTGGGCCGCCGCGTCGATCGCCGCCAGCGACTTGCGGACCTGGTTGCGGTCCGTCGTGTACCAGAAGTCGGGCATCGACGCCTTCAGGTAGCTGCCGTAGCGGGCGGTCGCCAGGCGCTGGTCGAGGACGGCCACGACTCCGCGGTCGCCCGACGCGCGGACGAGGCGGCCCGCGCCCTGGGCCATGAGCAGCGCCGCGTGCGTGGCGGCGACGGCCATGAAGCCGTTGCCGCCGGCGTCCTCCACCGCCTTCTGGCGGGCACTCATCAGCGGGTCGTCCGGACGCGGGAACGGGATCTTGTCCATGACCACCAGTTGGCAGCTGGGGCCGGGGACGTCGACGCCCTGCCAGAGCGACAAGGTGCCGAAGAGACACGTCTTCGGATCCGCCGCGAAGTTCTTGATCAGCTCGCCGAGGGTTTCCTCGCCCTGCAGCAGGATGGGGAACTCGGGGATGCGTGTGCGCAGTTCCTCGGCGGCGAGCTGAGCGGCCCGCATGGAGGAGAAGAGGCCGAGGGTGCGCCCGCCTGCCGCCTGGATCAGTTCCGTCAGTTCGTCCAGCATGTCCCCGCGGTCGCCGTCGCGCGCCGGGCGGGCCAAGTGCTTGGCGACGTAGAGAATGCCCTGCTTGCGGTAGTCGAAGGGGGAACCGACGTCGAGGCCCTTCCACTGCGGCACGTCCTCGCCCTCCGTGCCCTCCGGGGCGAGGCCCAGGGAGGCGCCGACACCGTTGAAGTCCCCGCCCAGCTTCAAGGTCGCGGACGCCAGGATCACGGAGCGGTCCGCGAAGAGCTTCTCCCGCAGCAGGCCCGACACGGACAGGGGGGCGACGCGCAGGGAGGCACCGAAGCGGTCGTGGCGCTCGTACCAGACGACGTCGTACTCGGAGCCGTTCACGATCCGCTCCGCCACGTCGTGCACGGTCTCCACGGAGGCAAGTGCCTGCTTGCGGATCGCGTCCTCGTCCTGGACGGACTTGTCGCGAGTCGCCCCGATCGCGGTGATGACGGTGCGCGCGGCGTCACGCAGCGCCATGAGGGCATAGCCCAGATCCTCCGGGATCTCCTCGAGGCGGCCCGGCAGCGCCAGCTCCATCAGCCGCTCGAAGCCCTCGGCGGCGGTCTGGAGCTGATCGGCGGCCTTCTCGTTGACCAGCTTCGCCGCACGGCGTACCGCGCGGTTGACCTGGCCCGGAGTGAGCTCGCCGGTGGCGACTCCGGTGACCCGCGAGACCAGTTCGTGCGCCTCGTCGACAATCAGGACCTCGTGCTGCGGGAGGACCGGGGCGCCCTCGATGGCGTCGATGGCCAGCAGGGCGTGGTTGGTGACGACGACCTCGGACAGCTTGGCGCGCTCGCGGGCCATCTCCGCGAAGCACTCGGCGCCGTACGCGCATTTCGAGGCGCCCAGGCACTCCCGCGAGGAGACCGACACCTGTCCCCAGGCGCGGTCGGAGACGCCAGGGGTCAGGTCGTCGCGGTCTCCGCTCTCCGTCTCGTCCGCCCAGTCACGCAGCCTGAGTAGGTCCTGGCCGAGCTTGCTGGTGGGTGCCGCCGCCTCGAACTGGTCGAAAAGTCCCTCCTCCTCGTCCTGCGGCATGCCCTCGTGCAGACGGTGCAGGCACAGATAGTTCGACCGGCCCTTGAGCATCGCGAACTCCGGGCGGCGACGCAGCAGCGGATGCAGCGCGTCGACGGTGCGTGGCAGGTCACGCTCCACGAGCTGGCGCTGCAGCGCCAGGGTGGCGGTCGCCACGACGACTCTCTCCCCGTGCGCGAGGGCAGGCACGAGGTAACCCAGCGACTTACCGGTGCCGGTGCCGGCCTGGACCAGCAGATGGGAGCCGTCGTCGATCGCCTCCGCGACGGCTTCGGCCATGGTCACCTGGCCGGGGCGCTCCGTACCACCGACGGCGGCGACAGCGGCGTGGAGGAGTTCGGGGAGTGAGGGCTTCGTCATAGCGCGACCACCCTACGGCGCGGGACTGACAAGCGGGTGGTCGAGCCGGTGGTCAGGGGCAATGACGGTGACGGAATCAAGGAGGGCGCTTCTCAAGTCGGGGTCGGCAGAGGAACAGGAGGGTCCGAGCGGGCTCGGCAGGAAAAAGTGACGAGTCCATCGTGCAACGGGAACTGGTGCGCACCGCGCCACGTTCCATGTGTAACGACGCGACTGCACAGCGTCACAGGACGAAACGTGGATTCCGGTCTCGGAACATGAGGGCGGCTCGCTTCGCGGGCAGGTCGACCTCGGTGGAGAACCGGAAACCGGCGCTCAGGAAGGCGGCGACGGAGGGGATGTTGCGAAGGTCGGGTTCAGCGACGACGCGCCCACAGGCGGGTCTCCTGTCGAGTACGAGGTCGGCGACGGCTCTGAGCAGAACACCGCCGAGTCCTCGCCCGCGGTCGCCGGCACCACCGATGAGGAGGTGGATACCGGTGTCGTGAGGCCGGACCGGATAGTGACGGGCAAGCGGGTCGAGGTCTGCCCGGTAGATCTCCCAGTAGCTCATCGGGGTGCCCTCCAGCACGCCGAGGCACGGAACGCTGCGCCCGTCGCCGGCGAGTTGGCGACGTAGGTGCTCCTCGGTCACGGACTCGGGACCGGCCAGTTCCCAGAACGCCGCGACGGCAGGGTCGTTCATCCACCTGCCGATGCGCGGAAGATCCCTGTCGATCCGCACGGGACGGAGGTGGAACGCACCGGCGGGCGTGGGGACCGTCCCCCAGTCGCCGACGTGGTCGAGCAGGTCGGCCCCGGCCGCCCCTCCTCGGACGAGTGTGAGGAGGTCGTCGGGTGGATGCGGGTCCAGCGTGTCCTGGGCGTCAATGGGGGACACGGCGAGACTCCTCTCTCGAGGTGGGATGGGCGCGCCCCGGCAGCGAGGGGGCGGTGATCGGGGATGCGTACGGTTCAGGAACGCAGGGGGTTGGCGATGGTGACGTACACGGACTGGGTGTCGACCGGACCGACGAGTTCGTCGAGGCCGTGCAGCCGGGTCAGCAGGTTGGCCTTGCAGCGCAGGACGGGTGAGTCGAGCAGACGGGTGGGCAGCGAGCTGCGCAGCCGGTCGGGGCCGTGGGCGGCCCTGGTGAGAAACCGTCGGAAGGCGGCGAGCAGCAAGCGTTCATCGGCGAGCCGCTGGGAGCCGAACGCGCCGATGAGTCCGAGGACGTTGTTGATCCCGAGGTAGTAGGCGAAGCGCTCGTCGGTGACCTCGTCGGAGACGAAGGTGTCGCTGCGTTCGCCGATGCCGGGCAACCGGGCGTCGAGTTCCGCGCGGCGGGACTCGCGGAAGTAGTAGCCCTGGTTGTCGCGGTAGCGGCCGCCGGTGGGCCAGCCGTCGGCGTCCAGCAGGAGGAGCGTGTTCTGCTGGTGTGCTTCAAGGGCGATACCTGCTTCTCCGTCGAGCCACAGCACGGGACGGACGACCTGCTCCAGGTAGCGCAGGAACCACTCGGTGGCCACGGCCTCGCGCGGGCGGGCCGTCTTCCGAGTGAGGCGGGTGATGAGCGCGGCGAGCCGGGACGGCTGGGAGGGAGCCGGGCCCTGGACCGACAGGGACGCTTTGGCCGTGGGGTCGTCCGGTTCGGCGTTCCGTCGGGCGTACGGCCTGGGTGTGACGAGGCCGGCGATGCAGGAGACGTCGTCGGACGGTGTGAACGGGTTGTGCCGGATCATCACGTCGAGCCCCGGCACCGGGAGGCCGTCAGGCCCGTCGACGGCGAGCCAGGCGGGGTCGCGGACGATGTCGAAGCCCGGGTGGGCCGCCTGCCATTGCTTGAACAGACCGGTGCGCAGCAGGCGGTGCACCTCGACACCACGGTGGAGTTCCTTGCGGAGGTTCTCGCGACGGGAGTTGGTGATGCGCAGCCCCAGCGACAGTTTCAGCATCGCCGGGGCGCCGGAGCGGTAGACGGTTCGGACGGAAGAGGTGGGATGCCATGGGAGGCCGAGTACACCGAGGTCCCGGAGCAGTCCGGCGTCGAGCAGGGCCGCGGCCTCGGGACGGTGGCGGACCTCGCGCAGTTGCCAGGGATGCAGCGGCAGGGCGGCGTAGCCGTCGGGCAGCGGCTGCCCGGGACCGGCGAGCCGGGCCGTCAACCGGTCCGCGGGGACGGGGCGTCCGCGCTCGGTCCAGGCGGAGTCGGTGACGAGTACGGAGGGGGCGACAGCGAGCCAGTGCAAGGGGAAGGAGCCGCGCAACTCGGGTGAGTACACCGCCGCCTCGGCCTCGGAGAGACCTTCGCGGCTCTTGGGCGTCGGGTGCAGGGGGTGGCCCAGCAGCGGTGCCTGTTCGGCGGTGAGGAACAGGTCGGGTTCATCGGCCGGGCGTTCCCGGCGGGCGCTGATGAAGGCGGAGGTACGGCGGACGGAGTCGGCGACGCGGGCAACGAGATCGACGCCGTCTCCGGATGTGGTGGCGGGACCGGCCCCTGGGCCTGCGGCAGCGGGGCTCTGGTCCAGGAGGGCGTCAGGTCCTTCGCCGGCGCGTGGCTCGGGGGTTTCCCGAGCCGGGCCTTGGGTCCTGAGCGTTTCGCGGGCCAGCAGGGCCGCGACCATCACCGCGTCCGCGGGTGCGGACCGTTCGGGGGCGTTGGCCAGGTACGGGAGACCGAAGCGATGCCAGCCGGTCGGGGACCAGTAGTGGACGGGGGTGAGTAGAGCGGTGCCGCTGGCAGGCAGCGGAATGCACAGGATGCCGTCGCGGGGGGCGGACAGCCCTCTCTCGCGTACCCAGCAGCGCAGCAGGTTCTCCACGGCCGCGGCCTGGGCCGCTGTGTGCGGGTCGGGGTGGTCCAGGAGATCGGCACCGGCACGGTGCCTCGGTTCGGTGTGGAAGGAGTCTCCCTGTTGGCGGGGGACCGACAGAGCGGGAGTGGAGAACGTTGACGGGACGGGGGAGGTCGACACTGGTGCCTGGGAAGTGGCGGATGGCTGGTTCGGGGAGCCGGCGGGCTGGGGGGACGTCTTCAAGGTCGTTCCTCGTCGGATGGGGTCGGCGCGGTCGGCGGCGAAACGGGACGTGGCGGTGGCAGGTGATCCGTGCCGCGGACGCCGGGCTTCACGTCGAGACGTGGGTGCGCGGAGGGAGCGGCCCGGAGCGGGCTGTTCACCGGAGCCTGGTCGGCCCCGAGTGGGCAGTGCGTGTGTTCGCCGGTGAGGCATGGCGACGTCGCCGTACACGGGCTGCCGGTGACAGTGGCGTAGGCGTGAGGTTTGCGGGTCTGTCGCCCGGGTCAACCCGTGTCCTGGGCACCGGTCCCGTGCCGCAAGGGTGGCCCGTTCGTCTGTTGCGGCGGGTTGGGCTGACCGTGATCGGCCTGCTCCACGCGGCCGGTGTGGGCGCGGGCCACCGCCGCCATCGCGTCCGCCAGCCGGTCGAGTACCGCGGTTGCCTGCTCGTCTGTGATCGTCAAGGGCGGCAGCAGACGTACGACGCTGGCGTGGCGTCCGCCGAGTTCGACGATCAGGCCGCGCCTCAGGCACTCCTGCTGGACGGCGACGGCCACGCCGGGGGCGGCGGGGTGGGCACGACACGCGGCGTCCACCGGGGTGCGCATCACGTGTGTCGGAGGGTGAAGCCCCGACGAGTCAGCGCCAGCCGGACCATGCTCCTGACCGGGGCGGGCCGACAAGGCGGCCATGCCCTGCTCAGGCGCCCCCGGCAGGTTGGCCCCGTCCCCCTGGGTGGGCCCGAGCGCGGCCTCTGCCTCAGCCCGCTCCCACAAGCTTCCCTCGCTCCCACCTGCCCACCCGGGCCCGCTGTCCCCGCATGTCCCCTCGGGGTCCACCATCTCGATCCCGATCATCAGTCCCCGCCCCCTCACATTCCCCATGCACGGGAATTCCCGGGCGAGTTGCCGGAGTTGGCCGAGCATGCGGGCACCCAGGGTGGCCGCGCGGTCGGCGAGGCCATTGGCGCGAACGTAGGCGAGGGTGGCCGTGCCGGCGGCCATGGCGAGTTGGTTGCCGCGGAACGTGCCCGCGTGGGCGCCGGGTTCCCAGATGTCGAGGTCGTCGCGGTAGACGATGACGGCCAGGGGCAGGCTGCCGCCGATGGCCTTGGAGAGGACCATGACGTCGGGGGTGACCCCGCTGTGCTCCACCGCCCAGAAGGCGCCGGTCCGGCCGACACCCGTCTGGACCTCGTCGGCGATCAGCGGGATGGACCGGTCGGCCGTGATCTGCCTCATGCGCCGCATCCAGGCATCCGGCGCGGGAATCACACCGCCCTCGCCCTGGACGGGTTCGAGGATCATCCCGGCCGGGGGGCGCACGCCGGATTTGGGATCGTCGAGGACGGACTCCGTCCAGCGGGCCGCGAGTTCGGCACCGCGCTCGCCGCCGACGCCGAACGGGCAACGATAGTCCTGCGGGTAGGGCAGTCGCGTCACCCGTACGTCGAAGGCTCCGCCGGAGGCTGCGAGGGATCCGGCGGTCATGCCGTGGTACGCACCGGTGAAGGCCAGGACTCCCGTGCGGCCGGTGGCGGCCCGGACCAGCTTGAGCGCGGCCTCCACCGCATCGGTACCGGCCGGTCCGCAGAACTGCACGCGTGCGCGGTCGGCAAGCCCCGGCGGCAGAGTGCGGAACAGCTCGGTGATGAACGCGTCCTTGACGGGGGTGGCCAGGTCGAGGACGTGCAGGGGGGCGCCGGAGTCGAGGACCTTGCGGATGGCTTCCAGCACGACAGGATGGTTGTGGCCGAGCGCCAGGGTGCCGGCGCCCGAGAGACAGTCGAGGTAGCGGCGGCCGTCAGCGCCCTCGATGGTCAGTCCGCGGGCTCGTACGGGCACGATCGGCAGGGCGCGCGCATAGGTGCGCGCCGCCGACTCGCGCGCCGACTGCCTCCGCAGGATGCCCTCGTGTGCCGGACGTCCACCCGTCGGGGCCGCGACGGCTGGGGCGGCCGCCTCGCCGACAGCGCCTCCGGCCTCGGGTCCCCCGGCGAGGGGGCTCCCACTGGCGGAAGCCTCAGCTGCCGGTGTTCCGGCCACGGCCGTTCCGGCGACCGGCGTCCCACCAGGGGATTTGTCGACAGAGAAAACCTCAACGGCGACTGTCTCAACGGCAGACGCCCTGGTCGAGGACGGCCCGTCGGTCGAGGACGGCCTGTCCGAAGGCGATCCGGTGACGGAAGCCCCGTCGGCAGACGCCTCGCCGACCGGCTCACCCACGGCATCCACCCCCACAACAGCCACTCCGACGGCGGAAAAAACGCCGGGGGCCGTCACCCCAGCGGCAGGACCCCAGTCGGCGGAAGTCCCGGCGATGCCCGCCTCCATGGCAGCGCCCCCACCACCAGTGCGCCCCGAAGGCGCCTCCTCCGGCACAGGTTCGGTCACGGCTCGCTGTCCTCCCGCTGTCCAGAGGCGAGTTGGTGCATCGCGGAACACGGGGCAGCCGGCGTCGGATCCGTCGGCCTCGAAGCAACGGCGTCTCCCGCACCCTTGGTGGTTTCCGCGCGGAGGGCCGCACGCGGGCGGCAGGCTCCACGGCTACCAACACCGGACGGTCCGGCGGGTTACGGGTTGCCTCGAGATCATCACCATGGCCGAACCTTTGCCGCTCCGGTCCGGCCCCAGGTGGAAAGGCATGGGAGGTCCACTGCTCGCCTGAGTTCTCACCAGTGCAACCGCACGTCGCCCGCAGCATGGGGCGATCGTGCGCGCCGGTGGCGGGCGCGGCGCGGAACAGCAGCTCTGGGATATGAGCCAGATGGGACAGCCCGTAGCGAAACCGTTGCCGCCCCAGCGGGAGTCCCCCACGGCGAGCGCATATCGTGTGATGCCGTTCCACAAGGCCATGAGACCCGCGTGAACAGGGCGTGATTTCGCCATGAGTTCTGCGGCGGGGAACGGCCACCGCTCGAAGTTCGTTGACAGCAGGGGGATTCAGACCATGCGATCCATACGGCCGTCGTTCATCGCTCGACGAGGGAGGAACGCCCGCCGCACAACCTCCCCTGTGCTGGGCGCCGTTGCCCTCGCGTCGGTGCTCGTTCTCACCGCGACCGCCTGCGACTCGGGCGACGCCGAGGCGGACGGCAAGGCCACCGCGTCCGCCTCGGCCGACGACGGCGGAAAGATCACGATCCCGGACGACATCAAGGACCGGCTCAAGGAGCACGGGATCGACCTGGACAAGTGGAAGAACGGCGCCTGGAAGAACTGGGACAAGGACGACTGGCTGCGTGAGGCGCAGGACTACATCAACCCGATCATCAAGGGCCTGTGGGACCCGGACCGGATGCGTGAGGCCGAGGACCCGGACCGGGGTGTCGACGACAGCGACCTCTCCGATGACCAGGGCGTGACCGACCCGACGCCGGAGGCGGTGAACGCGGCGGCCGTGCCGCCCACGTATCACGCCAACGCTCCCGAGGCGGGCAAGGTGTTCTTCGACTCCCCCGAGGGCACCATGGTCTGCTCGGCGACGGTCGTACAGGACCCGGCCCACCCCGGGAAGTCCAACTTGGTGTGGACGGCGGGCCACTGCGTGCACGCCGGCAAGAACGGCGGCTGGTACCGCAACATCGCGTTCGTGCCGTCGTACAACGACGCGGGCAAGTCGGCCCAGGAGTTGCAGACGGCCACCAAGGAGGAGGCCGCGCCGTACGGGGTCTGGTGGGGTGACTGGGCGCAGACCTCGGACCAGTGGATCAAGCAGGGTGGCCAGACGGGCGGTGACGGTGCGTCGTACGACTTCGCCGTCATTCATGTGACGCCCGAGGAGGGCGGTTCCGGCAAGTCGCTGGAGGAGACCGTCGGTTCGGCGCTCCCGGTGGACTTCGCGGCGCCGGCCGTGACGAAGGTGAAGAGCATCACCGCGACGGGTTATCCGGCGGCGGCGCCGTACGACGGACAGAAGCTGTACCAGTGCCAGGACAAGCCGGGGCGGCTCTCGCTCAACGCCACGGACCCGACGATGTACCGCATCGGCTGCACGATGACCGGCGGTTCGTCCGGCGGTGGCTGGGTGGCGACGGGCTCGGACGGCAAGCCGGCGCTGGTGTCCAACACCTCGATCGGCCCGGTGGACGCGGGCTGGCTCGCGGGACCACGGCTGGGTGAGGTGGCCAAGGGCGTGTACGACTCCGTGAGCAAGAAGTTCGCCGGTCAGTGATCCCAGGCGGTGGGGGGGTGTCGCAGGGAACCTTCACCACCCCACCGCCGTTCGCCCGAATTCCCCGGTCATAATCCGATCCATAGCGGGGTGTTTGCCTCCGGCGATCTCCCGCGGAGGTGTCGGCGCCGTCTCACAAGCGCATGACATCCACAGGTCCCCGACACGTGCCGAAGGCCCGCCCTCCGCGACTAGCAGGGGACGGGCCTTCGTGCGGGTATGTCAGGCCAGCGATGCCGGAACGTACGGCGCCAGGTCGGCCGCGAGTTCCTCGTGCACCCGCGCCTTCAGCAGGGTGCCCTCCGCCGTGTGCTCCGCGGAGATCACCTCGCCCTCGGTGTGGGCACGGGCGACCAGCTTGCCGTGCGTGTACGGCACGAGCGCCTCGATCTCGACCGACGGACGGGGCAGCTCGTCGTCGATGAGCGCAAGCAGCTCCTCAATGCCCTGGCCGGTGCGGGCCGAGACCGCGATGGAACGCTTCTCGATCCGCATGAGCCGCTGGAGCGTCAGCGGGTCGGCCGCGTCCGCCTTGTTGATCACGACGATCTCGGGCACGTCGGTGGCGCCGACGTCCCGGACCACCTCGCGCACGGCGGCCAGCTGCTCCTCCGGGTTCGGGTGCGAGCCGTCCACCACATGGAGGATCAGGTCGGACTCGCCGACCTCCTCCATGGTGGAGCGGAACGCCTCGACCAGGTGGTGCGGCAGGTGCCGTACGAAGCCGACGGTGTCCGCCAGCGTGTACAGGCGGCCGCTCGGGGTCTCGGCGCGGCGCACGGTCGGGTCGAGGGTCGCGAACAGTGCGTTCTCGACGAGCACGCCCGCGCCCGTGAGGCGGTTGAGCAGCGAGGACTTGCCGGCGTTGGTGTAGCCCGCGATCGCCACGGACGGCACCTTGTGGCGCTTGCGCTCCTGCCGCTTGATCTCGCGGCCGGTCTTCATCTCCGCGATCTCACGGCGCATCTTCGCCATCTTCTCGCGGATCCGACGCCGGTCCGTCTCGATCTTGGTCTCACCGGGACCACGGGTGGCGAGGCCGCCGCCCTTGCCGCCGCCCATCTGACGGGACAGCGACTGACCCCAGCCTCGCAGCCTCGGCAGCATGTACTGCATCTGCGCGAGCGCGACCTGCGCCTTGCCCTCTCGGGACTTGGCGTGCTGGGCGAAGATGTCGAGGATCAGGGCCGTACGGTCGATGACCTTGACCTTGACGACGTCCTCAAGGTGGATCAGCTGGCCAGGGCTGAGTTCACCGTCGCAGATGACGGTGTCCGCGCCCGTCTCGAGGACGATGTCGCGCAGCTCGTCGGCCTTGCCGGAGCCGATGTAGGTGGCCGCGTCGGGCTTGTCACGGCGCTGGATCACGCCGTCGAGCACCAGCGCGCCCGCCGTCTCCGCGAGGGCGGCGAGCTCCGCGAGGGAGTTCTCCGCGTCCTGGACGGTCCCCGAGGTCCAGACTCCGACGAGCACGACCCGCTCCAGGCGGAGCTGACGGTACTCGACCTCGGTGACGTCCTCGAGCTCGGTGGAGAGGCCCGCGACGCGACGCAGGGCCGCGCGCTCGGAGCGGTCGAACTGGTCGCCGTCCCGCTCTCCGTCGATCTCGTGGCTCCAGGCGACGTCCTCTTCCATCAGGGCATCGGCCCGAAGACCCTCGGGGTAGGCGTGCGCCAAGCGCTTGGTGTCCTGGGAAGGGGAAGAAGAGGAGGTCATTGGGTCCTTACGTCGTTGGGGATGCCGATTCGGCGGTCACTGTGGACAACGCACGAGTACCCCGGGAGATTCCCGCGTCCCGTGCTGCGCCGACCTGACGATGGTCGCACGGTACGGCCCGTCTCGTCACCGCCTTATTTCCGGGCCCGGGCAGCGGGCGCGGCCGGCTTCCAGGCAGGGTGTCCTGGCATCGCCGGGGTCTTCTCGCCGTACAGCCATTCCCTGAAGAAGACTCCGAGGTCGCGTCCCGACATCTGCTCGGCGAGGCTCTGGAAGTCGGCGGTGGTCGCCGTCGAATCCCTGTGGACACGCACCCAGGAGCTCTCGAGCTGCGCGAACGCCGACTCGCCGATCTCCTGGCGCAGGGCGTACAGCACGAGGGCCGCGCCGTCGTACACGTTCGGGCGGAAGATGCCGATCTTCTGGCCGGGGTCGGGCGGCTTCGGAGCCGCGGGCGGGCCGCCGGCCGCGCGCCAGCGGTCGGAGGCTTCGTAGGCGGCCTTCATGCGCTTTTCCAGACTGTGGTCGGCCTTCTCCTCCGCGTACAGGGCCTCGTACCAGCTGGCGTGCCCCTCGCTGAGCCACAGGTCGGACCAGCTGCGCGGGCTGACGCTGTTGCCGAACCACTGGTGAGCCAGCTCGTGCACCATGATCGACTCGACGTACCACTTGGGGTATGAGGACCCGGTGAACAAGCCTCTCTCGAAGAGAGAGAGGGTCTGCGTCTCGAGTTCGAAGCCCGTGGTGACGTCGGCCATGAGCAGGCCGTACGTCTCGAAGGGGTAAGGGCCGACCTTGTTCTCCATCCAGGTGATCTGGTCGGGGGTCTTCTTCAGCCACGGTTCGAGGACACGGCGGTCCCGGGTGGGCACGACGTCCCGAAGGGGCAGTCCGTGCGGACCCTCGCGGTGCAGGACGGTGGAGCGGCCGATCGACACCTGGGTGAGCTCGGTGGCCATGGGGTGCTCGGTGCGGTACGTCCAGGTGGTCGTGCGGCCGACGGGGGTGACGCCGCTCGCCAGCCCGTTGGCGACCGCCGTGTAGCCCTGGGGTGCGGTGACCCGGATGGTGAACATCGCCTTGTCGGAGGGGTGATCGTTGCACGGGAACACCCGGTGGGCGGCGTCGGCCTGGTTGGCCATGGCGAGACCGTCCGCGGTCCGCACCCAGCCGCCGTCGCGCTCCTTGGTACTCACCGGGTCGCTGGTGTGGCGCACGGTGATGCGCATCCTCTCGCCCTGGAGGAGCACGTCCTGTGGCGTGATCACCAGGTCCTCGCCGGCACTGGCGAAGGCTGCAGGCTCGCCGTCGACCTCCACGGACTCGACCTTGCCATGGGCGAAGTCGAGGTTGATCCGGTCCAGAGCGGTCGTCGTCAAGCCGTCGATGGTGGTGACCGCCTGGAGTGGCCTGCTGTTGTTCCCGGAGTAGGTGAAGGACAGGTCGTACGCCTCCACGTCGTACCCGGGGTTGCCCAGGTACGGGAAGAGGCGGTCGCCGACACCGAGCGGGCTCGCCGGGGCGCTCGCGGCGACGAGGCAGACAGAGACAGCCGAGGCGAGGAGGGCGGACCTGAGGCGGTGGGAGCGGGCGGTCCGGGGCCGGGCGATGTCGGTGCCGTGGCGACTGGCGTGGGCGCGAGGGGTGAGCAGCATGCACCACCGCTACCAGCGCCCGCGCACACCTCAGCGCCGACGCGCGACCGGCCCACTCGAACGGGTTGCGCACGCGCGCGTGGGGTGCGGTGACTGGAGGAGCGGGCCCAGCGGTGCGCGCCGGCGGGCGGCTGGGCGGCTGGGCGGCTGGGCGGCTGGGCGGCTGGGCGGCTGGGCCGAGAGTACGGCGCGCAGGGAGTGGGAGGAGGCGCGAGCCAGGGTTGGGGGCGCGCGCTCCCACTGGGGGCGCGATCGGGCGGCGTGCGCTCCCGCTGGGGGCGCGATAGTGGGGCGCGCACTCCCGCTGGGAGCGCGATCAGAGGGCGTGCACTCCTGCTGGAGGCGCGCGGGCGCCTCCGGGCGCGGGGCGTGAACGGCGCGCGTTCCCCGAGGGGGGTCTGCGCCCGGAGCGTCGGCAGATGAATCGTCCGCCGGCGTGCGATCCAGGGCATGCGCTCCCGACCGCTGCGTGCCCCTGTCAGGCGGACCAATCAGCACCGGCGTACGCCACCGGCTCCTACGTGGAGCCGTGCGCCGGTCAATGCCGGACGCGGCCCCCCGAGCGCCACCTCACGAAGCCGGGGCGTGATGTTGTGCCCGGCTCACGTCGTACACGCCGGGCACGTTGCGCATGGCGCGCATCAGGGCGGGCAGGTGGGCCGCGTCGGGGAGTTGGAGGGTGTACGTGTGGCGTACGCGTTGCTGGCTGGGCGGTTCGACGGTCGCGGAGACGATCTCGGCGCCCTCCAGGGCGATCGCCTCGGTGAGGTCGGCGAGCAGATGGGGGCGGCCGAACGATTCCGCGACCAGGGTGACCCGGCACTCGGTGGTGTCTCCCCAGCGCACGTCGACCTGCGCGCGCCCGGCGTTCGTCATGCGCGTCACGGCGGCGCATTCCACCCGGTGCACGGTCACCACTCCCCCGCGCACGGCGAAACCGATGACCTCGTCGGACGGCACCGGCGTGCAGCACCCGGCGAGCCGGACGCTCGCCCCGGGACGGTCCACGACGGTGAGGGCGGCGCCGGGACGTGAGGCGGGCCCCTCGGAGACAGGGCGGACGGAGACGCCTCCAGCGGCTTCCGCTGCCTCGGTCTCGTCGGCGTTCGCGCCTCCCTCATGGTCCGTGGTGTCAGCGGAGGCGCCGGTGCCGGACGCGGCAGCCGGACCGTCCGTTCCCGGATGTGCGGTCAGCCACCTCTGGATGGCGATGCGGGCGGCCGGTGTGTGGGCGTGCTCCAGCCACTCTCTGGACGGCTCGGAGGCCGGGTCCTGGCCCATGAGCAGCTGGACGGTGTCACCGTCCCGCAGAACCGTGCTCAGGGTCGCCAGGCGCCCGTTGACGCGGGCGCCGATGCAGGCGTGGGCGTCCTCCCCGTACTGCGCGTAGGCGGCGTCCACACAGGTGGCGCCCTCGGGCAGTCCCAGGGTGCCGCCGTCGGGACGGAAGACGGTGATCTCGCGGTCCTGAGCGAGGTCCTCGCGCAGGGTGGACCAGAAGGTGTCGGGGTCGGGCGCGGCCTCCTGCCAGTCGAGGAGGCGGGAGAGCCAGCCGGGGCGGGTGGGGTCGACGCGCTCCCCGTCGGCGTTGCTTCCCTCTGTCTGCCCGCTTTCGCCGCTCTGCTCCTCCGAAGGAGGAGCGTAGGGATTGCCGAGCGCGATGACGCCGGCCTCGGCGACCTTGTGCATCTGGTGCGTACGGATGAGGACTTCGACGACCTGGCCGTCCTCGCGGGCGACGGCGGTGTGCAGCGACTGGTACAGGTTGAACTTGGGGACGGCGATGAAGTCCTTGAACTCCGAGACGACCGGCGTCATACAGGTGTGCAGTTCGCCGAGGACCGCGTAACAGTCGGCGTCCTCGTTGACGAGGACGAGCAGGCGGCCGAAGTCGGAGCCGCGCAGCCGGCCGCGTTTGCGGGACACGCGGTGGACGGAGACGAAGTGCCGTGGCCGGATGAGGACTTCGGCCTGGATGTCGGCGTCCCGCAGGACCGTGCGCATGGCGTCGGCGAACTCGGCGAGCGGGTCGTCCACCCGGGCGGCGTTGTCGGCGATCAGCTCGCGGGTGTGCTCGTACTCCTCGGGGTGGAGGATCGCGAAGACGAGGTCTTCCAGCTCGGTCTTGAGTGCCTGGACGCCGAGGCGTTCGGCGAGCGGGATGAGGACGTCCCGGGTCACTTTGGCGATGCGCGCCTGTTTCTCGGGGCGCATCACGCCGAGGGTGCGCATGTTGTGCAGCCGGTCGGCGAGTTTGATCGACATCACGCGGACGTCGTTGCCGGTGGCGACGAGCATCTTGCGGAAGGTCTCGGGTTCGGCGGCGGCGCCGTAGTCGACCTTCTCCAACTTGGTGACGCCATCGACGAGATAGCGCACCTCCTCGCCGAACTCCTCGCCGACCTGATGGAGGGTCACGTCGGTGTCCTCCACGGTGTCGTGGAGCAGAGAGGCCGTCAAGGTCGTGGTCTCGGCGCCGAGTTCGGCGAGGATGAGCGTCACGGCGAGCGGGTGCGTGATGTACGGCTCGCCGCTCTTGCGCATCTGGCCGCGGTGCGAGGACTCGGCGAGCACGTAGGCGCGGCGCAGCGGTTCGAGGTCGGCGTCGGGGTGGTGGGCGCGGTGGGCCTCGACCACATGGCCGATCGCGTCGGGCAGCCGGCCGCGTGAGGTGGGGCCGAGCAGCGCGGCCCGGCCCAGGCGACGCAGGTCGATCCGGGGGCGGCTGCGCCTGCGGGACGTTGCAGGCGCTACCGGGCCTGGGGTCGCGGGGTTCGTGGCCTCCGCACTCATGGGCACCTCCGGCTGCGTGGACCGGCGGACGGAGTGCCCCAGGGCGGACACGGCTCAGGGGGCTGCCAGCAATCCCCCGTCCGGGCCGGTGCTTGATGCTACCGAGCCCACCACGCCGGACTGACCGCCTCTCGCCGAGCGTGAAACGGATCACCCATTCGAGCGAGGGCGGAGAGGTTTACGGTTTTGCGCCGCCCGACCAGGGACCGATCTTGATTTCGAACTTCCGGCGGCGGCCCTGGTGGCACTCCCGTGCACCCCAGGGCCGCGTCGGCCTCCGAAGCCAAGCCGCCGCATCCGTCAGCGGGCGGCGGTTTCCAGCCACTCCGGATCGATCTCGCCCTCGGCGACGATCACCGCGGGTCCGGTCATCTCGATCTCGCCGTCGGGCCGCTCGGTGATGACGAGGCGTCCGCCGGGGACATCCACGGTGTAGGTGGCCGGCGTCCCGGTGACGGTCGGGTCGACGCCGTCCCGGCGCGCGGTCGCCACGGCGACGGCGCACGCGCCCGTGCCGCACGACCGGGTCTCGCCGGAACCGCGCTCGTGCACCCGCAGCGCGACGTGCCGCGGGCCCCGGTCGACGACGAACTCGACGTTGACCCCGTCCGGGTAGGCGGAGGCCGGGCTGAAGGGCGGCGGGGAGAACAGGTTGCCCGCGTGCGTGAGGTCGTCGACGAAGGCCACGGCGTGCGGGTTGCCCATGTTCACGTTCCGCGCGGGCCAGCTGCGCTCGCCGACGCTCACGGTGACGTCCCCTTCGGGGAGGCGCGCCCTGCCCATGCCGACGGTGACGTCACCGTTCTTGGCGAGGTGGACTCTCTTCACACCCGCGCGCGTGGCGACGGCGAGGTCGCCCTCGGTGACGAGCCCGGCGTGCTGGAGGTAGCGCGCGAAGACCCGGACGCCGTTGCCGCACATCTCCGCGATCGAGCCGTCGCCGTTGCGGTAGTCCATGAACCACTCCGCCTCGGCCGCCATCTCCTGGGCCTCGGGGTGGGCGGCGGACCGCACGACGTGCAGCAGCCCGTCGCCGCCGATGCCCGCGCGGCGGTCGCACAGGGCGGCGACGGCGGCCGGGGGGAGGTCGATGGCGTTCTCGGGGTCCGGGACGATCACGAAGTCGTTCTCGGTGCCGTGCCCCTTGAGGAAGGCGATCCGCGTGCTCATTCCTCGATCGTACGGGGTGGGTACGACACCGCGGCGCGCGTGGAGGGCCACACCTGCAAGCGGAGCCATGCGCGCACGCACGCGTGCGTGTCGCGCGGTGCACGCACGCGTGCCTGCAGCCCAGGACACGGCACACGCGCGTGGACGCCTCGTGGATGCTCCGCGGCCCAGGGACTGTCCGACACCTACCCGTCGCCCGCGGTCGGCCACTGCCTGGTCGATGTCTGCCGGGCCGGCCGGTGACGAGCCCGCCGTGGCCGCTTGGCCTGCGACAGCAAGGCGCCGAAGCGCCCTCACGACGGCGCCACGGGAGCGGTACTGCGACGGTCGGGCGTGCGTGCCAGGCGTCGCGGGCGGGCGGGGCTCTGCCGGACAGGCCCTAGCGGAGCCGGGCGACCCGCCACACGGCCAGGACCACCACCGCGGCGACCACGACGACGTACGCGAGGACCACACGCCAGTCGGGGCGGCGGCCGGAGCCGCGCTGGGGAAGGCCGGGCCACGTGTAACCAACGCGACGCGCGGCCATCATCCCCCACCCGGCGGCGCAGGAGCAGATCAGCAGCCCCAGCATGGCGATCACGGCTCCGCTGTCGCCGAAGTCGAAGGCCAGGGGGAACGCGAACATCAGGGAGCCGGTCGCGGCCAGGCCCACGATGGGGGCGAGCTGCCAGATGCGCAGCCGCCGCTGGGGGCGCAGCTCGACCTCCACCTCGGGACCGCCCGCGAACATCTCCTCGGGCTCGGGCCCGTCGGCGGTCACGCCGTCCTGGGTGTCGTCGGCGTCCGGCCCGTCGGGGCTCAGACGGGCTCCCTCGGGCTCCGGCTCACCCAGCTCGGTGATCAGGTGCTCGGTGCCTTGTGCGGTGTCGCGAGGGCCGGCCTCCATCGCCACGCGCCCTCCCAACTCGGACTCATCTTGGTCGATCGAAGCTCGATGATGGCACGGGGGCGAACGCCCGGACGGCGGCCTGAGCGTCCCGATGCCATGACGTGATCAGGCTGTAACCGGTCGTTCGACCAATGCCAGCGCCAGCCGCGGAAGTTCCGTGAGATCCGCCGCGGCCCCACTCAACCAGTGCACCCGAGGGTCGCGCCTGAACCACGAATCCTGACGGCGCGCGAAGCGCTTGGTGGCACGGACGGTCTCCGCGCGCGCCTCGTCCAGCGTGCACTCACCGCTCAGAGCCGCGAGGACCTGCTGGTAGCCGAGCGCGCGCGAGGCCGTACGCCCCTCGCGCAGGCCTTGCGCCTCCAGCGCGCGCACCTCGTCCACGAGCCCCGCGTCCCACATCCGGTCGACACGGCGGGCGATGCGCTCGTCGAGTTCGGGGCGCGCGACGTCGACCCCGATCTGGACGGTGTCGTAGACCGAGTCGTGGCCCGGCAGGTTGGCCGTGAAGGGCTTGCCGGTGATCTCGATCACCTCGAGGGCGCGGACGATACGACGGCCGTTGCTGGGCAGGATCGCCTGCGCCGCCTCGGGGTCGGCGGCGGCCAGCCGGGCGTGCAGTGCGCCGGAGCCGCGCAGCGTGAGCTCCTCCTCGAGGCGCGCGCGGATCCCGGGGTCGGTGCCGGGGAACTCCAGGTTGTCGACCGCGCCGCGGACGTACAGTCCGGAGCCGCCGACCAGGATCGGCCAGCGGCCGTCGGCGAGCAGCGCGTCGATCCGGGCGCGGGCCAGCTTCTGGTACTCGGCGACGGAGGCGGTGACCGTGACGTCCCAGATGTCCAGGAGGTGGTGCGGGACGCCGCCGCGCTCCTCGGGCGTCAGCTTGGCGGTGCCGATGTCCATCCCTCGGTAGAGCTGCATGGAGTCGGCGTTGACGACCTCGCCGCCGAGCTGCTGGGCCAGGAAGACGCCCAGATCGGACTTTCCGGCCGCGGTCGGTCCGACGACGGCGATGACGTGGGGGGCGGGGGGTGCGCTGCTCACTGCACCAGTCTCGCAAACCTCGCAGCCCGCTCTCGAACGAGTTACGTGACGGGGCCGGTCCGGCGTCGTTGCCCGTTGCGAGATTCCCGTCGCCCGTTCGCAGGGGCGGCGCATCCCGGTGACGCAAACGGACGCACCGGGCAACGCGGGATTTCGCCCGCACGAGTACCGTATGGAGTTGATATGGGCGTTTTGGCGCGGCTTTTCCGGAGGTCGAAGGGCACGGAGAAGGCGACTGAGGAGGAGACGGTCACGGAGGAGACGACCGCGCGGGAGGCGGAGGCCACCGCCGAGGCGCCGGCCGGTACGACGGCGGACGGCGCCGAGTCGGAAGAGACCGCCGAGGACTCGCAGGTGCGGACGTCGGCCGGGACCGGCGGGGCCAGGGAGACGGCGGCGAAGACCGACGCCGCCACCACCGACGGCGTCGAGATCCCCCGGCAGCAGTCCGCCGAGGAGGCCGTCGACAGCGAGGCCGGCGAGAACGCCCGCACGTAGCGGACCCGCCAGGGAAGGTGACCCATGGGTCTTTTGCACAATCTCAAGTCCAGGTTCGCCCCGGCCAAGGGCAAGGTCTCGGATCTTGCGCACCGGCACGAGGACAAGATCCAGCACGGGATCGACAGGGCTGCCAAGGCCGTCGACAAGGGGACCAAGGGCAAGTACCACGACAAGATCCATACGGGCACCGACAAGGCCAAGGGCGCCATGGACCGGCTCGCGCACAAGGACGAGCCGAGGGCGGGCGGCGACACGTTCACGCCGCCGAACACACCCCCGCCCACCTCCTGAACAGCAGCCACAGCACGACGTCGATCGGCGGACGGCCGCGCAGCGGAAACGCTCGCGGCCGTCCGCCGTTCCGCGACGCCCGCGCCGCCGCGGACGCTGACGCACCCCCTCGGCCCTGACGTGACCGCCTTCGCCGGCCAGTACGAGGGCCGCCCTGGGAACGAAAGCGCCGCCCGGCACGGCACCACCACGACACCGCCCGGCGCTGCCGCATGATTGCAGCGCCGTCGGTCGCCTACGTCCAGGCCGCGACCACGTATCCGACGCCGTACGGCGCGTCCTCGTACAGCAGCGTGCCGGCCAGTCCGGCGCTCTCGGCCGCGCCCGCGAGCACCTGCCAGGGTGCCCGGCCGGCCGCCTTCAGCTCGCGCGCCAGCTCGGCGTCGAAGGCCTCGAGGGCCGCGATGTCCGCCGTGCCGAGCGCCCGGGCGACCTCCGCGTCGAAGGGTGCCGCGCGCTCGTCGAGATAGCCCGGTGCTTTCAGCGTCCGGCACGCGCTGGCGTCGCCCATCACCAGCAGCGCCACCCGGCCGGGCTGTGCGGCGATGTCCCGTCCGACCTCGACGCACCGCTCGGGCGCGAGCGGTTCCCCCACGCCGAGCCCCTCGACCGGGGCGGACCATCCGGCCCGTTCCAGCAGCCAGGCACCGACGGCGAGGGAGGGCGGCAGTTCCCGCTCGGACGCCGTGGCTCCGCCGCCTCTCCCGAGCCGTACGGCGACGTCGACGCCGAAGCCGCTGAACGAGCCGGGCGTGCCCTGCGCGTGCGTGCCCCGCCCGGGCTCGTCCGCGGGCCCGACGACCACGAGCCGGTCCGGCCGGGCGGCGGCGAGCACGCCCAGCGCGTCGGAGCAGGCGGCACGCGCGGCGTCCAGCTCGGGTGCGGCACCCGCGGCGACCTCGGGCACGAGCAGGGGCGGACAGGGACAGACTGCGGCGGCGACAAGCATGATCGGCAGGGTAGCCCCCGCCCGCGGTCAGTCCTCGACCAGCAGGTCCGTCAGGAGGTCCGTCGGGCCGATCGCCCCATGGTCCCCGCCGCGACGACCGGGATTCCCACCGCCACCGGACGGCTCAGTCGCAGCCGCAGCCGCTGCCCGTGGCCACCGGGAGCGGTGCCGGCACGCCGACCTTGGGCAGGCCGAGCATGACGCCGGCCGGCTCGGCCGCCTTCTCGGCGTTGCGCTTCTCCCAGGCGTCCCCCGCGCGCGTGCGGCGCACGTCCAGGACGGCTCCTTCGGCGAGGAGGTGGTGCGGGGCGGCGTAGGTGACCTCGACGGTCACCACGTCGCCGGGGCGGACCTCCTGCTCCGGCTTGGTGAAGTGGACCAGGCGGTTGTCGGGGGCGCGGCCGGAGAGGCGGTGGGTGGTGCCGTCCTTGCGGCCCTCGCCCTCGGCGACCATCAGCTCCAGGGTGCGACCGACCTGCTTCTTGTTCTCCTCCCAGGAGATCTCCTCCTGGAGGGCGACGAGACGCTCGTAGCGCGCCTGGACGACCTCCTTGGGGATCTGGTGGTCCATGGTCGCGGCCGGGGTGCCGGGCCGCTTGGAGTACTGGAAGGTGAACGCCTGGGCGAACCGTGCCTCGCGCACGACGTGCAGCGTCTGCTCGAAGTCCTCCTCGGTCTCGCCGGGGAAGCCCACGATGATGTCGGTGGTGATCGCCGCGTGCGGGATGGCGGCGCGGACCTTCTCGATGATCCCGAGGTAGCGCTCCTGCCGGTAGGAGCGGCGCATCGCCTTCAGGACCGTGTCCGAGCCGGACTGGAGCGGCATGTGCAGTTGGGGCATCACGTTCGGCGTCTCGGCCATGGCCGCGATCACGTCGTCGGTGAAGTCACGCGGGTGCGGTGAGGTGAAACGGACGCGCTCCAGGCCCTCGATCTTCCCGCAGGCGCGCAGGAGCTTGCTGAAGGCCTCGCGGTCGCCGATGTCGGAGCCGTACGCGTTGACGTTCTGGCCGAGCAGGGTGATCTCGGAGACGCCCTCGGCGACCAGGGCCTCGACCTCGGCGAGGATGTCGCCGGGGCGGCGGTCCTTCTCCTTGCCGCGCAGGGCGGGGACGATGCAGAAGGTGCAGGTGTTGTTGCAGCCGACCGAGATCGACACCCAGGCCGCGTACGCGCTCTCGCGGCGCGTCGGCAGTGTCGAGGGGAACGCCTCCAGCGACTCGGCGATCTCGACCTGCGCCTCTTCCTGCACGCGCGCGCGTTCCAGCAGGACCGGCAGCTTGCCGATGTTGTGGGTGCCGAAGACGACGTCCACCCAGGGCGCCTTCTTCACGATGGTGTCGCGGTCCTTCTGCGCCAGACAGCCGCCGACCGCGATCTGCATGCCGGGACGCCTGGCCTTCTTCGGGGCGAGGTGACCGAGGTTGCCGTACAGCTTGTTGTCGGCGTTCTCACGGACCGCGCAGGTGTTGAAGACGACGACGTCCGCGTCGCCGTCCGCCCCCTCCTGGGCGCGCACGTAGCCGGCCTCTTCGAGCAGCCCGGACAACCGCTCGGAATCGTGGACGTTCATCTGGCACCCGTAGGTGCGGATCTCATAGGTGCGATGGGCGCCCACGGGCTGGCTCCGGTCGATGCTGCTCATGCCATAAGGGTAGGCGGTAGCTCGGACAGCCCAGTCCTCGATGACCGAAGGGCCTCCGCCTCAGTGCCCGTCCGCCGCCCCCCACGCGCGCGTGCCGCCCGCGTCGCGCATGCGGCCGTAGGCGCGGGCGCAGCCGGTCAGGGCCCGCCCGGGGTCGCTCGCCTCGGCGGTGGGCAGACCGTCGTGACGGTTGCGGGGGCCGTGCTCAGGGATCGATGAGGCCGGCGCGGATGGCATAGCGGGTGAGTTCCAGCCGGTCGCGCATACCGAGCTTGTGCAGGAGGTTGGCGCGGTGCCGTTCGACCGTCTTCGCGCTGATGAAGAGCAGTGCGCCGATCTCCTTGGACGTGTGCCCTTCGGCGACGAGCTTGAGGATCTCCTCCTCGCGTTCGGTGATGGGCCGCTCGGGCAGACCGTCGATGCCGTCGCCGCGGTGGAGCCGTTCCAGGTACGAGCGGACGAGCGCCCGCTCCGCGCCCGGGTAGATGAACGGCTCGTCACGCACGACCGCCCGGCAGGCCTCGACGAGGTCGCGGTCGGCGACGGACTTCAGGACGTAGCCGCCGGCTCCGGCTTTGAGGGCCTCGAAGAAGTACTGCTCGTTGTCGTACATGGTGAGGATGAGGATGCGCAGCTCGGGGAGGCGGCGGGAGAGTTCCCTGGCCGCCTGCAGACCGGTCGTGCGGGGCATGGCCACGTCGAGGACGGCGAGATCGACGTCTCCGGCGAGGGCCCGCTCGACCGCCTCGGCGCCGTCCCCGGCCTCGGCGACCACCGTCAGATCGGGTTCGCCGTCCAGGATGAGCCGCACGCCCCGGCGTACCAGCGTGTGGTCGTCGGCGAGGAGGACGCGGATGGGCGGGGCGGGCGAGAGCGGGGGCGTGTCGGCACTCATCGACGGCCCCCGGATGCGGGCGAGCGGTGGCCGGGGACGGCGACTTCGCCCGCACGGGGGCCGGTGCCGGCATCGGTGCCGGTACCTCCTGCGGGAGGGGGACCGCTGCCGGCTCTCGTCCTCGTCCCGATCCGCAGCCGTACGTCCGTCCCGGCGCCGTCCGGGCCCGAGGTGAGGGTGAGCGTCGCTCCGATCAGCAGGGCCCGTTCGCGCATGCCGCGGATGCCGGCGCCCTCGGCCGCCGCCGGGCCCAGGCCGCTGCCGTTGTCCCGGACGAGAAGTTCGACGCCGTCGGGGACCGGGTGGAGGCGGAGTTCGGCGCGGTCGGCGCCGGCGTGCCGGGCGGTGTTGGTGAGGGCTTCCTGGGCGACGCGGTAGAGCACGAGTTCGGTCTCCTCGGTCAGCGGGTGCGGCCCGGCCCGCAGTTCATGCCGGACCGTCAGTCCGTGGGTGGTGAACTCGGCCGCGAGGGAGCGCAGGGCGCTGAGCAGGCCGAGTTCGTCGAGGACGCCGGGGCGCAGACGGCGGGCGATGCGGCGGATCTCGTCGAGGCCCGCGCGGGTGGCCTCCTGTGCCTGGCCCACCTCCTCGCGAAGGTCGTCGGTGGCACGGTCGGCGACGCGCTTGAGCTGAAGGAGCACGGCGGTCAGGGTCTGGCCGACCTCGTCGTGGAGTTCGCGGGCGATGCGGTGACGTTCGCGTTCCTGAGCGGACAGGGCCCGGGCGGCGCTGGCAGCGCGTTCGGCCTCCAGCCGGTCGAGCATGGCGTTGTACGTCGTGATGAGCTCGGCCGTCTCCACCGGTCCGGCGACGACCGCACGGGCCCCGGGGTGCAGCAGGTCGGCGTCCGCCATGGCCCGGCCGAGGCGGCCGAGCGGGGCGAGTCCGACGCGCAGCACGACCGCGTTCACGCCGAGCAGCGCGGCCAGGCCCGCCACGACGACGAGCGCCTCGGCCGGAAGGACGGGTGTGGAGACGGTGACCGGCCCGAGGAGCAGCGCGGCGGCCGCGATCAGGCCGACGGCGTTGAGGGCGAAGATCCGCCAGAACAGCGACACGTGCGCCACTCCTCCTCCCCTGCTCCTCGCCGCCGGCCGGTTCCTCGTCCATGGCACCGCCGTGACCAGCCTTTCCGTCCGGCGCCGGCCCTGTCCATCCGTCACGACACCCATGTCGCCACCGTACGGGGGGATGGCAGCATGGCCACTCCGTGCGCAGGTGACCGGCGGTCGGGCCGGCCGCCGGGCGAGCCCTGCCCGGCCACCGGGCGAGCGCCTGGGCGCCCGTCGGCCGAGGCCTGCACGACCGCAGGACGGGAACTTGCACCACTGCCGGTGCCTGCACCACCACCGGCACCCGCACCGGAACCCGCACCATCACCCGGCCGCGCACCACCGCGCGAACGACCAGCGACGAACGACCAGCAGACGAACGACCAGCAAGGGGAAGAACCGTGTCCGCTCCACGCCTCCGGACGACACCGCTGCCAGGCATCGGCGTTCAGTACGACCTCGTGACGCGGGAGCACCGTCACCTGTCCGTGGTGGCGCACCGCGACGGCACCCGCACGGTGAGCGTGTACCGCGCCGACGATCCGGACTCGTGCGCCCAGTCCCTGCGGCTGACGGGCGCCGAGGCGGGCTCGCTGATCGACGCGCTGAAGCCGTCCCACCACAGCGCGAGCCTGCTGTACACCACGGACCTGGGGCTGGTCGCCGAACGCGTCGAGGTGGCGGCGACCTCGCGGTGGAACGGGCGGCTGCTCGGCGAGACCCGGATGCGCACGGAGACCGGCGCCTCGATCGTGGCGGTGCTGCGGCGGGCCGAGGCGATTCCGTCCCCGGCGCCGGATTTCCGGCTCGCGGGCGGGGACACCCTCATCGTCATCGGCACCCGCGAGGGTGTGGACGCGGCCGCGGCGATACTCGGACGGGAGTGAGCGCGTGCACTCCTCCGCCGTCCTGCTGATCGAGTTCGGTTCCATCATCCTGGGCCTCGGCCTGCTCGGCCGGTTCGCGGCCCGTTTCCAGTTCTCGCCCATCCCGCTGTACCTGCTGGCCGGTCTGGCCTTCGGCGAGGGCGGGCTGTTGCCCCTCGGCGCGAGCGAGGAGTTCGTCGCCATCGGCGCCGAGATCGGCGTCATCCTGCTGCTGCTGATGCTCGGCCTGGAGTACACGGCGAGCGATCTGGTCTCCAACCTCAAGGCGCACTACCCGTCGGGGCTCGTGGACTGCGCTCTCAACGCCCTGCCGGGCGCGGCCGCCGCGCTGTTGCTCGGCTGGGGGCCGGTGGCGGCCGTGGTGCTGGCGGGCGTCACCTGGATCTCGTCGTCCGGGGTGATCGCCAAGGTCCTGGGCGATCTGGGCCGGGTCGGCAACCGCGAGACCCCGGTGATCCTCAGCGTCCTCGTGCTGGAGGACCTGGCCATGGCGGTCTACCTGCCGATCGTCACCGCTCTGGTGGCCGGGGTCGGGCTGGCGGCCGGCAGCGTGACTCTCGCGGTCGCGCTGGGTGTCGCCGGGCTCGTGCTGTTCGCGGCGGTGCGCTACGGCCGGGTCATCTCCCGTTTCGTGTCGAGCGACGATCCGGAGAAGCTGCTGCTCGTGGTCCTGGGGCTGACGATCCTGGTCGCCGGTGTGGCGCAGCAGCTGCAGGTGTCGGCGGCGGTGGGCGCGTTCCTGGTGGGCATCGCGCTCTCCGGGGAGGTCGCCGAGGGCGCGCACACCCTGCTGAGCCCGTTGCGGGACCTGTTCGCCGCCGTCTTCTTCGTGTTCTTCGGGCTGCACACCGACCCGGCGAGCATTCCTCCCGTTCTGCTGCCCGCCCTCGCGCTGGCCGCCGTCACCGCCGCCACGAAGATCGCCACCGGGTACTGGGCGGCCCGGCGCGCCGGGATCTCCGTCAAGGGCCGCTGGCGCGCGGGCGGAGCGCTGGTGGCGCGCGGGGAGTTCTCGATCGTCATCGCCGGGCTGGCGGTGACCGCCGGTATCGAGCCGTCCCTGGGCCCGCTGGCGACGGCGTACGTCCTGATCCTCGTCGTCCTGGGACCGCTCACCGCGCGCTACACGGAACCGCTGGCGACGCGGTGGATGCGTCGTGGGGAGGCACGCCGGAGCATGGCGGAGCAGGTCTCCGAGACGCGGACGGAGACGCCTGTGGGTGACTGAGGCGGGGGACCGCAGGGCACGCCCCACCGCAGGGTGCGCCCTCTCGCCGCCTGACGCCGGCCACGTCATCTCGCCGCCTGACGCCGGCCACGTCATCTCGCCGCATGAAGCCGGCAACGTCATGGCGTACGTCACACCATGCCGATGCCCTGCGTCGCACTGGAGCCTGGCCGAATCGTGGAGCCCCGGTAACGCGCCATGGCAGCCCGGACGTCGGGCTGCACGGCCCCCTTCCGTAGACCTCAGGCCGCGCCGCCGGGCACCCACCCCTGGCGGCGCAGCACCGCCGACACGTCCGGAGCCTCGTAGTGCTCGCCCTTGAGGACCTTGCCGTCGGCGCGGCGGGCGATCTCGCCGTCCGGGCCCAGCTTGGTCATGTTGGAGCGGTGGATCTCGGCTATCACCGCGTCGAGGTCGATCCCGTGCACCAGGGCCGTGCCGTAGGCGACGTAGACGACATCGGCCAGCTCGTGCGCGAGCCGGTCCAGTGGGCCGCTCACCGACACCTCGGCGACCTCGGCGGCCTCCTCGGCGAGCAGCTCACCGCGGTGCGCGGCGAGGCGGGGCGACACCTCCGTCGGCGCACTGCGGACGTCGAGCCCGAAGGCGAGGTGGAATGCACGGACCAGGTCGGCGGGCGAGGAACTCATGCACCGACTGTAACGACGGCCACTGACACCACCCCCGATCGGCGGACGCCCGCTCCCGCGGTCGTCCTGTGAGCCCCGCCCTGGTCAGCCCCCGCCCCCGCCTGGCAGGATCGCGCGCATGTCCAAGGTGTTCCCCCATGTCGGCAGGCGCCGGGCCCTGCAGGGCGCGGCCGCCGGCGCCGTCGTCCTCGGGCTGCTGCTGTGGTGGCTGCTGCCCCTGGGCGAGGATCCGCCGAGCGGCACGATCACCTTCAGCACGGGCACGACCAGCGGCGTCTACTACGAGTACGGCAGCCGCCTGCGCACCGAGCTCGCCGAGGACATGCCGCACCTGGACGTGAACCTGACGACCAGTAACGGATCGCAGGAGAACGTCGCGCGCGTGGCGGAGGGCAGGGCGGACTTCACCATCGCCGCGGCCGACGCCGTGGCGACGTACGAGGAGCAGCACCGCGGCGCGGCCGCCCGGCTGCGCGGGGTCGCCCGTCTGTACGACGACTACGTCCAGCTCGTCGTGCCGCGCGACTCGGACGTCCGGTCCGTCGCGGACCTGAAGGGGAAGAAGGTCGCGACCGGCCTGCCCCGCTCGGGGGTGCGCCTCATCGCCGACCGGGTGCTCAAGGCGGCCGGCCTGGACCCGGCGAAGGACATCACGGCCGTGTCGGAGGGCATCGACACCGGGCCCGAGCGACTGAAGCGGGGAAAGATCGACGCGTTCTTCTGGTCCGGCGGGGTGCCGACGGCCGGTCTGGAGAAGCTGGCCGACAGTTTCACCTTCCGGTTCGTGCCGATCGACGCCGAGCTCGTCGCCCGGATGCACGAGCAGGACGACGCCACCGGCTACTACCGGGCCACCAACATGCCCGAGTCGGCCTACCCCACCATCCAGAACGGCTCGGCCGTCCCGACGATCGCGGTCTCGAACCTGCTGATGACCCGCACGGACATGAACCCCCGCCTCACCGAGTGGCTGACCCGGACCGTGATCAAGAGCCGGGACGGCATCGGAGCGCACGTCCACTCCGCCCAGTTGGTCGATCTGCGCACGGCCATCTACACCGACCCGCTCCCGCTGCACGAGGGCGCCCGGCGCTACTACCGGTCCGTCAAACCGTAGGCACGGCGCTTCACAACGGCCGCGACCTCGGCACCGACACCGTCACCTTCAGTCCGCTCGGCTCGTGATGGTCGTACGACAGCGAGCCGCCGCCGGCCGCGAGCAGGGTGCGGGAGATGGACAGGCCCAGTCCGGAGCCCTTGATGTTCTGGTGGCGGCCGCTGCGCCAGAAACGGTCGCCCACGCGCGCGAGTTCCTCGTCGGTCAGGCCGGGGCCGTTGTCCGTGACGACGATGGTCGAGGTCTCGCCGTTGGACGCGACCGTCACCTCGACGCTCTCGCCCTCCGGCGTGAACTTCACCGCGTTGTCGATCACCGCGTCCAGGGCGCTGGACAGCGTGACCGGGTCGGCCCATGCCGTGGTGGCCGGGCAGTCGCCCACCAGGCGGACACCCTGGGCCTCGGCGGCGGGCGCCCAGGCCGCGACGCGCTCGGCGGTCAGCGCGCCGATGTCGGTGACCCTGAGGTCGGCCTCGGTGTGCTCGGCCAGGGCCAGGTCGAGCAGATCGTCCAGAACCTGGGCGAGGCGTTTGCCCTCGCTCTGGACGGAGGCGATCTCCTCGTTGCCCTCCGGGAGTTCGTAGGCCAGCAGTTCGATGCGCAGCAGCAGCGCCGCGAGGGGGTTGCGCAGCTGGTGCGAGGCGTCGGCGACGAAGGCACGCTGCTGCTCCAGCACGTCCTCGACGTTGTCCGCCATCTCGTTGAACGACCGGGCCAGTCGCCTGAGTTCCGGCGGACCGCTCGCGACCGCGACCCGGGACTTCAGGCGCCCGGTGGCGATGTCGTGGGTGGTGGCGTCCAGGACGCGTACGGGCTTGAGCACCCAGCCCGTCAACTGGAGGGCCGCGCCTATGGCGAGCAGCATCGCGGCGATCTCGCCGGCGCCGACGATCAGCCAGCCGTGCAGGATCCGCGACCGCATCGCGCCGGTGGGCGAGTCGGTGACGACGACCGCGACGACGTCGCCGTCCCGGATCACCGGCGACGCCACGACCAGCCGGTTGCGCTGCCAGGGCCACACCTGCTGGGGGTCGTGGCTGCGACGGCTGAGCAGCGCCTCCTCGAAGGCGTCCCGCACCTCCCCCGTTTCCGGGAGGTACCAGTCCCTCGGTGCGTGAGCCATGGGCGTGTCGGTGCGGTAGAAGACACCGGCACGAATGCCGTAGACCTCGTAGTAACTGGCCAGCTCGCGGCTGAGCGTCTCGCGCCGCTCGTCGTTGCTCGTGGACGTGGCACCGGACGTGGCGGTGGGGGCGGTGACGAACTGGGCGAGGGCCGCGAAGCGCGCCGTGTCGTCGATGCGGTCCAGGACCACCTTCTGCTGCTGCGCCCCGGCCACGCTGACGGCGAGGGGCACGCCGAGCGCGAGCAGCACGGCCGCCATCAGGACGATGAGCAGCGGCAGGAGACGTGTGCGCAACGGTCCCCGCTACGCGGCCGGGGCGACGAGCCGGTAGCCGACGCCGCGTACGGTCTCGATCAGCGCGGGCATGCGCAGCTTGGCGCGCAGCGAGGCGACGTGCACCTCCAGGGTCCGCCCGGTCCCCTCCCAGCTGGTGCGCCACACCTCGCTGATGATCTGCTCCCGGCGGAAGACGACGCCGGGACGCTGGGCGAGGAGCGCCAGGAGGTCGAACTCCTTGCGGGTCAGCTGGACGACCGAACCGTCCACGGTGACACGCCGGGTGGGCAGTTCGATGTGCACGGGCCCCAGGCTGAGCGTGTCCTCGCCGGCCGCGGCCGGGTCCTCGTGGGCGGTGCGCCGGCTGACGGCGTGGATCCGGGCCAGCAGCTCTCCGGTGTCGTACGGCTTCACCACGTAGTCGTCGGCGCCCAGGTTGAGGCCGTGGATGCGGGAGCGCACGTCGGAGCGGGCCGTCACCATGATCACCGGGGTGGCGGTGCGCTTGCGGATCTTGCCGCAGACCTCGTAGCCGTCCTGGTCGGGCAGGCCCAGGTCGAGCAGGACGACGCCGAAGCCGGGTCCCTCCGGGACGAGCGCCTGGAGCGCCTCCTCACCGCTGCGCGCGTGAGTGACGTCGAAACCGTGCCGCTTCAGGACCGCGGACAGCGCGGCGGCGACGTGGTTGTCGTCCTCGACGAGCAGCAGTCTCATCCCGGCCTCCTCCTGTTCATAGGGCGTACGGTCCGGCTCTGTACAAAGTCGCACGGTTCCCGGCGCGCGGTTCCGGCGCGCGCGAAAACCCGGCACGGCGCGCGTGCACCAAGGCAGTCACGCTGATGGACGAGGACGCCGTCAAGTGGGTTCCGGTTGCGCGGGACTTCCGTTATCCGGCCGATACGCACGCAGGTCACAAGTGCTACGACGGGTGTCCGATTGCTATCGGATCGTGATGCTCAGATTCCCCTCAGATGTAATGACGCTGGTCGAGACTGGTTACTACTGTCCTCCGAAACCGAGGAGGACGGAGCCTGAGAGCGATGACCGAAGTATCGGTGGCCAAGGAAGACGCGGCCGTGCCCGGCGAACTGGTCGTCCTGAAGAGCGTCAACAAGCACTTCGGCGCGTTGCACGTTCTCCAGGACATCGATCTGACGATCGCGCGCGGTGAGGTCGTCGTGGTCATCGGACCCTCCGGGTCCGGAAAGTCCACGCTGTGCCGCACCATCAACCGCCTGGAGACGATCGACGCGGGGACGATCACGATCGACGGGAAGCCGCTGCCCCAGGAGGGCAAGGAGCTGGCCCGGCTGCGCGCCGACGTCGGCATGGTCTTCCAGTCCTTCAATCTGTTCGCGCACAAGACCGTGCTCCAGAACGTCATGCTGGGCCAGATCAAGGTCCGCAAGACCGACAAGAAGAAGGCCGAGGAGAAGGCCCGCGAGCTGCTGGACCGGGTCGGTGTGGGCACCCAGGCCGACAAGTACCCGGCGCAGCTCTCCGGCGGCCAGCAGCAGCGCGTCGCCATCGCGCGGGCCCTGGCCATGAACCCGAAGGTCATGCTCTTCGACGAGCCGACCTCGGCCCTGGACCCGGAGATGATCAATGAGGTGCTGGAGGTCATGCAGCAGCTCGCCCGGGACGGTATGACCATGATCGTCGTCACCCACGAGATGGGCTTCGCACGATCGGCTGCAAATCGCGTGGTCTTCATGGCGGACGGCCGCATCGTCGAAGAGGCTGCGCCCGACCAGTTCTTCAGCAATCCGCGCAGCGACCGCGCCAAGGACTTCCTGTCGAAGATCCTGCATCACTGACGCGCCCCGGCGCACCCGACGACCTGCGTCACCTGCCTTTCGACGGCCCGTATTCCTTCATCCCGAAGGCATCATCAAAGGAAGTTCACCATGAAGCTTCGCAAGGTCACCGCCGCCTCGGCCGCCGTCCTCGCCCTCGCCCTGACGGCCACGGCGTGCGGCTCCGACGACAAGGACAGCGGCAGCGGCAGCGGCTCCAGCGGCGGCAGCGACAAGATCAAGATCGGCATCAAGTACGACCAGCCCGGCATCGGCCTGAAGGAGCCGGACGGTTCCTTCTCCGGTTTCGACATCGACGTGGCGACGTACGTGGCCAAGGAGCTCGGCTACGAGGCCAACCAGATCGAGTTCGTCGAGACCAAGAGCGCCGACCGCGAGAACGCGCTCGCCCGTGGCGACGTGAAGTTCATCGTGGCCTCGTACTCGATCAACGACAAGCGCAAGCAGAAGGTCGACTTCGCCGGCCCGTACCTGCTGGCCCACCAGGACCTGCTGGTCAAGGCCGACTCCAAGATCACCAAGGGTGAGGATCTCAACGGCAAGAACCTCTGCTCGGTGGCCGGCTCGACCTCGGCGCAGAACGTCAAGGACAAGATCGCCCCGAAGGCCAACCTGCGTGAGAACGCGGGCTACTCGGAGTGCATCGCCGCCCTGCAGAGCGGCGCGGTCGACGCGGTGACCACCGACGACTCGATCCTCGCGGGCTACGCCTCGCAGGACAAGTACAAGGGCCAGTTCAAGCTGGTGGGCGAGAAGCTCAGCAACGAGAACTACGGCATCGGCGTCAAGAAGGGCGACAAGGCGACGGTCGACAAGATCAACGCCGCGCTGGAGAAGATGGTCGCCGACAAGTCCTGGGACAAGGCGGTCACCAAGAACTTCGGCCCGGCGAACTACAAGAACGAGCCGGCCCCGAAGATCGGCGTCGTCGTCAAGTAAGGCGTCCTCCGCACGCCATGCGGCATCCACTGCCGTAGGAACCCCGCGGCCGACGTGGGGTTCCGCGGGCGCGCCGCCGACCGTCGCGATCAGGGCGGCGGCGCGCCACGCCCTCCACGTACGCCACACACCCGGAAGCGCGGGAGATCGTGTTCGACTTTCTTGAAGGCTACGACGTCCTCGCGGCGTTCTGGATGACGATCAAACTGACCGTCTTCTCCGCCGTCGGCTCCCTGGTCTGGGGCACCCTGCTGGCCGCGATGCGGGTCAGCCCGGTCCCGCTGATGCGCGGATTCGGCACCGCCTACGTCAACATCGTTCGTAACATCCCTCTCACGGTCATCATCGTCTTCACCTCGCTCGGCCTCGCCGACATCTTCGGTATGACGATGGGCGCGTCCCACGACTTCAAGCTGCAGGGCTTCCGCCTCGCGGTGCTCGGTCTGGTCGGCTACACCGCGGCCTTCGTCTGCGAAGCGATCCGCTCCGGCATCAACACCGTTCCCCTCGGCCAGGCCGAGGCGGCGCGGGCGATCGGGCTGGGCTTCAGCCAGACGCTCGGGCTCGTCGTGCTGCCACAGGCGTTCCGCGCGGTCATCGGCCCGCTGGCCAACGTCCTGATCGCCCTGACCAAGAACACCACCGTGGCGGCCGCGATCAGCGTGCCCGAGGCGGCCTTCCTGATGAAGGAAATGATCGAGAACGAGGCCCAGACCCTGGCCATCGGGGCGGTCTTCGCGTTCGGATTCGTGGTCCTGACCCTTCCCACCGGCCTGCTGCTCGGCTGGCTCGGCAAGCGACTGGCGGTGAAGCGATGAGCTCCGTCCTCTACGACGCCCCCGGCCCCCGCGCCAAGCGGCGCAACGTCCTTCTCTCCGTCCTCTTCTTCGTCCTCCTGGCCCTGGCGCTGTGGTGGATGTGGCAGAAGATGGACGACAAGAAGCAGCTCGAGTGGGCCCTGTGGGAGCCGTTCACCACCTCCGAGGCGTGGACGACCTATCTGCTGCCCGGTCTCGGCGACACCCTGAAGGCCGCGGCGCTCGCCATGGTCATCGCCCTCCCGCTCGGCGCGGTCTTCGGCATCGCCCGCATGTCCGACCACAGCTGGGTCCGCGTCCCGGCCGGCGCGGTGGTCGAGTTCTTCCGGGCGATCCCGGTGCTGCTGCTGATGCTGTTCGCCAACGAGTTCTACGTCCGCTCCACGGGCGTCAGCAGCGAGGACCGGCCCCTGTACGCGGTCGTCACCGGCCTGGTGCTCTACAACGCCTCGGTCCTCGCCGAGGTCGTCCGGGCCGGCATCCTCGCCCTGCCCAGGGGGCAGACGGAGGCCGCCTACGCGATCGGCCTGCGCAAGGGCCAGACGATGACGAGCATCCTGCTGCCGCAGGCCGTCACCGCGATGCTGCCGGCCATCGTCAGCCAGCTCGTGGTCATCGTGAAGGACACCGCGCTGGGCGGCGTGATGCTCGGGTTCACCGAGTTGCTGAACGCGCGCAGCACGCTGGCGGCGAACTACGCCAACGTCGTCCCCAGCTTCATCGTCGTGGCGATCATCTTCATCATCGTGAACTTCATCCTCACCTCCTTCGCCTCCTGGCTGGAGGGCCGGCTGCGGCGCAGCAAGCGCGGCACGGGTGCGGTGCTGGCGCCGGACGACGTCGAGGACAACCCGGCCGCAATCCCGGGCACCTACGGGACCGGCGCGGGCGGCACGATCTGACGCTCGTGCAAGTGGTGTGACCTGTACGGAGGCAGTGGCGAACTCGCCACTGCCTCCGTCGCTTGACGCGGGAACCGGCGGTGGGTTGCATACGTTCTGTGATCGTGCACCCTGCTCCAACCTCTTGTTCACTCACGTCCCTGAGGACACCGTCACGGGCAGGGGGCGCCACGCCGTGGACCCGGTGATCATCGTCGGAGCGGGGCCCGTGGGGCTCACGCTCGCCCTGGCGCTGGCGCGTCAGGAGGTGCCGTCGATCCTCCTCGACGAGGGCCCGGGCAAGGACGAACCGCGGCTGGCGCGCACCGTCGTCCTCCGTGAGGACACCGCCGCCCTGGTGGAACGTCTCACCGGCACATCCCTTACCGAGGCCGGCGTCCGCTGGGCCGGATGGCGGGCGATGCGGCGCAGGCAGGTGACGCGCGAGATCACCTTCGACGCCACCGAACCGGCTCCCCTGCACCTCGCCCAGCATGTGCTGACCGGCGCCCTGCGCACGGCCCTCGCGGGCGAGCGGCTCGTGAGAATCGCCGTGAACAGCCGCCTGGACACCGTCGAGCAGGAACCCTCGGGTGTCACCGCCCACACCCGCGGCCCGAACGGCACCTGGTGGCGCGGCAGTTACCTGGTCGGCTGCGACGGTCCCCGCTCCACGGTCCGCAAACTCCAGGACATCCGCTTCCCCGGCCGTACGGCGGTGGAGCGACACGCCGTCGCCGCCCTGCGTGCGGAACTTCCGTGGACGGGTGAGGCGTTGCTCCATCGGATGCCGCCGTGGCGTACGTCCGGTCCCTCCGCCGGGGAAGTCACCGGACGCCCGCTGCCGGACGGCGTCTGGCGCCTCGACTGGCTGCTGCCCCCCGGCAAGGACCTCGTCACGCCCGAGCTGCTGGTGAGCCGCGTCCGTGAGACCCTCGCGGGCTGGAGCGGCGGCTCCACGCCGGCGTACGAGCTGCTCGACACCGGTGTCCACACGGTCCACCACCGGCTGGCCCGCCGCTGGCGTGCCGGGCGGGTCTTCCTCGCAGGGGACGCCGCCCACCTGCTCGGCGCGCTCGGCACCCAGGGGCTCGACGAGGGCCTGCGGGACGCCGACAACCTCGCGTGGAAGCTGGCCCTGGCCTGGCATCACGGGCCGCACGAGGCGCTGCTGGACAGCTACCAGACGGAGCGCCGCGCGGTGGTCGCCGCCCGCCTGCGCGCGGCCGACCAGGCGCTGCCCCTGCTGCGCGGCGGCGGTGGCATAAGGGCGTACGTCCCCGGCTCCGCCCGCGGCCACGACGCGCTGCTCACCGAGGGCCACCTCGGGCGTGGCCAGCTGGGCGCGCCCGGTACGTACGGCGGCTCCCCGCTCACGCCCCGGCACCTGGAGGCAGAGGTGCCGGTGGACACGCCCCCCGGCGCGCCTGTCGAGGACGTGCGCGTCACGGCGGAGGACGGCTCCTTCGTACGGCTGCGGGACCGGCTGGGCCGCGGTGCCCTGCTGGTCGTACTGATCGCGCCCGGCACCGGCGTGTGGGAGCGCAAGCACTGGGTGAGCGCCGGGATCATGCCCCGGCTCGCCGCCGCGGTGACGGCCCTGCCCTGCCCGGCCGAACTGCTGGTGGCCGAAAGTTATCCGGGGGCGGCCGCCCACACGGTCCTGCTGGTCCGGCCCGACGGCCACCTGGTCACCGCGCTGAGCGGGGTCCGTCCGGCCGATCTGCACGCGGCGGCGGAGACGGCGGTGGGAGGGCCGGTGGGGGCGGAGGCCGGAGCCGGGGCGAAGTGACCGTGAGCGCCGGCGCGGGGCCCGCAGCGATGTGATGATCGGTTGCCGACGATCGCGCCGGCCGGGCGCAGCCCCGCGAGGCGGTCGACACTGACTGTCACTCTGCGGTCCGCATGGTGACAGTGAGTTGACCGGTACGGGCCGGCGTGGTGTACTCCGAATCGTGACCGACACCTGTGTGCGCCTGTGGCGGAGGGTCCATATGGACCTCGTCCGCTATGCGGGCTGCGTGTGTCGTCCGTCCTGCTGAATTCGCAACCCCTCTTCCACCAGCGCGCCCGAGATGCGCTCCCGCGCTGCCGCGCGCCCCGCGAACGCCCCCAGGACGGTACCCGTGTCTGTCTCCCCATCCGTGCCCACCGCCGTCGCCGTACCCACGCAGGCGGACCTGCTCGACTTCGTCCGGCGTACGGCCGCCGACGCCGAACTGATCGCCTCCCTCCCCCTCGATCCGGAGGGCCGCACCTGGGTGCGCCTGGAGGGGCCCGGAGGCAGCGAGGCCTGGCTGATCGGCTGGCCGCCCGGCACCGGCACCGGCTGGCACGACCACGCCGACTCGGTGGGTGCCTTCCTCACCGCACGAGGCGAGCTCAAGGAGAACTCGCTCGCCGCGCGGCTGCCCACCGACGGCTGGAAGACCCTGGAACTCTCGGAGGGCGTGGACCGGGAACGCCGACTGTCCGCCGGCAAGGGCCGCGCCTTCGGACGGCACCATGTGCACGAGGTCCTCAACGAGTCCCCCGACCAGCACGCGATCTCCGTCCACGCCTACTACCCGCCGCTGCCGCAGATCCGTCGTTACAGCCGTACCGGTCAGGTGCTGCGCCTGGAGCAGGTCGAGCGCCCGGAGGACTGGCAGTGAGCGGCGAACGCCCTCTGGGCATCGACGAGTTGCTCGAGCGGGTGCGCGCGGAGTACGCGCGCGTGGAGGCACGCGAGGCGTACGAGGCCGCCCGCGCGGGTGAGGCGCTGCTCGTCGACATCCGGTACGCGGCCCTGCGCGAGCGGGACGGGCTGATCCCCGGTGCCCTGGTCGTCGAGCGCAACGAGCTGGAGTGGCGCCTCGATCCCCAGGGCAGCCATCGTCTTCCCGAGGCCACCGGCCACGACGTGCGGATCGTCGTGATCTGCAACGAGGGCTACGCGTCGAGCCTCGCGGCCGCGTCCCTGCACCAGCTCGGACTGCACCGGGCCACCGACCTGGTGGGCGGTTTCCAGGCGTGGCGGGCGGCGGGACTGCCGGTGACGTCGTAGGCGGAGCCACGTGGGCGGGGGCCGGGCGCCGCCGCGGATTCGTGCGGTGCAGGTGGCGTGCGGCACCGGTGACATGCAGTACAGGTGACGTGGGCCGTACGACCACGGCAGACCGTGCAACCGGACGGAGCGGGCGCCCCCCGTCAGGAGGCGCAAGGTGATCCTGCGTTTCCTGGGGCCATCCAAGGCGCCGGCCAGGTGCCCTGCCGCCGCGCGGATACGGAGTCGCCCACTGGGTGTGCGCTGCCCACCCACCGCGGTCGTCCCACCTGCCGGAGGGCAGTTGGCGCGAGGTGCGAGTCCGGCCCCTCGATGGAGCTCCGCCCGTACCGGCCCGGCTCCGGACGCGATCGGCGCCCCCGCGCGTCCACCGTGTCCGGCGCCGAGCCGACGGGGCGGGATGGCTCACGCCCCCAGCCGCAGCCACGCCCGCGTGTTCCGGCCCTCTCACGAGCGCGCTGCTGGGCCGACCAGGCCCGATCAGAACGACAAACAAGGGCTTGTCTTGAAGCCTTGTCGTGAAAACCGGTCGTCAGGGCCTCACGCGAGAGGCCTCGCCACTCGCCGAGCCCCGGCCGACGACGCACCCTTGGTCCTGCTGAGGCTCAGAACTCCTCGTCCCCCAAGACCTCGGCGTCCTCCCCTTCCTCCTCCAGCGCCTGCCGGACCACTCGCAGGGCCATGCCCTGGGAGTAGCCCTTGCGCGCGAGCATCCCGGCGAGGCGGCGGAGCCGTTTGTCGCGGTCGAGGCCGCGGGTCGAGCGCAGCTTGCGGGCGACGAGCTCACGTGCGGTCGTCTCCTCCCGCTCGGAGTCGAGCTGGGAGACGGCCTCGTCGATCAGCGTCGAGTCGACCCCCTTGGTCCGCAGTTCCTGCGCGAGCGCGCGCCGGGCCAGCCCCCGGCCGTGGTGCCGGGACTCCACCCAGGCGTCCGCGAAGGCGCTGTCATTGATCAGCCCGACCTCCTCGAACCGCGAGAGCACCTCCTCGGCCACGTCGTCCGGAATCTCCCGTTTACTGAGGGCGTCGGCAAGTTGTTTCCGTGTGCGCGGGGTCCCGGTGAGCAGGCGCAGGCAGATCGCCCGTGCCCGCTCAGCCGGGTCCCCTGAAGACTCCCCCTTCTCGGCCCTCGACGAGGTAGAGGGGTCTTCGTCCTCGGCGGACGGCTCTCCGAAGCCGCGCCGACGGCGTCCACGTCCGCCCCGTGGACCGCCTTCACCGCCGCGCCCCGTCCGGCCGCCGCGGAGCCGGCCGGCACCGTCCGCGCCGTCGCTCCGGTGCGAGCCGCCGTCCGGCCAGTCGTCGCCGCCTCGGTCAGGGCCGCCGTCGTCCTCCGCGTGCCCCGGCTCCCGGGGGATGCCGGGGTAGGCGTCGTATTCGGCCCAGTCCGTTCGTCGGGTCACGGGTCAGCTCTTGGCAGCCGCGGCCTTGGTCTTGGCGGCCTTGGCGGCGGGAGCGGGAGCCGTCTTGGCGGCGTCGTCCGCCGGCGCGCCCGTGGCGACCGCGGCGTCCGCGCCCGGCTCCGCGGCGGGCTCCTCCGGACGTACGCCGACGCCCAGCTTCTCCTTGATCTTCTTCTCGATCTCGTTGGCGAGGTCGGGGTTGTCCTTCAGGAAGTTGCGGGCGTTCTCCTTGCCCTGGCCGAGCTGGTCGCCCTCGTACGTGTACCAGGCGCCGGCCTTGCGGACGAAGCCGTGCTCCACGCCCATGTCGATCAGGCCGCCCTCGCGGCTGATGCCCTGGCCGTAGAGGATGTCGAACTCCGCCTGCTTGAAGGGCGGCGCGACCTTGTTCTTGACGACCTTGCAGCGGGTGCGGTTGCCGACCGCCTCGGTGCCGTCCTTGAGGGTCTCGATGCGGCGGATGTCGATGCGCACCGAGGCGTAGAACTTCAGCGCCCGGCCGCCGGTCGTGGTCTCCGGGGAGCCGAACATCACGCCGATCTTCTCGCGGAGCTGGTTGATGAAGATCGCGGTGGTCTTGGACTGGTTGAGCGCGCTGGTGATCTTCCGCAGGGCCTGGCTCATCAGGCGGGCCTGCAGACCGACGTGGCTGTCGCCCATCTCGCCCTCGATCTCCGCGCGCGGGACGAGCGCTGCGACGGAGTCGATGACGATCAGGTCGAGGGCGCCGGAGCGGACGAGCATGTCCACGATCTCCAGGGCCTGCTCGCCGTTGTCGGGCTGGGAGAGGATGAGGTTGTCGATGTCGACGCCGAGCTTGCGCGCGTACTCGGGGTCGAGGGCGTGCTCCGCGTCCACGAAGGCGACCTGGCCGCCGGCCTTCTGGGCATTGGCCACGGCGTGCAGGGTCAGTGTGGTCTTACCGGAGGACTCCGGTCCGTAGATCTCCACGACGCGGCCGCGCGGCAGACCGCCGACGCCGAGGGCCACGTCGAGGGCGGTCGACCCGGTCGAGATGACCTCGATGGGCTCCTTCGACCGCTCGCCCATGCGCATGACCGCGCCCTTGCCGAATTGCCGTTCAATCTGTGCGAGTGCGGCGTCCAGGGCCTTCTCGCGGTCGGTTCCTGCCATGGGTTCCACCCGGTTTGCTTGAGTCGATCGCTTCACGTCAAAGACGCTAACGCCTGCCACTGACAATGCGCCCCGACGCCGGTCCGGCCTGTGGATAACTCAGGCACTTCTCCACCCAAAACGGGACGGAATCCCCGTCGAGAGCCTCGCCGGAGGTTCTATAAGAATGGATGTTCGATTTTGGTGTCAAGCGCACCCCGGAGCACTTCCGACCCCCGCGTCCGCAGCCCGTCAACGCCCCGGACCCGGTGATGGCACAGGAGTGGATCGCGGCCCGCGACAACCGGCCGTCACACGGCGGCCGCCGTCACCGCACGCGGATGGCAGGCATTCTCATGCGGTTGAGGCCTCGCCCGTACCCGCACACGTCCTCGCCGGTACCGGCACATGCCCTCGCCCGCGCGCGAGCACGGTCACCCCGCCCACGAGCGGCGTCAGTCGGACTTCTCCCCCGGCCCGGTCGCCCCGGTCCGCTCCCGCGTCCTCGCCCACAGCCGCCGCAGGCGGGTGAGCGGGCGCGGCCCCTCGCCCTGTCGCCGGTGACCGTGGACACGGGGATCGTCCGTGACGTCGTACCGCTTCACGTACGCGCCCAGGAAGGCCTGCAGCGTGGCGACCGCCGGGATGGAGATCAGGGCGCCGACCGCGCCGAGGAGGGCGGTGCCGGCGACGACCGAGCCGAAGGCGACGGCGGGGTGGATGTCGACGGTCTTGGACGTCAGCTTGGGCTGCAGCATGTAGTTCTCGAACTGCTGGTACACCACGACGAAGATCAGCACCCACACCGCGTACAAGGGGCTGACCGTGAAGGCGATCAGCATGGGCAGGGCGCCCGCGAGATACGTACCGATGGTCGGGATGAACTGCGAGACCACACCCACCCACACCGCGAGCACGGGCGCGTACGGGATGCCGAGGGCCTGCAGCAACACGTAGTGCGCCGCGCCGGAGATCAGCGCCATCAGACCGCGCGAGTACAGATAGCCGCCGGTCTTGTCGACGGCGATCTCCCACGCGCGCAGCACCTCGGCCTGCCTGGCAGGCGGCAGGACGGAGCACAGGGCGCGACGCAGGCGGGGTCCGTCGGCGGCGAAGTAGAACGAGAACAGCCCGATCGTCAGCAGCTGGAACAGGCCGCCGAGAACCTGGGTGGAGACGTCCAGCACGCCGGCGGCGCTGTTCTGCGCGTACTTCTTCAGCCAGTCGGAGTGGAGCAGGCCCTCCTGGATGTCCACGCGTCTGAGGTCGGTGTGGAACGTGGTGTTGATCCAGTGGATGACGGAGTCGAGGTACTCGGGGAAGCCCTCGATCATCTTGATGATCTGCCCCGCGAGCATCGAGCCGAGCAGCGTGAAGAAGCCGGCGACCGCGATCAGCAGCCCGAAGAAGACCAGGAAGGTGGCGAGCCCCCTGCGCATGCCGTGCGCGGCCATCCGGCTCACCGCGGGCTCCATGGCGAGGGCCAGGAAGAACGCGATCATGATGTTGATCAGCAGGCCGATGAGCTGGTGGAAGGCCCAGGTGCCCAGCTGGAACACGCCGAAGAGAGCGAACGCGAGCACCATCGCGCGCGGGAGCCAGCGGGGCATGCGCGCACCCGGCGCGGCGTCGGGGCCGGCCGGGGGCTGGCTGGGCGGCGTCGCGCCCGACGGGGATGCCTGCGGGGCGACCTGTCCGCTCTCGTCAGTGGGTGCCACGGATCAAGTCTCGCCCACGCCACCGACAACCGGAGCCCCCCCTGCGATCTTCATCGCGGATCAGCGCTTCTCGTGCGGAACGTTCATCACCGCGCACACCACGCGCCACACGTCCTTGGCCTCCCAGCCGGCTTCCAGCGCCTGGTGCACCGTGCGCCCGCCGAGCTCCGCCATCACATGATCGCGCGCGAAGGTGTCGGCGTAGCCCGAACCGAAGTGCTCCGCCATCCGCTGCCAGAAGACCGTCAACCGCATGACACCAGTATCCCGCCCCCGGGGGTGGCCCTGGCCGGGACCGCCTGTCGACACCGCTTTCCGCCCTACGGTCTGACGCATGGCCGAAACCGGAGCTTCCCCACTCCCCCCTACGCCCCCGGCGCGCACCCCGCTCTTCCGCGCCGAGCCCTTCGTCTGGCTCACCGCGCGCGTGCTGGAACAGCGCCTCTTCGCGTATCACTTCCTCCACGGCGGCGCCGATCCCGTCGAGACCGCACTCGACGCCTACCGCAACGAGGACGGCGGATACGGCCACGCGCTGGAGCCGGATCTGCGGGGCCCCGTCAGCCAGCCCCTGCACACCGCGCACGCCCTGCGCGTCCTGGACTCTCTCGGGCGCTGCGGCGGCCAGCGTGTGGAACGGGTGTGCCGCTACCTCACCTCCGTGTCCAACCCCGACGGGGCCCTCCCCGCGATCCATCCCAGCCAGCGCGGTTACCCGACGGCCCCGTTCGTCCCGATCGTGGACGACCCGCCCAGCCAACTCCTGGCCACGGGTCCGGTGGTGGGCCTCCTCCACCGCAACGAGGTGTGGCACGCCTGGCTGTTCAGGGCCACGGACTTCTGCTGGCAGGCGGTGGACGCCCTGGAGACGTCCCACCCGTACGAGATCCAGGCCGCCGTGGCCTTCCTGGACTCCGCCCCCGACCGCCCGCGCGCGGAGGCGGCCGCCGACCGCCTGGGCCGCCTGGTGCGCGAACAACGGCTCGCCGTACTGGACCCCGACCACCGCGACACGCACCCCGTCCCGCCCGGATACGCCCCCGGTGAGCACCACTTCCCGCACGACTTCGCCCGGACGCCGGGCTCCCTCGCGCGCGCGTGGTTCACGGACGACGAGATGGAACGCTCCCTGGACTTCCTCGCCGGCGAGCAGGAGGAGGACGGCGGCTGGCCGATCCGCTGGCGCCGCTGGGCACCGGGCACCGCCCTGGAAGCACGCCCCCTGGTGACGATCGAGGCCCTGCGGACCCTGAGGGCGTACGGCCGCGCCATCGGCTGACGCCCGAGCACCCGGCCGCGCACCGTCACCCGCCCACGGCCCGCACCCCCGCCGTCACCACCACGGCCGCCGCGACGACGAGCAGGAACGGCGCTCGCAGGACGAGCGCCACGGCGGCCGCGGCCAGCCCAGCGGCCCGTGCGTCGAGTACGAGCGCCTGTCCGTCGGCGAAGGCCTGCTGGGCCGTCAGGGCGGCGAGCAGGGCGACGGGCAGCAGGGCCGCGAGCCGCCGGACCACGGGCCGCTCGAGAACGCCCGCGGGAACGAGCAGCCCGGCGAGCTTGACGGCGTAGCAGCCGAGGGCGGTCGCCCCGATCGCGATCCAGACGTTCATCGCTCGCCCTCCTCCGGTCGGCCGCGCGTCCGGCCTTCGCGACGCCCCTCGGCCCACAGGACGAGCGGCGCGGCGAGCGCGGCCACCAGGACGGGCACCCCGGCGGGCAGGACAGGCAGGAGGCCCAGTCCCAGAAGGACCGCGAGAGCGGCGACGGCCCGCTCCATGACGGTCTTCAGCATGGGCGCGAGCAACGCCAGGAAGACGGCGGGCCCGGCCGCGTCGAGCCCCCACGCGTTCGTGTCCCCGATCGCCTCGGCGCCCAGCGCGCCCAGGAGTGTCGTGAGGTTCCACAGCACGTACAGGCTCAGCCCGGTGACCGCGAAGCCGATCCGCGCCCCGCGCCGATCGCGCTGCGCCAGCGACACGGCCGCCGTCTCGTCGATCACCCACTGGGCGGCCAACGGGCGCACCGCGCGCGGGAGGGCCAGCAACTGCGACAGGCGCAGGCCGTAGAAGGCGTTGCGCACGCCCAGGAAGAAGGCGCCCGCGGCCGCCGTCATCGGGTTGCCGCCCGCCGCGAGCGCCCCGACGAGCGCGAACTGCGACGCGCCCGTGAACACCAGCAGGCTGAGCGCGCAGGTCTGCCACACCGTGAGCCCGCTGCCCGCCGAGGTCACCCCGAAGGCGAACCCGGAGAGTCCGACGGCGACCCCGACGCCCAGGGCGTCCCGTACGACGGCGGTGTCCGGCCTCCGTCCGTCGTCGGCGCGGATGTCTGCGAGAGCTGTCTGTTCTGCCACGCGTCGGACGGTAGGGCCAGCCGCGACCGCGCGTCTTGTACGTTCTTGCGCTCGCGCTGGTAGGAGCCCGGAGGCACGCCCACGATCCGGGAGAAGTGACGGTTGAGGTGCGGCTGGTCGGTGAACCCCACCGCGAGGGCCGCCTCCGCGGGTGTCGTCCCGGCGTCCAGCAGCCGCCGCGCCCGGCGGACCCGCGCGTCCGTGAGCCAGGCGTGGGGCGGCATCCCGTAGGCGTCCCGGAACGCGCGCAACAGCGGGAAGGGACCGGTCCCGAGATCACCCGCGAGCTGCTCCAAGGTCGGCGGATCGGCCATCCGCTCCTCCAACACGGCACGCGCGCGTGCGGCGACCCGCGCACCGGCCGTACTCACCCGCCGTACCGGCAGGGGCCCGCCGTTCAACCGCAGCAGCCGTGTCACGGTGACGCGCAACAGCGTGTCGGCGGCCAGCGCGTTGCCCTCGTCGGCGGCGCGGAGCACCTGGTGCACCAGAGAGACGGAGTAGGGATCGTCGAGCACGGGACCGACGAACCCGGGGGTGCCCCGCAGGGTGGTCGTCTCGGCGGCGATCCCGGCCACGACCTCGGGCGCCGGATACACGGCCCCGTAGCGCCACCCCTCGGGCACACCGGCTCGTCCCGTGTGCGGAGCGTCCGGATTGAGCAGCGCGAGCGCACCGGCCCCCGCGTACTGGTCGCCCCCACGATGGTGGAAGACCTCGACCCCCTCGGCGATGCCGGCGATCACGAAGTGCTCGTGCGTGTGCCGCACGAAGTTCTTCCGCACGTACCGGGCCCGCAGCAGATCGACCCCGGGCAGCTCCGCATACTGCCAGTGCCTCGCCACGTCGACCGATCCCGCCATACCCCCATTCTCGGCGACGCCTGCGCTGACCAGCAGCCGCAGTCCGAGGGGAGCGGCCGCGTCCCTGGCCCCGGCCCCATTCTGGGCGCACAGCCCGGTCGGCGCAGCGCCACCGCAGGTCAGCGCCATTGTCAGTGCGGGGGTGCACGATGGACGCATGGTCAGCGACGCACACCGAGCCCTGGACGGCTTCTCCTCCGCGACCCGCGGCTGGTTCACGGGGGCGTTCTCCACGCCCACCGCCGCCCAGGCGGGCGCGTGGCAGGCCATCCGTGAGGGCTCGGACGTGCTGGTGGTGGCCCCGACCGGTTCCGGCAAGACCCTGGCCGCGTTCCTCGCCGCCCTGGACCAGCTGGCCTCCACACCGCCACCGGCCGACCCGAAGAAGCGCTGCCGCGTGCTCTACGTGTCCCCGCTCAAGGCCCTGGCCGTCGACGTGGAACGCAACCTCCGCAGCCCGCTGACGGGCATCCGTCACGAATCCGCACGCCTGGGCCTGCCCGAGCCCGAGGTCAAGGTCGGCATCCGCTCCGGCGACACTCCCGCCGCCGAGCGCCGCGCCCTCTCCACCCGCCCCCCGGACATCCTGATCACCACGCCCGAGTCCCTCTTCCTGATGCTGACGTCGGCCACCCGCGACGCGCTGACCGGCATCGAGACCGTGATCCTCGACGAGGTGCACGCCGTGGCCGGCACCAAGCGCGGCGCCCACCTGGCCCTCTCCCTGGAGCGCCTGGACGAACTGCTCCCGAGGCCGGCCCGCCGCATCGGTCTCTCCGCGACCGTCCGCCCGGTCGACGAGGTGGCCCGCTACCTCTCCCCGCGCCGCAAGGTGGAGATCGTCCAGCCCAAGTCCGGCAAGGAGTTCGACCTCTCGGTCGTCGTCCCGGTCGAGGACCTGGGCGAACTGGGCGGCTCCCCGGTCGCGGACGGCTCCGAAGGGGCGGAACGCCCGTCCATCTGGCCCCACGTCGAGGAACGGATCACCGACCTCATCCAGTCCCACCGCTCCACGATCGTCTTCGCCAACAGCCGCCGCCTCGCGGAGCGTCTCTGCAACCGCCTCAACGAGATCGCCTACGAGCGGGCCACCGGCGAAACCCTCGGCGAGCACCACGCCCCGGCCGAACTGATGGGCGGCTCGGGCACCGCCCAGGGCGCACCGCCCGTCATCGCGCGCGCCCATCACGGCTCGGTCTCCAAGGAGCAGCGCGCCCTGGTCGAGGAGGACCTGAAGGCGGGCCGTCTCCCCGCGGTGGTCGCCACCTCCAGCCTGGAACTGGGCATCGACATGGGCGCGGTCGACCTCGTGGTCCAGGTCGAGTCGCCGCCCTCCGTCGCCTCGGGCCTGCAGCGCGTCGGCCGCGCGGGCCACCAGGTCGGAGCCGTCTCCACCGGCGTGGTCTTCCCCAAGTACCGCGGCGACCTGGTCCAGGCGGCGGTGGTCACCGAGCGCATGCGCACCGGCGCCATCGAGTCCCTCAAGGTGCCGGCGAACCCCCTGGACGTCCTCGCCCAGCAGCTCGTCGCCATGACCGCGATGGACACCTGGCAGCTCGACGACCTGCTCGCCCTGATCCGCCGCGCCGCGCCCTTCGCCTCGCTCCCCGAGTCCGCCTTCACGGCGGTCCTGGACATGCTCGCCGGCCGCTACCCCTCCGACGCCTTCGCCGAACTCCGCCCGCGCGTGGTGTGGGACCGCGTCGCCGGCACGATCACCGGCCGCCCCGGAGCCCAGCGTCTCGCCGTGACCTCCGGGGGCACGATCCCCGACCGCGGACTGTTCGGCGTCTTCCTCGCGGGCGCCGACCCCAAGAAGGGCGGCGGCCGGGTGGGCGAGCTGGACGAGGAGATGGTCTACGAGTCCCGCGTCGGCGACGTCTTCACCCTGGGTACGACGTCCTGGCGCATCGAGGACATCACGCGCGACCGTGTCCTGGTCTCCCCCGCCCCCGGCGTCCCCGGCCGTCTCCCGTTCTGGAAGGGCGACCAGCTGGGCCGCCCACTGGAGCTCGGGCGCGCGGTCGGCGCGTTCCTGCGCGAGGTCGGCTCCCTGCCCAAGGACGACGCCCGTCTGCGCCTGCTGACCGCGGGACTGGACGCATGGGCCGCGGACAACGTCCTGTCGTACCTGGACGAACAGCGCCAGGCCTGCGGCCACGTCCCCGACGACCGCACGATCGTCGTGGAACGCTTCCGGGACGAACTGGGCGACTGGCGGGTCGTCGTGCACTCCCCGTTCGGCGCCCAGGTCCACGCCCCCTGGGCCCTCGCCCTCGGCGCCAAACTCTCCGAGCGGTACGGCATGGACGCGCAGGTCATGCATGCCGACGACGGCATCGTCCTGCGCCTGCCGGACGCCGACCTCATGGGTCTCGACCTGCTCGACCAGGAGCCGGTGAAGGCCGGCACGGAATACGACGCCGAACAGGCCCCGGTCGGCGCGGCCGACGTCGTCTTCGACAAGGGCGAGGTCGACCAGATCGTCACCGACCAGGTGGGCAGCTCCGCGCTGTTCGCGGCCCGCTTCCGCGAGTGCGCCGCCCGTGCCCTGCTGCTGCCGCGGCGCAACCCGGGCAAGCGCACCCCTCTGTGGCAGCAGCGCCAGCGCGCCGCCCAGCTGCTCCAGGTGGCGAGCGAGTTCGGCTCGTTCCCGATCGTCCTGGAAGCGGTCCGCGAGTGCCTCCAGGACGTCTTCGACGTCCCCGGACTCGTCGAGCTGATGGGCGACCTGGAATCCCGCAAGGTGCGCCTGGTCGAGGTCACCACCCCGGAGCCGTCGCCCTTCGCCCGCTCCCTCCTGTTCGGATACGTCGCCCAGTTCCTCTACGAGGGCGACTCCCCCCTCGCGGAACGCCGTGCCGCTGCCCTCTCCCTGGACTCACGGCTGCTGGCCGAGCTGCTCGGTCAGGCGGAGTTGCGCGAACTGCTCGACGCCGAGGTGCTCACCGAGCTGGAGCGGGAGCTGCAGTGGCTGACCGAGGACCGCCGCGTGAAGGACGTCGAAGGCGTCGCGGACGTCCTGCGTGTACTCGGCCCGCTCACCGACGCCGAGCTGGCCGAGCGGGGTGCCGAACCCCACTGGGCCCAGGAGCTGGCCGCCGCCCGCCGCGCCATCCGGGTCCGTGTCGCCGGCGCCGACCACTGGGCGGCGGTCGAGGACGCGGGCCGCCTGCGCGACGCCCTGGGCACCGCTCTCCCCGTCGGCGTCCCGGAGGCCTTCACCGAGCCCGTGAAGGACCCGCTGGGCGACCTCCTCGCCCGCTACGCCCGCACGCACGGTCCGTTCACCTCGGCCGCCGCGGCCGCCCGATTCGGCCTGGGCGTGGCGGTCACCGAGGGCGCCCTCCAGCGGCTCGCGGCGGGCGGGCGCGTCGTCCAGGGCGAGTTCCATCCGGCCGGCATCGGCCAGGAGTGGTGCGACGCGACCGTCCTGCGCCGGCTGCGCCGTCGCTCCCTGGCCGCCCTGCGGCACGAACTCGAACCCGTCCCGGCCGCCGCGCTCGCCCAGTTCCTGCCCCAGTGGCAGCACATCGGCAGGGGTCACGCGCTCCGGGGCATCGACGGCCTGGTCCGCGCGATCGAGCAGCTCCAGGGCGCGTCCGTCCCCGCCTCCGCCCTGGAGAAGCTCGTCCTTCCGTCCCGTGTGACGGGCTACACCCCGGCCATGCTCGACGAGCTCACCGCCGCCGGAGAGGTGGTCTGGGCCGGCGCGGGCGCCCTTCCCGGAAAGGACGGCTGGGTCTCCCTGTACCTGGCGGACGCGGCCCCGCTGCTGCTGCCCCCGGCCCACCCGCTGGAGCTGACGGCCCTGCACCAGTCCGTCCTGGACACCCTCTCCGGCGGCTACGGCCTGTTCTTCCGCCAGATCGCCGACCAGGTCCGCGCCACCACCCACCCCGACGTCGCCGACCCGCAACTCGCCGACGCCCTCTGGGACCTGGCCTGGTCGGGCCGCCTGACCAACGACACGTTGGCGCCGATGCGCTCCCTGCTGGGCTCGGGCCGCACAGCCGGTTCCACGGCCCACCGCGCCAAGCGCACGGTCCCCCGCGGCCGCTACGGCTCGCTGACGGCCGCCGCCCGCTCCGCCTCCCGCAGCGGCCCTCCGACCGTCGCCGGCCGCTGGTCCCTGCTCCCGGCGCACGAGGCCGACGCCACCGTGCGCGCCCACGCCCTTGCCCGCACGCTCCTCGACCGCCACGGAGTGGTGACCCGGGGCGCGGTCTCCGCCGAGGGCGTCGAAGGCGGCTTCTCGGCTGCGTACCGTGTCCTGTCCGCCTTCGAGGAGAGCGGCCAGGCCCGGCGGGGCTATGTCGTGGAGGGTCTCGGCGCCGCGCAGTTCGCGATGGACGGCGCCGTGGACCGCGTCCGCGCGGTGGCCAACGCCCGCGACCGGGGTGAGACGCTGCCCGGCGCGGCCCGGGAGGACGGCAGCCCCGACGGCTTCACTTTCCCCGACGGTTCCCCGTCCGACGACCTCGGCTGGGAGGTTCCCGGCCTCGACGACTTCGACTCGTCGCCGGCCCCTCCCGCACCGGGCGACTACGTCTCCCCCCGCGACTTCGCCTCCCCCGGCGCGGGCGGCCCACGAGGCGGCAACGGCTTCCCGTACGCCTCCGGCTTCTCCGACCACCGTCGCCGTACGCCCTCCCCCGCCTCCCGTGCCGTGGTCCTCGCCGCGGCCGACCCGGCGAACGCGTACGGCGCCGCCCTGCCCTGGCCCGAGCCACCGACCGGAGCCGGACACAAGCCCGGCCGCAAGGCGGGCTCCCTGGTGGTGCTCGTCGACGGCGAACTGACCCTCTACATGGAACGCGGCGGCAAGACCCTGCTGGCCTGGCCCTCCACCCCGGACGGCGAGGCCACCCCCACCGACGACCCCCGCCTGCACGCAGCCGCGGAAGCCCTCGCCGCGGCCGCCCGCGCGGGCTCCCTCGGCACGGTCACCGTCGAACGCGTCAACGGCGCCTCGGCCCTGACCTCCCCCCTGGGCACCCTCCTGGAGGGAGCCGGCTTCATCGCGACCCCCCGAGGCCTACGGATACGAGCATGACGACCAGAACCCACACCGCCTCCCGCACCACTCCCCCGTGCCACCCTTGACCCATGCCCGAAGGTGACACGGTCTGGCAAGCCGCGAGCCGGCTGCACACCGCCCTCGCGGGCAAGGTGCTGACCCGCTCCGACCTCCGCGTGCCCAAGTACGCCACCACCGACCTCACCGGCCGCACCGTCCTGGACGTCACCCCCCGCGGCAAGCACCTCCTCACCCGCATCGAGGGCGGCCTGACGCTCCACTCGCATCTTCGGATGGACGGCTCCTGGAAGGTGTACGCGAACGGCCAGCGCTGGACCGGCGGCCCCGCACACCAGATCCGCGCCGTCCTCGGCACCCACGACCGCACCGCCGTCGGCTACCGCCTCCCCGTCCTCGAACTCCTGCGCACCACCGACGAGGACCGAGCCGTCGGTCACCTCGGCCCCGACCTGCTGGGCCCCGACTGGGACCCCGAGCGCGCCCTCGCCAACCTCCTCGCGGACCCCACCCGCCCCCTCGGCGAGGCCCTCCTCGACCAGCGCAACCTCGCCGGCATCGGCAACGTGTACAAGAGCGAGCTCTGCTTCCTCCTCGGGGCCACCCCGTGGCTCCCCGTCGGCGCACTCCCCGCCGACCGCGCCGCCAAGCTGCCCGTCCTCGCCAGGAAGCTCCTGGAGACCAACCGCGACCGCCCCATCCGCAGCACCACCGGCCGCCGCGCCCAGGACCTCTTCGTCTACGGCCGCGCCCCCCGCCCGTGTCTGCGCTGCGGAACACCCGTCCGCGCGGCCGACCAGGGCGACGGCTCCCGTGAGCGTCCCACGTACTGGTGCCCCACCTGCCAGACGGGCCCCGCCCCGGCCCCGGGCTCCCCGCCCACGCGCCGCCTCCGCCCCCGCACCAACAATTGACGCACCGTCAGAAATCCTCGTACCGTCCCTTCATGGCCGTGAAGGCGTACGACCTCACCGGACGCACCGCATTCGTCACCGGCGCCGCCAGCGGCATAGGCCGTGCCTGTGCCGTACTGCTGGCCGAGGCCGGCGCCACCGTGCACGGCGCGGACCGCGACACGCAGGGTCTGCACGAGACGGCGACCCTGATCAAGGACAGGGGCGGAACGGCCCACACCCACCACCTCGACGTCACCGACCGCGCCCAGGTGCGGCAGGCGGTCGAGTCCTGCGAGCGCCTGGACGTGATGGCGGCGGTCGCCGGGATCATGCACAGCAGCCCGGTCCTGGAGACCCGGGACGAGGACCTCGACCGGGTCCTCGACGTCAACTTCAAGGGCGTGCTCCACGCCTGCCGGGAAGCGGCCCGCCTGATGCTCTCCCGCAGCACCCGGGGCAGCATCATCACCATGGCCTCGGGCGCCGTGGACACGGGCGGCCCCGGGCTCCTCTGCTACGGCGTCTCCAAGGCGGCGGTGGTCCAGCTGACGAAGACCCTGGCGGCAGAGGTCGGCCGGTACGGCATCCGCGTCAACGCCGTCGCCCCGGGCTGGATCCGCACCCCGATGACCGACCGCCACGACGCCGACGCACAGGCGCACACCGAGGCGCTCATGTCCCGCATGTCACCCCTGGGCCGGGTCGGCGAGCCGGAGGACGTCGCCCACGCCGTGCTGCACCTGGCCTCGGACGCGTCCTCCTTCACGACGGGCCAGATCCTCCGCCCGAACGGCGGCGTGGCCATGCCTTGGTAGACGCCCCGCGCGCATCTCCACCCCACCCGCCCCCGCCCGCTGCAGAGCCCCGTTCCAGCGCCCCCTCGCCCTTGCCGCCGACGGCACACTCCGCGCCGGCGGCACCGCCACCCGCCTGCCCCCGCCACGCGGCCCTCCACCGCCCCGCGGCGACCGCTCCCACGGCCCGCGCCTTGGCCACACAGTGCACCGGCAGCAGACTCAACCCCCACCCCCCGGTGACCACCGCCTCCTCCACCACACCGGCGTCGGGCGCCACGGCGATCCGCACCGCGGCCCACCACCACAGCACCCCGAGCCCCAGAGCCGCCCCCCGGCGCACTGCCCGACCCGACACGGCCGTCACCTCCAGCCCGACGCCGGAAAGCCGCTCACCCCGCCCGGCACGCCCCTGCCCGGCACGTCGCTGGTCAGCCGCTCGCACCGCCGGGAGAGCGCACCGCCGTAAGGAGCGCCCCACCCGCGCCTCCCCCGCGCCGCACGGCCTCGCGTCACACGTTCCTCACGCGTTCTCCGCCTGGAACATCCAATGGTGCTTCTCCAGATCGGCGGTGATCGCGATGAAGACGTCCTGAGTCACCGGATCCGCGTTGCCGGTGGCGGTCACCCGTTCCCGCATCCGGGTGATCACCGCGCCCAGCGCCGCCACCAGCGCCTCCACCGCGTCCGTGTCCTTGACCCAGCCCTCGGACACCACATTGATCCCGCTCCTGGCGGCCACCGTCGCCGCACGCCCGTCCGGCGGGACGCCCAGCGCCGAGGCGCGCTCCGCCACGGTGTCGGAGTGCGTGCGGGCGGTGTCCACGACCTCGTCGAGCTGGAGGTGAACGGACCGGAAGCGGGGCCCGACCACGTTCCAGTGGACCTGCTTGGCGACGAGCGAAAGGCCGATCAGATCGACCAGCGCCCCCTGCAGGGCTTCGGAGACGGTCTTCTGGTCGGCGTCGGACAGTGGGCTCTTCACGACGTGCATCCGTACCTCCGGATTGGTCGACTCCCGTCGTGCCCCTCCACCATGACCGCCGCACCCGAGACCGGCAAACGCACCCGAACCCTCCCGAACCACCCACCCCGGGCATGCAAAAACCCCGACCGCAGTCCTCCGGACCTCCCGGAGAAGCCCCGGCCGGGGCCTCACAGATGCCGCACGCTCACACACACGGCGTGCTGTACGCCTTCACACACACCACTCGGTGGACCCGTCCACCCAGCGGCACATCACGCGGCGACCACGTCCACCGCCTCGGCGGGCGCCTTGATGGTCACCCGCTCCGGTGGCACACCGGTCACCGACACGGAACCCAGCATCGGACGAACCGGCGTGGGCACAGGCTCACTGGGGGTGGCGGCAGCAGACTGGGCCAGCTCGGCGAGGGCGAGCTCGTCGCTCACTTCCCGCATGAGCTCGGACATCCGTACGTCCAGCGCGTCGCAGATGGCGGAGAGCAGCTCGGAGGAAGCCTCCTTCTGCCCCCGCTCCACCTCGGAGAGATAGCCGAGTGAGACTCGGGCGGACGAGGAGACTTCGCGCAGAGTACGGCCCTGGCGCTGGCGCTGCCGACGCAGCACGTCACCCAGCAGGCGACGGAGCAGAATCATCGGTGGCTCCCTCCTCGGACCGCGTAGCCGCATCCTTCTCGCCCCACCGTACCGCCTTGCGCCGCGGCCGTGCGGGGAGCGATGTCGTGTTCACTCAGGGCTGCAAACATCAAAACCCCCCGTTCTGTTCCGTATCCTGTGCCTGCTCATTCCCGGTCTGTTCGCCCGCAAGCTCCCTCAGGAGCACTGCGAGTACGCTCCGTACACTCTCTCTACGAATTTCCGCGCGGTCGCCGTTCAACCGCAGGGCCTCCACTTTTCCGCCAGCGGCGGAACCACGATCCGCCGCAAGGGGCCCGTCCACCGCCACGAAGACCGTCCCGACGGGCTGCCCGTCCTGGGCATCGGGCCCGGCGACACCGGTGGTCGCGATGCCCCAGTCGGCCCCCAGCGCCTTGCGTACGCCGGCTGCCATCTGGACCGCGACCTGCGGATCCACAGCACCCCGGGCGGCCAGCAGAGCGGCGTCGACCCCGAGCAGCTCGTGCTTCAGCGAGGTGGCGTAGGCCGTGACCGATCCGCGGAAGGCCTGGGACGCCCCGGGGACCGATGTGATCTCCGCCGCGACCAGGCCACCGGTCAGCGACTCGGCGACGGCGAGCGTCTCGCCCCTCACCGTGAGTAGCCGCACCACGTCGGTGGCCGTGGAACTCACGCTTCCGTCTCCTCCAACGCGGCCCGGCGCTCGGCGATTCCCTGCCGGCGCAGCACAATGGCCTGTCTCACATAGTCGAGCCCGGTCACCACGGTCAGCACGACCGCCGCGGCCATCACCCAGAACCTGAGTGTGGCCAGCCATCCTGTCAGCGCCAGGACGTACATCCCGACGGCCACGCCCTGGGTGAGCGTCTTGAGCTTGCCGCCCCGGCTCGCCGGGATCACGCCGTACCGGATGACGAGAAAACGCAGCAGGGTGATCCCGAGTTCCCGTCCGAGGATCACGATCGTCACCCACCACGGCAGGTCGCCGAGTACGGAGAGGCAGATCAGGGCCGCTCCCATGATCGCCTTGTCGGCGATGGGATCGGCGATCTTCCCGAAGTCGGTGACGAGGTCGTACGTCCGCGCCAGATGCCCGTCGAACAGGTCGGTGATCATGGCGATGGCGAAGGCCGCCCAGGCGAGCGAGCGCCACGCCGGGTCATAGCCGCCGTCGGCCAGCATCAGCGCGACGAAGCCGGGCACCAGGATCAGCCGCAGCATCGTCAGCAGATTGGCGATGTTCCAGACGCTCGCCTGGTTGACGGCGGCGGCCGCCAGCTTGCCGCCCCGCGGCCCCTTGGCACCCGACGAGCCGTCGGCGGCGGGCGCGCCCGAGGGGGCGGCGCCCTTCGCCTGGGAGGAGCCGCCTGCGGCCGACGCCGGGACACCCGTCATCTGCCCGCCTCCTCACTACACCCGATCGAGCCCTGCAGGGGCTCGGCCACCAGGTCGACACCTTCCGTGCCGACCACCTTCGCCTCGACCATACGACCGACGCTCAGACCCTCGCCCGACGTGACCAGGACCTGGCCGTCCGTCTCCGGCGCCTGGTGCGCGCCGCGGCCGTACACGCCCTCGTCGTCCGCCGACTCCACGAGCACGTGCACGGTTTCGCCCAGGCGCTCCTCGGCCCGCTGCGAGACGAGTTCCTCGGCGAGCCGGGAGACACGCGCCAGCCGCTCGGCGACGACGTCCTCGTCGAGCTTGCCGTCGTACGTCGCGGCCTCGGTGCCCTCCTCGTCGGAGTAGCCGAAGACGCCGATGGCGTCCAGCCGCGCGTGGTTCAGGAACCGCTCCAGCTCGGACAGGTCGGCCTCGGACTCGCCGGGGAAGCCCACGATGAAGTTGGAGCGCACACCGGCCTCGGGCGCCTTGCTCCGGATGGTGTCGAGCAGTTCCAGGAAGCGGTCGGTGTCGCCGAAGCGGCGCATCGCGCGCAGCACGTCGGGCGCGGAGTGCTGGAAGGACAGGTCGAAGTAGGGCACGACCTTCGGCGTCGACGTCAGCACGTCGATCAGCCCGGGCCGCATCTCGGCCGGCTGGAGGTAGCTGACGCGCACCCGCTCGATGCCGTCCACGTCGGCCAGCTCGGGCAGCAGCGACTCCAGCAGCCGGATGTCGCCGAGGTCCTTGCCGTAGGACGTGTTGTTCTCGGAGACCAGCATGATCTCCTTGACGCCCTGCTCGGCCAGCCACCGTGTCTCGTTCAGCACGTCGCTCGGACGGCGGGAGATGAAGGAGCCGCGGAAGGAGGGGATGGCGCAGAAGGAGCAGCGCCGGTCGCAGCCGGAGGCGAGCTTGACCGAGGCGACCGGGGCGCCGTCGAGGCGGCGGCGCAGGGGCGCACGGGGGCCGGAGGCGGGAGCGAGCCCGTCCGGAAGGTCCGCCGGACCGTGCCCGGGAAGCGCGACGTCGGCGGCCGACTCCTGGCGCGCCGCCGGGCTGATCGGCAGCAGCTTGCGCCGGTCGCGTGGGGTGTGGGAGGCGTGGATGCCGCCGGACAGGATGGTCTGCAGGCGGTCGGAGATGTCGGCGTAGTCGTCGAAGCCGAGCACGCCGTCGGCCTCCGGGAGGGCCTCGGCGAGATCCTTGCCGTACCGCTCGGCCATGCAGCCCACGGCCACGACAGCCTGGGTTCTGCCGTGCCCCTTGAGATCGTTGGCCTCGAGGAGGGCGTCGACGGAGTCCTTCTTGGCGGCGTCGACGAATCCGCAGGTGTTGACGACGGCGACGTCCGCGTCCGCGGCGTCCTCCACGAGCTGCCAGCCGTCCGCCTCCAAACGGCCTGCGAGCTCCTCCGAGTCCACCTCGTTACGGGCGCAGCCAAGAGTGACGAGTGCGACGGTACGGCGTTCAGGCATGGGCTCAAGACTACTTTGTCTCACTGACAGCCCATGTCGACGGGGTTGGCGATCTTCATACGGAACGGGGTCGGCGATCCTCGCCGACCCCGTTCCCGCGCCGTCCGTCACCCGGCCTGCGGGTCACCCTTGGTGTACGTCAGGCGCTCCACGGCCCCCGGCTGCCAGTCGTCCTCGATCTTCTTGCCGTTGACGTACAGCTGGATCGCGCCGGCGTCACCGAGGACGAGGTTGATCTTCTCGCTGTCCTGGAAGGTCTTGGAGTCGCCCTGCTTGAGCAGGCCGTCGAAGAGCAGTCGGCCGTTGTGGTCCTTGGCGGAGATCCAGCTCTTGCCGTCGGTGGCGCTGACCTGGACGGTCACCTTGTCCTGGGGCGCGGCGGCGATGGCGCTGTCGGAGGGTTCCGGCGTCTTGTCGACGGTCTTGTCGCTCTTCGGCGTGGGCGTGGCGGGCGCACTGGTCGTCGGCGTGGTGCCGTCGGCGACGTCCTTCGCTCCGTCGTCACCGCCCTGGAAGGCGGTGAAGCCGACGAACCCGATGACGGCGACGATCGCGGCGACCATGGCCGCGGTCCAGTTCGGCCCCCGCCGCTCGGGGCGGATACGTTCCGCCTCGAAGAGGGGCGCGGCCGGGGTCGGCGCCGGACGGCCGCCGTGGGTGGCGTCGAACTGCTCGATCAGCGGGGTGGGGTCGAGGTGGACGGCCCTGGCCAGGGTCCGGATGTGCCCTCGCGCGTAGACGTCCCCGCCGCACGGTGCGAAGTCGTCCGCCTCGATGGCGTGCACGATGGCGATCCGGACCCGGGTGGCGGTACTGACATCGTCGACGGTCAGCCCGGCCGCGATACGCGCCTGCTGCAGGGCGCGGCCGATGGAGGGGCGGGCTTCCTCGGAGACGTCTTCGAACGGACGCTCGTCTTCAGGGGAGTTGCCGATGGACACGGGGGCGCCTTTCGAGCGTGTAGCCACCTGTGCTGGAGGTTCAGTCTAGGGGGGGTGCAAAAGGGCGGGGCAACCCGGCGGTAGGACTTTGTACGCCATCGGAATGGCCGGTCAGACCGATGACGGGACAGGCACGAGCCCCGGGATGGGAGCCGCACCTGTCCTCTCGCTCAACTTGACGTACGCCAAAGGGAAACGGTTGCCCGCCGCTCCCTAACGGGTGAGTCACGGACGCCCGCCGGCCCTGCGGAGAAACGTCTATCCGTCAGCCTCCCCGCGGATCACCGCGAGCACGCCGTCCAACTCGTCGGGTTTCACGAGAACGTCACGAGCTTTCGATCCCTCGCTCGGCCCGACGATGTTGCGCGACTCCATGAGGTCCATCAGCCGGCCCGCCTTGGCGAAGCCGACCCGCAGCTTGCGCTGGAGCATGGACGTCGACCCGAACTGTGTGGAGACCACCAGCTCGGCCGCCTGGCACAGCAGGTCCAGGTCGTCGCCGATGTCCTCGTCGATCTCCTTCTTCTGCTTGGTGCCCACCGTGACGTCGTCCCGGAAGACCGGCGTCATCTGGTCCTTGCAGTGCTGCACGACGGCCGCGACCTCGGCCTCGGTCACGAACGCGCCCTGCATACGCGTCGGCTTGTTCGCCCCCATCGGCAGGAAAAGTCCATCGCCCTTGCCGATCAGCTTCTCCGCACCGGGCTGGTCGAGGATGACGCGCGAGTCGGCGAGCGAGGAGGTGGCGAACGCGAGCCGTGAGGGCACGTTCGCCTTGATGAGACCGGTGACGACGTCGACCGACGGCCGCTGGGTCGCGAGCACCAGATGGATGCCGGCCGCGCGCGCGAGCTGCGTGATGCGCACGATGGCGTCCTCCACGTCCCGCGGCGCGACCATCATCAGGTCGGCGAGCTCGTCGACGATCACCAGCAGATACGGGTACGGCTGCAGCTCACGCTCGCTGCCCTCGGGCGGCTTGACCTTGCCCTCGCGCACGGCGCGGTTGAAGTCGTCGATGTGCCGGTAGCCGTACGCCGCCAGGTCGTCGTACCGCAGGTCCATCTCCCGTACGACCCACTGGAGCGCCTCGGCGGCCCGCTTGGGGTTGGTGATGATCGGCGTGATCAGGTGCGGGATGCCCTCGTAGGCGGTCAGCTCGACGCGCTTGGGGTCGACCAGGATCATCCGGACGTCCTCGGGGGTCGCCCGCATCATGACCGAGGTGATCAGGCAGTTGATGCAGGACGACTTGCCGGAGCCGGTGGCGCCGGCGACCAGCATGTGCGGCATCTTCGCCAGCGAGTGCATGACGTAGCCGCCCTCGACGTCCTTGCCGAAGGCGACCAGCATCGGATCGTCGTCCTCGGCGGACTCGGCCAGACGGAGCACGTCACCGAGGTTGACCATCTCGCGGTCGGTGTTCGGGATCTCGATGCCGACCGCCGACTTGCCGGGGATCGGCGAGATGATCCGCACGTCCGGGCTGGCGACGGCGTACGCGATGTTCTTCGTCAGCGCGGTGATCCGCTCGACCTTCACGGCGGGGCCGAGCTCGACCTCGTAGCGCGTGACCGTCGGCCCGCGCGTGAAGCCGGTGACGGCGGCGTCGACCTTGAATTCGGTGAAGACGGTGGTCAGCGAGGCGACGACGGCGTCGTTGGCCGCGCTGCGCGCCTTGCCGGGTCCCCCGCGTGTGAGGAGGTCGAGCGAGGGCAGCGCGTACGTGATGTCGCCGGACAGCTGGAGCTGCTCGGCGCGCGGGGGCAGGTCGCGCGGCTCGTCGGGGGCCGACTTGGTCAGGTCGGGGACCACCCCGGGCTTGAGCTTCTCCTGCTTGGGGCGCGCGGCCGGGGCGGGGACGGGCGTCGGCGTGGTCGGCTCGCGGTCCGCCACGCGCACGCCCTGGGTGAGGTCGGCGACGATCGGCGACGGCGGCATGCCGTGCAGGACGGCGCCGTCGAGGTCGGCCGCGGCGGCCGCGGCGATGTCCACCGCGTCCATCTGCCGGTCCATCGCGGGCTGCGGCACCGCCGAGCGCCGCGGCCGGCCACGGCGCTGCGAGAGGGCCTCCTGCTCGGCGTCGTCGGGGTCGTACGCCTGGGGGGCGCTCGAGCGCCGGCGGGGGCGCGCGGGCAGCGTCTCGCGCCACTGCTCGTCGTAGCGCGCGTCGTCGTCCGTGAACTCGTCGTCCGCCACGGGATCGCGCAGCACGCCCAGCCGCACCCCGAGCTGCCGCAGCCGCTGCGGGACGGCGTTGACGGGCGTGGCCGTGACGACCAGCAGCCCGAAGACCGTCAGCAGCACCAGCAGCGGTACGGCGAGCACCTCGCCCATGGCGTACGTCAGCGGGGTCGCCGCGCTCCAGCCGATGAGGCCGCCGGCGTCCCTTATCGCCTGCATGCCGTCGCTGCGGGCGGGCGCACCGCAGGCGATGTGCACCTGGCCGAGGACGCCGATGACGAGTGCGGACAGGCCGATCACGATGCGGCCGTTGGCCTCGGGCTTCTCGGGGTGCCGGATGAAGCGCACGGCGATGACCGCGAGCAGGATCGGCACGAGCAGGTCGAGACGGCCGAAGGATCCGGTCACCAGGATCTCGACGAGGTCGCCCACCGGGCCGCGCAGGTCGGCCCAGGTGCCCGCGGCGACGATCAGCGCGATGCCGAGCAGCAGCAGCGCGACGCCGTCCTTGCGGTGGGCGGGGTCGAGGTTCTTCGCGCCGTTCCCTATGCCGCGGAACACCGCGCCCACGGCGTGCGCCAGGCCCAGCCAGACGGCGCGTACGAGCCGGTAGATCCCTCCGGTGGGGCTGGGCGCCGGTTTGGGCGCGGGTTTCTTGGCCGCGGCCTTCTTGGCGGGAGCCTTCTTCGCCGGGGCCTTCTTCGCGGCGGCCTTCTTCGCCGGAGCCTTCGCGGGAGCAGCCGCCTTCTTGGCGGGCTGCTTCTTCGCTGCGGAGGGACGTGAGGCCATGGGTGTGAGATTACCGGGGGAGACGGCAGTGGACACGTGCGCCCACTGCTTCACCCGTTCGTGTCGCCCCTGCTGAGGCGCGGAACTGACGCCTGCACCCGTGAGGCTGACATCCGCTCACCAGCAACTGCTCCCGCCGCACGTGTCAGTTCTGCGACGGCACCGAGGCCGGGCCGGCTCCGGTACCGGGCTCCAGCGCGTCCAGCGCCCGGCGCAGGCCGGTCAGTTTGCGCTCCAGGTGCGCCGCGGTGGCCACCGCGGCCGCGTCCGCCGACTCGTCGTCGAGCTGCTTGGACAGGGCCTCGGCCTGCTCCTCGACGGCCGCGAGCCGCGCGGACAGCTCGGCGAGCAACCCGGCCGGCTCCTTGGCGCCACCGGCCGCCGCCTTGCCGCCACCGCCCTCCAACTGGAGCCGCAGCAGCGCCGCCTGCTCACGCAGCTGGCAGTTCTTCATGTACAGCTCGACGAAAACGGAGACCTTCGCACGCAGCACCCACGGGTCGAACGGCTTGGAGATGTAGTCCACCGCACCCGCCGCGTACCCCCGGAAGGTGTGGTGCGGGCCGTGGTTGATCGCCGTGAGGAAGATGATCGGGATGTCCCGAGTCCGTTCCCGCCGCTTGATGTGGGCGGCCGTTTCGAAACCGTCCATTCCCGGCATCTGGACGTCCAGCAGAATGACCGCGAAGTCGTCCGTCAGCAGTGCTTTGAGCGCCTCTTCCCCGGACGATGCCCGCACCAGCGTCTGATCGAGCGCCGAGAGGATCGCCTCCAGCGCCAGCAGATTCTCCGGCCGGTCATCGACCAGGAGGATCTTGGCCTTCTGCACCATGGCCCGCCCTCCTCGCCCCGGCAGTGCACCGGGCGCCGCCCCTGGGGACGACTCCTTTGCGCCGCCCTTCCTTGTGCCGGTCATGGTAGCCGCACCCCGACCGTCGCCACACCCTGTCACCGTGATGTCACTGTGCACGTAGCAGGAACGCGGCAGGAGACCAGAAGGTTCCCCGATTCCCGCCCCGCTACACGGCATCGGACACCCTCAGTCAGCAACTTCTCGCCTCCCGGCACGGTTCCCGTCACTCCTCCCGCATCCACTGCTCCATCACCGCCAGCAGGTGATCGGGATCGACCGGCTTCGTGACGTAGTCGGAGGCGCCCGACTCGATCGCCTTCTCCCGGTCGCCCTTCATCGCCTTGGCGGTCAGCGCGACGATCGGCAGCCCGGAGAACTGCGGCATCCGCCGGATCGCCGTGGTCGTCGCGTACCCGTCCATCTCCGGCATCATGATGTCCATCAGGACGACCGCCACGTCGTCGTGCTGCTCCAGGACCTCGATGCCCTCACGGCCGTTCTCCGCGTACAGCACCGACAGGCCGTGCTGCTCCAGGACGCTGGTCAGCGCGAAGACGTTGCGGATGTCGTCGTCGACGATCAGCACCTTCTCACCGCCGAACCGGAAACTCCGGTGCCCCTGTGGCGCGTGGTGCCCCACCGGCGCCCACTGGTCCGGCCGCCCCACCTGCGGCTCGCCACCCGCCACCGAGCGGCGCCGCCTGCGGAAGAGCGCGGCCGGCCCGTTCTGCGTCTCCTGGTACGACTTCACCTCGGCCGGCGTCTCGATCTCCGCGTCGGACAGCTCCGACAGCTCGGCCGCGCCGTTCTCCGACGCCACCAGGTCGCCCGCCTCCAGCGCCGGCACGACCTGCTGGTAGCCCTGCGGCGGCAACTCGCTCGGGTGCAGCGGCAGGTACAGCGTGAACGTCGAGCCACGCCCCGGCTCGCTCTGCGCGTGGATCTCACCACCCAGCAGCTGCGCGATCTCCCGCGAGATGGACAGCCCCAGGCCCGTACCGCCGTACTTGCGGCTGGTGGTGCCGTCCGCCTGCTTGAACGCCTCGAAGATCACCCGCATCTTGCTGGCCGCGATGCCGATGCCGGTGTCGGTCACCGAGAACGCGATCAGCGGCGCGTCGGCGTCGGTCAGCGAACCGGCCTCCAGCAACTGCTCCCGGATCGCCACCGGCACATCCGCCCCGGCGGGCCGGATGACCAGCTCGACCGAGCCCGAATCGGTGAACTTCACCGCGTTCGACAGCAGGTTGCGCAGCACCTGCAAGAGACGCTGCTCGTCCGTGTGCAGCGTGGCGGGCAACTCCGGCGAGACCCGTACGGACAGGTCCAGGCCCTTCTCCGCCGTCAGCGGCCGGAAGGTGGCCTCCACGTAGTCGACGAGCTGGACGAGCGCGATGCGCGTCGGGGAGACGTCCATCTTGCCCGCCTCCACCTTCGACAGGTCGAGGATGTCGTTGATCAGCTGCAGCAGGTCGGAACCGGCGCCGTGGATCGTCTCGGCGAACTCGACCTGCTTCGGCGACAGGTTCCCCTCGGCGTTGTCGGCGAGCAGCTTGGCCAGGATCAGCAGCGAGTTGAGCGGCGTACGCAGCTCGTGCGACATGTTGGCGAGGAACTCGCTCTTGTAGCGCATCGACACCGCGAGCTGCTCGGCCCGCTCCTCCAGGACCTGCCGCGCCTCCTCGATCTCGGTGTTCTTCACCTCGATGTCGCGGTTCTGCCGGGCCAGCAGCTCGGCCTTCTCCTCCAGTTCGGCGTTGGACGCCTGGAGGGCCTTCTGCCGCTGCTCCAACTCCGCCGACCGCTCCCGAAGTTGCTCGGTCAGTTCCTGCGACTGCTTCAGCAGCTGCTCCGTCTTGGTGTTGACGGAGATCGTGTTGACGCTCGTCGCGATCATCTCGGCGAGCTGGTTGAGGAAGTCCTTCTGGATCTGTGTGAACGGCGTGAACGACGCCAGCTCGATCACACCGAGCACCTTGCCCTCGAACAGCACCGGCAGCACGATCACCTGCGCGGGCGGCGCCTCACCGAGCCCGGAGGAGATCTTCAGGTAGCCGCTCGGGGCGTTCGAGACGAGAATCGTCCGCTTCTCCTCAGCGGCCGTCCCGACGAGCGCCTCACCCGGCCGGAACGACGCCGGCATCGACCCCATCGAGTAGCCGTACGAGCCCAGCATCCGCAGCTCGTACTGGTCGCCCTGCTCGCTCCCGCCGTCGGCCGGCGGCATCGCCAGGAAGAACGCGCCGTGCTGAGCGGCCACCAGCGGCGGCAGCTCACTCATGATGAGCGAGGCCACGTCCTCCAGGTCGCGCCGGCCCTGCATCAGAGCGGACACGCGCGCGAGGTTGCCCTTGAGCCAGTCCTGCTCCTTGTTGGCGATCGTGGTGTCACGCAGGTTGGCGATCATCTTGTTGATGTAGTCCTGGAGCTCCTGGATCTCCCCGGACGCGTCCACGTCGATCTTCAGGTTCAGGTCGCCCCGGGTCACCGCGGTCGCCACGCGCGCGATGGCACGCACCTGCCGGGTCAGGTTCCCGGCCATCTCGTTCACCGACTCGGTGAGGTCGCGCCAGGTGCCGTCGACGTCACGCACGCGTGCCTGACCGCCGAGCTGTCCTTCAGTACCCACCTCACGGGCCACCCGCGTGACCTCTTCGGCGAACGACGACAGCTGGTCGACCATCGTGTTGATGGTCGTCTTCAGCTCGAGGATCTCCCCGCGCGCGTCGATGTCGATCTTCTTCGTCAGATCGCCCTTGGCGATGGCCGTCGTCACCATGGCGATGTTGCGCACCTGGCCGGTCAGGTTGGACGCCATCTGGTTCACCGACTCGGTGAGGTCCTTCCACGTACCCGCCACACCCGGCACATGCGCCTGACCACCGAGGATGCCGTCCGTACCCACCTCACGGGCCACCTTGGTGACCTGGTCGGCGAACGAACTCAGCGTCTTCACCATCGTGTTGAAGGTGTCCGCGAGCTGCGCGACCTCGCCGCGCGCCTCGATCGTCACCGTCCGCGTCAGGTCGCCGTTGGCGACCGCCGCGGCAACCTGGGAGATGTTCCGCACCTGAACGGTCAGGTTCTTCGCCATCAGGTTGACGTTGTCGCTGAGGTCCTTCCAGATGCCCACGACGCCCGGCACATGGGCCTGACCGCCCAGGATGCCCTCGGTGCCCACCTCACGGGCGACCCGGGTCACCTGCTCGGCGAACGACGACAGCTGGTCGACCATCGTGTTGACGGTGGTGACGAGTTCGAGGATCTCGCCCTTGGCGTCGACGGTGATCTTCTTCGACAGGTCGCCCTTGGCGACCGCCGTGGTGACCTCGGCGATGTTGCGGACCTGGATGGTCAGGTTGTTCGCCATGAAGTTCACCGACTGCGTGAGGTCCTTCCAGGTGCCCGAGACCCCCTGCACCTCGGCCTGACCACCGAGGATGCCCTCGGTACCCACCTCACGGGCCACCCGCGTGACCTCTTCGGCGAACGACGACAGCTGGTCCACCATCGTGTTCAGCGTGTTCTTCAGCTCCAGGATCTCCCCGCGCGCGTCCACGGTGATCTTCTGGGACAGGTCACCCCGCGCCACCGCCGTGGCCACCTGCGCGATGTTGCGCACCTGGCCCGTCAGGTTGGACGCCATGCCGTTCACGGAGTCCGTCAGGTCGCGCCACACACCCGCGACGCCCGGCACCTGCGCCTGACCGCCCAGCCGGCCCTCCGTACCCACCTCGCGCGCGACCCGGGTCACCTGGTCGGCGAAGGCGGAGAGCTGATCCACCATCGTGTTGATGGTGTTCTTCAGCTCGAGGATCTCCCCGCGCGCGTCGACGTCGATCTTCTGCGAGAGGTCACCCCGGGCGACCGCCGTCGTCACCTGCGCGATCTGCCGCACCTGAGAGGTGAGGTTGCCGGCCATGAAGTTGACGGAGTCCGTCAGCTCCTTCCACGTACCCGACACACCGTCCACCCGCGCCTGACCGCCGAGCCGGCCCTCCGTGCCCACGTCACGGGCCATCCGCGTCACCTGGTCGGCGAACGACGACAGCTGGTCCACCATCGTGTTCACGGTGTTCTTCAGCTGCGCCATCTCACCGGACACGTCGACGGTGACCTTCTGCGACAGATCACCGTTGGCCACGGCCGTCGTCACCTGGGCGATGTTCCTCACCTGTCCGGTGAGATTCCGAAACGCCGTGTTGACGGAGTCCGTCAGGTCCTTCCACGTCCCCGCCGCGCCCGACACCTGCGCCTGACCGCCCAGCTCACCCTCGACACCGATCTCCCGCGCCACGCGCGTCACCTCGGCACCGAAGGCCGACAGCTGGTCCACCATCCCGTTGACGGTGTTCTTCAACTCCAGCATCTCGCCGGCCACGTCCACCGTGACCTTCTGCGACAGATCACCGTTGGCCACGGCCGTCGTCACGGCGGCGATGTCCCGTACCTGGGTGGTCAGGTTCCGGAAGACGGTGTTCACCGAATCGGTGAGGTCCTTCCACGTTCCCGCCGCACCCGGCACATTCGCCTGGCCCCCGAGCCGCCCCTCGCCACCGACCTCGTTGGCCACACGCGTGACCTCGTCCGCGAAGGTCCGCAGCGTCTCGGTCATCTGGTTGATCGTGTCGGCCAGCTGCGCGACCTCACCACGCGCCGACACCGTGACCTTCTGCGACAGGTCACCGTTGGCGACGGCCGTCGTCACCTCAGCGATCCCACGCACCTGAGCCGTGAGATTGCCGGCCATCGTGTTCACCGAATCGGTGAGCTCTTTCCACACACCGTCCACGCCGGACACCTGCGCCTGACCGCCCAGGATGCCCTCGGTGCCCACCTCGCGCGCGACCCGGGTCACCTCGACCGAGAACGCGGACAACTGGTCCACCATCGTGTTGACGGTGTTCTTCAGCTCCAGCATCTCGCCTTCGACATGCACGGTGACCTTCCGTGACAGATCACCCTTGGCCACCGCCGTCGTCACCAGCGCGATGTCCCGCACCTGGGCCGTCAGCCGCTCCGCCATCGTGTTGACGGACTCCGTGAGGTCCTTCCACGAGCCGGACATACCGCGCACCTGGGCCTGACCGCCCAGCTTGCCCTCGGTCCCCACCTCGCTGGCCACACGCGTGACCTCGTCCGTGAACGTCGAGAGCTGATCCACCAGGTTGTTGACGGTCCGCCCGACCTTCAGGAACTCCCCGCGCAGCGGATGCCCGGTCCCCTCCGGCGTGTGCGCCCGCAGCTCCATCCGCGGCGACAGATCACCCTCGGCCACCGCCGACAGCACCCGCCCGACCTCGGAAACCGGCCGTACGAGGTCGTCGACCAGCGCGTTCGAGTTGTCGATGGCGGTCGCCCAGGAACCCTCGCAGGCGCCGGTCTCCAGCCGTTCCGTGAGTTTCCCCTCACGCCCGACCATGCGCCGCACCCGCGACAACTCGCCGGTGAGGTGCAGATTCCGGTCGGCCACCTCGTTGAACACCGCCGCGATCTCCGACATCACGCCGTCCCCGGACACCGTGAGCCGTTTGCGGAAGTTCCCGTCCCGCATGGAAACGAGCGCGGCCAGCAACCTGTTCAGGGCCGCCGTGTCCACCGTGGTGGTCCCGCCTCGAGGTGTGCGCTGCCTGTTCAGGGACTGTCCGCCTTTCGCGCGCGCCTTAGTGCCCCGCGTCGCTGCGCCAGACTCCACTTGTCCCTCCCGCAGGGGTCGTCCGTTCCACTGCCCGATGAAATCAGGCAGGCCCGAAAGGCTGCTGCCCGGCGTACACAGAAGGCACCCAGTCTGCCGGACCTTCACAAGAAGCCTGCCCAGTGTTTCACCCTCTCCCAACCCGGCCATAACAGTTCGGCAGCTTTCGCACACGCTCCGCACACCCGGGGGGCGGAAACACCGGCGACCGGCATCCGCACGGAGGGGGAAGGTAAGTAACCTTGCATGCGGCTGTCCAGCCGCGCCGGTCCGTCCGGCCTGGGCGGTGGCACGAGCACGAGCGGGCATCGGAGGGCGGCCGCACACATGACCACCGGACTGATCCCGGGGGAACAGCCCCCGGAACCCCGGCCGAACACGCTTCCGCAGCAGCGGTGCGAGCAGGACGGCCGGGGAGCCCTGCACGTCGACGATCGGCCGAGGAGTTCAGTGATCACCGCGCGCGCGGCTGCCAGTTTCGAGCCCGTCGGGCGATCGGTCGCGACCGCCCGCTCCTTCGTCCGCGACACCCTCCAGGGCTGGGGGTTCGCGGACATCGTCGACGACGCCGTGGTCCTCACCAGCGAACTGGTGACCAACGCGGTGGTCCACGCGGGCACCCACGCCGACGTCCTGTGCCTGCGCACCGACGACGGCGTGCGCATCGAGGTCGCCGACCGCTACCCGGAGCGCGAGATCCCCCTCCAGGGCTCCCCCGCCTCCATGGGCAGCCCCGACCGCGAAGGCGGCCGCGGCCTCCAACTGTGCGCGGCGATCGCGGGCCGCTGGGGCGTCGACTACACGCCCACCCACAAGAACGTCTGGTTCCAACTCGCGCTCCCCGAGCGCCCGGTCGGCACCCGCGCGGCCGGCCCGTCGCTCCCCGCCGACCTCCTCCCCCTCGCCGACGGCCGCGTCCGCGTCGCCGTCGTCCAGATCGACCGCACGGGCGCCATCTCCGCGTGGAACGAGGACGCCGAGGAACTCTTCGGCTACGCCGCCGACCAGGTCACCGGCAAGCCCCTCACCGACCTCGCCGCCTGGCCGCACACCCCCGGCACCAGCACCGGCATCGCCGAGGCGCTCCAACTCTCCCGCTGGGAGGGCAGCTACGGCATCCGCGGCGCCGACGGCCGCGTGACCCCGGTGTACGCCTCCCACCTGCGCGTCCGCGACACCGACGGCGACCCCTCCACGGTCTGCCTCCTCGTCCGCGACCACGAACGGGCGGTTTTGCAGACGCCGTTGCGCGTCCCGGCCTCCGACGCGGCCCCCGCCGCAGACGGCCAGAGCACCGACCCCTTCGAGGTGTTCATCGGCTCCCCGGCCCCGGACGACCTCGACGGACTCCTCCAGCGCACGGTGGAACGCGCCCGCGACATGCTCGACGGCGACTCCGCCTTCCTGCTCCTCGCCACCGACGACGAAACGGAGTTGGAGGTCCGCGCCTCGACCGGCCTGCCCTCCGCCCGCCAGCGCTTCGCGCGCGTGCCCGTCGAGGCGGGCCCCGGCCGCTACGGCTCCGCCCGCATGCCGGCCGTCCACGAGGACCTCCTGGCCGTCCCCGGCGCCGTCCCCCTGCTGAACGGCACGGGCATGCGCTCGGTGGTCACGGTCCCGCTGAAGGTCGAAGGCCGCCTCACCGGCTCCCTCGGCGTCGCGGCCGAGGCCCCCGCCAGGTACTCCAACGAGGAGGCCCTGCGCCTGCAGTTCGCCGCGGACCGCATCGCGCTGGCCGTCGAGTCGGCCCGCCTGGGCGAACTGGAGCGCCTGCGCCGAGGCTCCCTCAGCTTCCTCGTCGAAGCCTCCGACCTCCTCGCCGGCACCCTCGACCGCGACCAGACCCTGGCCCTCATGGCCCAGATGACGGTCCCCACACTGGCGACTTGGTGCGCGGTCTACACGATCGCCGACCAGGCCTCGGAACCGTACCTGTCGTACGTCCTGCACGAGGACGAGGAACTCATCGACGGCATCAAGTCGTTGCTCTCGAAGATCTCCCCGCCGGACCCGGTCCCCACCCCGGGTGCCCGGGTCTGGTCGGCCCCCGGCGAGGCGGCGCACGAAGCGGCTCTGCGCAGCTCCATGCGCAGCCTCGGCCTGACCGGCGGCCCTTCCCACCAGGTGACGTCGGGCATCGGCCCGACCCTGGCCACGGCCTCCGCCGTGGGCGGCGAAACAGTCGTCCTGCCCCTGGTCGCACGCAACCGCGTCATCGGCATGCTCACCCTCGGCAAGCCCACCGACGAACACTTCCGCCAGGAAATCCTGGAACTGGCCGAGGACCTGAGCCGCCGAGCGGCCCTCGCCCTGGACAACGCCCGCCTGTACTCGGAGCGCACGGCCATCAGCCAGTCCCTCCAGCGCAGCCTCCTGCCCCCGGAGACCCCCAAGATCGACGGCGTCGAGGTCGAGGTCATCTACCGGGCGGCCGGCGAGGGCAACGAGGTCGGCGGTGACTTCTACGACGTCTTCCCCATCAGCGACGGCGCCTACGGCTTCGCCATCGGCGACGTCTGCGGCACGGGCCCGAACGCGGCTGCGGTGACGGGCCTGGCCCGCCACGCCCTGCGCCTGCTGGCCCGCGAGGGCCTCAGCGGACCCGCGGTCCTGGAGCGCCTGAACTCCGCCATCCTCGACGAGGGAGCCCGCAGCCGCTTCCTGACCCTCCTCTACGGCGAGATGCGTCCGCAGGAGGACGGCAGTGCGGAACTGAAGGTGGTCTGCGCCGGCCACCCGCTCCCCCTCCGTCTCCGCCAGGACGGCACGGTCGAGGCGGCAGCCGAGCCTCAACCCCTCCTCGGCGTCATGGAGGACCTGGAGCTCTACGAGCAGACGGTCACCCTCGACCCCGGCGACGTCCTGCTCTGTGTCACGGACGGCGTCACCGAGCGCCGTGAGGGCACCCGCATGCTGGGCGACGACGGCCTCGCCGATGTCCTCACCACCTGCACGGGCCTGACGGCCGGCGCGGTCGCCGCTCGCATCATGCGCGCGGTGGAACGCTTCGCGTCGGACGCCCCGTCGGACGACATGGCGATCCTGGCCATGCGAGTGGCCTGAGGGAGGACACGAAAAATCCCCCGCCCGGATGGGCGGGGGATTTTGTCTGGAGCCCCCAAACGGAATCGAACCGTTGACCTTCTCCTTACCATGGAGACGCTCTGCCGACTGAGCTATAGGGGCCTGTCGCCTTTTGAGGTTTCCCTCGCGGCAACGGAATAGATCATACCCCGAACGAAGCGGTAGTCCCAAACTCGTTCAGAAGGCCGGCTGGAGCAGCCCCCCAAGTGCGTTGCAGGCGGACACGATCCGCTGCATGTCCCGCTTCGTCAGCGAGGCCTCCACCGGTAGCGCGAGTGTCTCGTCGGCAGCGAGTTCGGTCTGCGGCAGCGAAACGAACCGCCGGAACTCGGGCAACCGGTGCAGCGGGGTCTTCACCGGCACCCGGCACTCGACTCCCCTTCCCCGCAGAGCCCGTGCGAACGCGTCCCGATCGGGCCGCCCGTTCCCCGGCACGCGCACGACGTACTGCTGATAGGTGTGCCCGTCCCCGCCGTCGGGCGTCCGCACGCCGCGCAACCGCGCATCAAGATAGGCCGCCCGCTCCCTGCGCTGCGCGACCTCGTCATACGGCGCCTGCGACTCGGCCTGCTCCAACACCAGCAGGCCGTGCCGCTGCCCCAGCTCGTGCAACCGCGCGATGTCCGCCGGCCGCCCAAATCGATGTACGACAACGACGGCCGCGGTCCGGGAAGTTACGGCGGCATCGACGGCGTCCGCGTCGAGGCAGTAGGTCACCGGGTCCACGTCGGCGAACATCGGAAGCGCACCCGCCAGGGCCACCGCTTCGGCCACCTCGACGTTCCCGAAGGCCGGCACGATGACCTCGTCACCGATTCCGACTCCTGCGGCCCTGAGCATTGCAGCAGTACCCATGCGGTGGATGCTGGGCGCGCAACATGAACTTCAAGTGACGAAGAACAAAAAAGGGTTGGGCTCCGAACCGAAGTTCAAAGCCCAACCCTTTTGAATGATTGTTCGGCGGCGTCCTACTCTCCCACAGGGTCCCCCCTGCAGTACCATCGGCGCTGTAAGGCTTAGCTTCCGGGTTCGGAATGTAACCGGGCGTTTCCCTCACGCTATAACCACCGAAACACTATGAAACTGTCAGCCGCACCACGTGTGGCACGTGGGGCTGTTCGTGGTTTCAGAACCAACACAGTGGACGCGAGCAACTGA
>NZ_JBNCAQ010000027.1:133481-135726 GCF_049808595.1 Streptomyces aurantiaciflavus | reverse complement strand
GCGCCGCCGCTCTGGCGCACCGCGGACCTTCGTCCCCTCAGCGAGTGCCGACCGCTGCCCGCACGGCCCGCCGAGCCATCTGGCAGTCGTCGTGCAGCCGCCGCAGCAGCAGCCGCTGCTCCTCGCCGGACGGCGCGGCACCGGGGTGGGCCGCCCCCGGAGCCGTCGGGGTCGTGTCGTGCATCGAACGCTGCACGGCCGTCTCGTAGGTGCGGATCTCCCGGGTCAGGACCAGCATCAGGTTCACCAGGAACGCGTCCCGGGAGGCCGGGCCCGCCGACTGGGCGATCTGGCTGATCTGACGGCGTGCCGCCGGCGCGTGAGCCAGCACCGACCACAGCGTCGCCAGGTCGTAGCCGGGCAGGTACCACCCCGCGTGCTCCCAGTCCACCAGCACTGGACCGGCCGGTGACACCAGGATGTTCGACAGGAGGGCGTCGCCGTGGCAGAACTGGCCCATGCCCTGACGGCCCGCGGTCGCCGCGATGCCGTGCAGCAGCTTCTGCAGGTCGCCCAGATCCCGGTCGGTGAGCAGACCCAGCTCGTGGTAGCGGGAGATCCGCGCCGCGTACTCCAGCGGCGCGTCGAAGGTGCCCGCCGGCGGCCGCCAGGAGTTGAGCCGGCAGATCGCGCCGAGCGCCGCCCTGATGTCCGCGCGCGGGGGCGCTTCCGCCGGATGCCGTTGCAGTGCCGCCACTCGTCCCGGCATCCGTTCGACGACGAGCGTGCAGTTGTCCGGGTCCGCCGCGATCAGTCTCGGCACCCGCACCGGGGGGCGGTGCCGGACGAACGTGCGGTATGCGGCTATCTCGTGGCGGATCCGCTCGGTCCACACGGGCGAGTGGTCCAGTAAACACTTCGCGACGGCCGTGCTGCGTCCCGTCGTACCGACCAGGAGCACGGAGCGTCCGCTGCGCCGCAGCACCTGCACCGGGGCGAACTCCGGGCAGATCCGGTGCACCGACGCGATCGCCGTGCGCAGCTGGGCGCCCTGAGGGCCGGACAGGTCGAGCCTCCCGCTGAGGGGTTGCGTGCCGGGGAGCCCCGCGGGACGCCGGCCGCGGCCCGCACCGAGCCCGGGGGACGCCGACCGCGTGGGATCGAGGTAGGGGCCGCCGCCGCCCGGGCGGGTGTGCAGCGACCGGGGCGGGGCGGACACGGAGGACGATGCTGCGTACATGGGCGGACAGATCCCTTCGTGTGCCTGCGACGTCGATGCGCTGCCCGGCCCGGCCTCCCGGGTGCACCCTGGGGAATGTCCCTCGGCGACCGGGTCGGGGTGGCGCGTTCCTACCTGACACCGGACGCCCACTGGCACACCATCTGGCGAGGCATGGCGAACCCTGGCGAATAGTCGCCCGGCAACCCTCACCGGGCTACTGTCAACTCAGCCGAGAACCTGGGGGCTTACGTGAGCGGACAACCCAACACCCGGCTCGCGGACCTGTTCGGCCTGGCCGGCTGGTCCAAGGGCGAACTCGCGAGGCAGGTCAACCGGCAGGCGGCGGCCATGGGCCACCCGCAGCTGGCGACGGACACCTCCCGGGTGCGGCGGTGGATCGACACGGGAGAGATCCCGCGCGATCCGGTGCCGCGGGTGCTGGCGGCTCTGTTCACCGAGCGACTCGGCCGTGTCGTGACCATCGAGGACCTCGGTCTGGTGCGGCACGGGCGTACGGGGAAACGGCAGGGCGGCGGGAGTGCGGAACATCCCGACGGCGTGCCGTGGGCGCCCGAACGGACCGCCGCGGTCCTCACCGAATTCACGGGAATGGACCTCATGCTCAACCGACGCGGCTTGGTGGGCGCGGGTGCCGCGCTCACCGCGGGATCAGCACTCAGCAGCGCCATGTACGACTGGCTGCACACCGACCCCACCCTCTCCGCCGACGCTCCCGTCATCGACCATCCCCTCCTGCACGCCGACACCGCCGGGTTCGACCGCTACGAGGCCGCCCCCATCGGGACGGAGGAGGTCGACGAACTGGAGCGCTCGGTGGAGGTGTTCCGAGCCTGGGACGCCGCCCGCGGAGGCGGGCTCCAGCGCAAGGCCGTGGTGGGCCAGCTCAACGAGGTGGGCGGCATGCTCGCCTACCGTCATCCACCCCACCTCCAGCGACGCCTGTGGGGCGTCGCCGCCAACCTCGCCGTCCTCGCGGGCTGGATGTCGCACGACGTCGGCCTGGAGCCCACGGCCCAGAAGTACTTCGTCATCGCCGCCCATGCCGCGAGGGAGGGCGGCGAC
>NZ_JBNCAQ010000027.1:89776-133471 GCF_049808595.1 Streptomyces aurantiaciflavus | reverse complement strand
CCGCGGGCCGGCGAGGCGCTCTCCCGGGCGGCCCGCCAGATGGTGCACCTCGGCCGGCCCGACGACGCCCTCGACCTGATGAAGCTCGCCCAGTCCGGCTCCGGCGACGAGGTGCTGCCGCGGACGCGGGCGATGTTCCACACCATCGAGGCCTGGGCGCAGGCGTCGATGGGCAAGGGCCAGGCCATGCGCCGCACCCTCGGTCAGGCGGAGGACCTGTTCGTCTCGAACAAGGCCGATGTGGAACCGCCGTCCTGGATGCAGACCTTCAAGGACGAGGACCTGTACGGCATGCAGGCCCTGGCCTACCGCACCCTGGCCGAGTTCGAGCCCGGGGCGGCCGTGCACGCCCAGTACTACGCGGAGAAGGCGCTGGCGCTGCGTGTCGACGGACGGGAGCGGTCGAAGATCTTCGACCATCTGTCCATGGCGTCGGCCTGCTTCATCGCCCACGACCCCGAACAGGCGGACCGGTACGCCCGGCTGGCCCTGATGTCGATGGGCTCGAACTCCTCCCGCCGCACCTGGGACCGGCTGCGCCAGATGTACCGGCTCACCGCGGAGTACGCCAACTACCCGAGGATCAGCGAGCTGCGCGAGGAGATCCGGCAGGCGCTGCCGAAGGCGAAAGGGGGAAGGGGCGGCAACACCGCCCAGGCATGAGTCGGTTGGCGGGGCCGGTTGCCACGGTCCCGGTCTTTTACGGCGTCACCCGCGCGACGAGCACACAGGCGTCGTCCTCGCGCCCGCGTGCACCGAACTCCTCCACGACCGTCCGCACGCAGTCCTGTGCGGTGCGCGCCGCGTCGAAGCGCGGGGCCAGGTCCAGCAGGGGGCTCACGTCGGCCGGTTCGCTGCTGTTCCGCGGCACCAGCCCGTCGGTGTGCAGCAGGAGCAGGTCGCCTTCTTCGAGGGTCTCCTCGGCCTGTCCGTAGGCGGCGCCCGAGGTGGCGCCGAGGAGGACGCCGTCCGGTGCGCTGAGCCGGCGCCCCGTCCCGTCGCGGAAGAGCAGCGGGGCGGGGTGTCCGGCCTGCGCCCACGTCAGGGTGCGGGTGCCGGGACGGTAGCGGCAGCAGACGGCTCCGGCGAGGGTCGGCTGGGCGCCCGCGTCCAGTAACTGGTTGAGCCAGCTCATCAGTTGGGCCGGCTGGGCGCCCGCCATCGCCATGCCGCGCAGGGCGCCCAGCATCATCGCCATGGTGGAGGTGACGGCCGGGCCGTGGCCGGTGAGGTCGCCGACGCTCAACAGCGTTTCGCCGTCGGCGAGTTCGAGCGCGTCGTACCAGTCGCCGCCGATGAGTGAGGTCGTGGTGGCGGGCAGGTAGTGCGCGGCGAGATCGAGTGAGCGGGGACCCTGGTGCGCGAGCCGCAGGGAGCCGCGCCAGGGCGGCAGCACGGCTTCCTGCAGCTCGACCGCGAGCCGGCGCTCGGTCTGTGCCGCGTGCCGGTGGCGCTGCAGCGAGTCACGGGTCTCGCTCACCGCCCGCCGGCTGCGGTGCAGTTCGCTGACGTCCCGCAGCACGGCCCACATCGAGGCGGTGCTGCCGTCGGCGTCGAGCACGGGCTCGCCCATCATGTGCACGGTCCGGACCTCGCCGTCCGGCAGCACGATGCGGAACTCGCCGTCGATGGGCCGGGCGTCGACGAGGCAGTCGGTGACCATCGCCGTCAGCTTCGGCCGGTCCTCCTCGAGGACGAGGGAGGGCAGTTCGTCGAGGGTGAGCGGGGGAGTGGCCGGGTCGCGGCCGAGGAGCTGGTACAGCTCGCCGGACCAGACGGCCTCGTCGGTGAGCAGGTTCCACTCCGCGCTGCCGACCCGGCTGAGCAGCGCGCCGCGCCGGGAAGCGGTCGGCGCGGGTGCGGCTTCGGCTTGAGGCGGTCCGTCCCGCAGTTGCGCCAAGTGGGCGTCGAGGTCGTTGAGTTGGTGCAGCGCCAGATCGTAGAGCGCGCGCTGCCAGCGTCCCTGGGGGTCCGTCCCGTCGTCCTGCGCGTCCCGTCGTACGGCGTCCACCTCGCCCTTGAGCCGTCGCGTCTGCGTGATCAGCGCGTCGACCGAGCCGTGTCCTGGCGGCTGGGCGGCTGGGCGGTCCGCAGAGAGGTGGGGTGGCATGACGCACTCCGATGCGGGGGACGGGGACGACCAAAGGCTGACGGAAGGGCCGTTACGACTGTTGCACAGCCCGCGACTCCGTGTAAGGGATTTGGCAACACACGATACGGTGATGCGTTTGGCATATGCCACAGTCTTCGTGAGGGCGTTGAGTCGTGTGAAACGTGTAGGCGGTGGAGGGGTCAAGTCGTAGGCGCCGTACGCGACTTGGAGGAATCGGCGGGTCGCCCGAGGGGGATCATCCGGGTGTTCGACGGTCGTGTGTTCCATGATGTCGGGCCGTGAGAGGCCGGACCGTGCACTCGTGACGCAGGTCACATCAATTCGCCGCCGCTTTTGCGTAATGCGAACGGCCCCTGCGAGGTCCTACAAGCATCACGCCGAAACGGCCGACCTCTCACCGCCGCGGAGACCGACCATGGACCTCGCCCACGTCACCGTCCGACAGACCGCCCGTGCCCAGCTCATCACCGCCGAGGAGCGGGAGCTCCCCGTCCCCGCCACGCTGCGCTACACCTCCGCCGACCCCCTCGCCGTGCACCTCGACTTCCCCTCCGAGGCCTGTCTGCAGGGCGATCCGGTCACCTGGACCTTCGGCCGTGCGCTGCTGGAGGAGGGGCTGCGCGGTCCGGCCGGCAGCGGTGACGTCCAGATCTGGCCGTGCGGCCGGTCCCGTACGGTGCTGGAGCTCCACTCCCCGCTGGGGCTGGCCCTGCTCCAGTTCGACACGGCGGCCCTGCGGCGTTTCCTGCTGCGCAGCTACGCCGTGGTCGCCGCGGGCCGCGAGGACGTCGGTGCCGCGGTCGACCAGGGGCTGAACGCCCTGCTCGGCAATGTCTGAGGGCCTTCGGCGTCAGCGGTACGGGTCCGGGCGCGGGGCGAGGTCCACGGCCACGCGCGTGCCGTTCTCCAGCGCCCGGACCCCGGCCTCGGCGACGACGGAGGCCGCGTAGCCGTCCCAGACGGACGGGCCCGTGACCCGGCCCTGCCGGGTGGCGTCGACCCAGGCCTGCACCTCGCGGTCGTAGGCGTCGACGAAGCGGACCAGGTAGTCCTGGGGCACATCCGTGCCGGCGGTGCCCCGCGCGGTCGTGAGCAGCCCGTGGTCGTCGCCGATCCGGGCGCTGCCCGCCTCGCACACGGCCTCGCAGCGCACCTGGTAGCCGAAGCCGCAGTTGACGAAGACCTCCACGTCGACCAGGGCGCCCCCATCCGTCTCGAAGAGCACGAACTGCGGGTCGAGCAGGCCCTCCGGGGCGCCGGACGAGGAACGCGGCCGCAGCACGGTCACGGCCGTCAGTTCCTGGCCCAGCAGCCAGCGGGCCGCGTCGATCTCGTGCGACACCGAGCTGTCGATCAGCATGCCGCTGGTGAAGCCGGGCGGCGAGGAGACGTTGCGGTGGGTGCAGTGCAGCATCAGCGGCCGGCCGAGGCGCCCGTCGTCCAGCAGCGCCTTGAGCCTGCGGTACTCGGCGTCGTAGCGCCGCATGAAGCCGACCTGGGCCAGACGCCGGCCCAGCCGCGCCTCCGCCTCCAGGACACGCAGCGCGCCGGCGGACTCCGGCACCATGGGCTTCTCGCACAGCACCGGCAGCCCGCGGGCGAAGGCCGCGAGCAGGGCCTCCTCGTGGGCGGGACCGGGTGAGGCGATCAGCACGGCGTCGACGCCGGGGGCGTCCAGCGCGGACTGCGCCTCGCGGTGCACCGAGACCCCCTCGATCCCGGCGGCGGCCTCCTTCGCGCGGGCGGTGTCGGGATCGGCCACGGCGGCGACCCGGGCCCCGCTCACCACGCGGTCAAGGCGCCGTATGTGGTCGGCGCCCATGTGTCCGGCGCCCAGTACCGCCACGCCCAGCAGCTCACCCACGTGCGCTCTCCCTCCGGCCGACGATCACGCCGTAGCGTACGCCGCCCGGGGAGGACCGGGCCCGTCCGGTGGACCGGCTTGCCAGTGCCGCGGCAGGCAACGTTTGCCCGTTGGGGGGCGGCGTCGTGGGGGTACCTCCCGCCCGAGCCGCGAAGCCGGTTCGAGGGTGGGGGAGCGTGCTCTCGGTGTGCCGGCCGGAAGCCCTCGTACTGGATGTACTCGGGCTTTCGGCCGGTGCGGCGAGAGGGCGTGCCGGGCGTCGCGACGGGGCGAACGTCGCCTGCCGCGGCACTAGTAGCGGAGCACTCCCGCGATGCCGGCCGCGTCGCCCAGGGTGCCGTCGGGGACGAAGCGGACCTCGGCGCCCGTCTCCAGGCACTGCTCGACGATCTCGTCCACGATGTCGTCGCGGGCGTCGAGGTCGCTGCTCTCGGCCGGGACCAGATGGGCGCCGTCGTCACGCACGGTGACGCGGTAGTTCTCCTCGACGGCGAGCAACCGCACCCTGCCCTCCCGCGCGCTCTGCCAGACCTCGTCGACGCCGGCCGCGAACTGCTTGCGGCCGAGGGCCGACACCAGCTCCTGGCTGACCGTGTTCACGCTCTTGCGGGCCTCGGCGGCAACCAGGGGCCGCACGGCCTGCCACACCGCGTCCGGGGTCCCGTGCGACAGTCCGCCGTGCGGGACGTGCACCGCGTCCCTGGTCACGGTGCCGATCTCGTCGAGGGCCGACAGCGCCGCCTGCTCGCCGGTGAGGTACAGCGGCCGCGGGTCCTCGCGCAGCAGACGGCTCATCGCCGCGTCCGCGTCCCGCAGGAAATGGCGGGTGTCCTCGTCGCGGAAGGTGCTCGGGATGTCGCCGATCTGCTCCTGGCGCTCGGCGTCGAAGTTCGGGCGATGCCTGGTCAGCGGGAAGCCGCCGGAGTGGTCCTCGGTGACCCGGTCGACGCCGCCGCTCCACAGCGTGACGCGGTCGGCGGAGACCGACAGCACCCAGAACGGCCGCTCGGCCGCCTGTGCGGAGACCAGGTTGCGGGTGAGGAAGGTGTCGGAGAGGACGACCCGCTCGGGCACGGGACGGGCCAGGGACCACACCTGGTGCTCGCCCGGCGCGGCGAAGATCACCAGGCCGTCCTCGGCATGCGCCAGATCGACCTCGGCCAAGGCCCGGTCGAGCTGCTCGGCGACGTCGACGCGTCGCTCACGGGTGACCGCCGGGTCGGACTCCAGCTGCTTCTTCGCCTCGGCGACGACATTGCGCAGCCGGACCCGGTCCTGGGCGTTCAACGGGTCCCGGCGGTGTGTCGGGGTCAGCACGGACACCGCGGGATAGGGGCGCGGGCGGCGCAGTTCGGAGAGGGTCGCGGGGCTGAGTGCGTGCTCCATAGCAGCACGATAGGTCCGATTCGCGTAGGGGGCATTTGGGGCAAGGAGGTCGCGCGGGGCCGGTGCGCGGGCGGGACGGCGGATGCGATGTGGTGTGCCCGCCGCGGAGGATCTTGTAGGGTTCCGACTGTGCGCGTCTGCTGTTCGAACGCGTCAACTCCGTTCGACACGCAGGGTTTACATGGGTTCGACCCGTCGCGCGAGCGGGCCTTTGCTAGGGTGTTACTCGCCGGTAGCAAACTGAGTGGGGGGACGGGGACCCGGTAAGCGGACCGGTGAGCGGTTCCCCGGTGGACGGACGAGGCGGGTGATCCGGCGACGGCGCCGGAGCGGTCCCGGAGTCCGCGCGGACGCGGATGTCGCATCTCGAACTCCAGTTCCCCCGCGCGCTGACAGACAGGTGAGACTCGTCAACATGGCTCGTTCCCTGGTCGATCTGCTGACCACGCACGCCACGCACCAGCCCGACCGGACCGCCTACCGCTACCTCGTCACGGGGGACCTGGACGGAGAGATCCAGGAGATCTCCTACGCCCGCCTGGCCACCCGTTCCCGGGCCGTCGCCGCCTGGCTCCAGGAACGCGGCCTCGCCGGCTCCCGCGCGATGCTGCTCTACCCGCCCGGCCTGGAGTTCGTCTGCGGCTACCTCGGCTGCCTCGCCGCCGGAGTCGTCGCCGTACCGGGCGTGCCCCCGCAGGGCCGCGCGCAGAACCACCGCGCCCTCACCCGGATGAAACGCCTGATCGCCGACGCGGACGCCAAGGTGATCCTGGGCGGCCGCGAGGTCATCGCCGCCCTCGGCGCCATGGCCGAGCACCTGCCCGAACTCGCCGAGATCACCTGCGTGGCCACCGAGGACATGACCGAGGAGGCGGCCGCGGCCTGGCGCGAGCCCGACCTCACCGCCGACTCCGTCGCCTTCCTCCAGTACACCTCCGGCTCCACCTCCGCCCCTCGCGGAGTGATCGTCACCCACGGCAACCTGCTGGACAACGAGCGGGTCATCACCGAACGCATGGGCCACACCCCCGAGGTCGTCGAGGAGTACGGCCGCGAACTGATCGTCAGCTGGCTGCCCGTCTACCACGACATGGGACTCATCGGCCCGGTCCTGAACACGGTCTACCTCGGCCTGACCACCACCCTGTTCTCCCCGCTGCACTTCCTGCAGCGCCCCGACCGCTGGCTGCGGGCCGTCAGCCACTACCGCCCGCACACCAGCGGCGGCCCCAACTTCGCCTACGAGCTCTGCCTGAAGCACGCCACCCCCGAACTCGTCGACGACCTCGACCTGAGCTCGTGGAAGGTCGCCTTCAACGGCGCCGAACCGGTGCGCGCCGCCACCCTGCGGCGGTTCACCGAAACCTTCGCCCCGGCCGGGTTCCGCCGCGAGGCCTTCTACCCCTGCTACGGGCTGGCCGAGGCCACCGTCATGGTCACCGGCGGCACGGTGGGGCGGCCTCCCGTCCTGCTGGACGCGGACGGCGGTACGACCGACGCCGCCGCCGTGGGCTGCGGGAAGCCCGGCGAGGGGTTGACCGTCGTCGTCGCCGACCCCGAGCGGCAGCAGGAACTGCCCGAGGGCGAGGTCGGCGAGATCTGGGTGCGGGGCGCGAGCGTCGCGAAGGGCTACTGGCGCAACGCCCTCGCCACCCGCGAGTCGTTCCGCGCGACCCTGCCCGGCCGCGAGGGCCGCTTCCTGCGCACCGGCGACCTCGGATTCCTGCGGGACGGCGAGCTGTTCGTCACCGGCCGGCTGAAGGACCTGATGGTCGTCGACGGTCGCAACTACTACCCGCAGGACCTGGAACTCTCCGCCGAGATGTCCCACCCCGCGCTGCGGCCCGGCTGCACCGCCGCCTTCTCCGTGGACCACGGCGTCGAGGGAGAACTGCCCGTCCTCGTCGCCGAGGTGGCCTCCGACGCGGCCGGCGAGGCCGAGAAGATCACCGATCTGATCCGGGCCGCGATCGGCGACGCCCACGGACTGCCCGTGCACGACGTCGTCCTGGTCCACCCCGGCACGATCCCCAAGACCTCCAGCGGCAAGATCCAGCGCCGCGCCTCCCGCACGGCCTACCTCGACGGCACGCTCTCCGTGCTCGGCGCACCCGCCGACGGATGACGACGGCCCCCGTCGGCCCACCGTTCGGCCGACGGAGCCGCTCACCCCCGACCGCCGAATCCGTCCCTTCGCTCCGGCTCGCGCCTCTCCCGGCGTACCGAACCCGCCGCGCACCCAGTTCACGAGGACTCCTCTTCCGATGCCTGCGAACGCGTCTCAGCACCACAACCCCGAGCCGTCCGTGACGACCGCCGAGGGCGTGCGCGCCTGGCTGGCGACGGCCGTGGCCGCGGCGGCCGGACTCGACCCGCTGACCGTCGACCCGCACCGCCCGCTCGCCGAATTCGGCCTGGGATCCCGCCAGTTGGTCGCTCTCGGCGCCGACCTCTCCGAGCGGACCGGCCGCACCCTGGAGCCGTCCCTCGTCTTCAACCACCCCACGATCGCGGCGCTCGCCGACGCGCTCTTCGAGAAACCTCAGGCCGACCAGGCGTCCGAGCAGCCGGGGCGCGTCGAGCACGACGACATCGCCATCGTCTCCATGGCCTGCCGCTTTCCCGGCGGAGCCGAGGACCCCGAGGCCCTGTGGCGGCTCCTCGACGCCGGACAGGACGTCATATCCGAGGTCCCGGCGGGACGTTGGGACACACGAGGCCTCCTCGATCCCGACCCGGAGGCCACCGGCAAGGCCTACACGCTGAGCGGCGGCTTCCTCGACGGCATCGACCGCTTCGACGCGCCGTTCTTCGGCATCTCCCCGCGCGAGGCCGCCGCCATGGACCCGCAGCAGCGGCTCCTGCTGCAGACCACGTGGGAGACCCTCGAACGCGCCGGCATCGTCCCCGACACGCTGAACGGCAGCTCCACAGGCGTCTACATCGGCCTCTACGACAGCGGATACCTCGGCGCGGCCTCCCTCGGGCAGCTCGACGGACACGTCGGCACCGGCTCGGCCGCCAGCGTGGCCTCCGGGCGCATCGCCTACACGCTCGGCCTCCAGGGACCCGCGGTCACCGTCGACACGGCGTGTTCCTCCTCGCTGGTCGCGCTGCACCTCGCGGCGAGGGCGCTCGCGGCCGGGGAGTGCGACCTCGCCCTGGCGGGCGGTGCGACGCTGCTGGTGACGCCGCGCGGGCACGTCGAGTTCAGCCGGCTGCGCGGGCTGTCGCCGTCCGGGCGGTGCAGCCCGTTCTCCGCCGACGCGGACGGTGTGGTGTGGGCGGAGGGCTGCGGGCTGGTGCTGCTCAAGCGGCTCGCCGACGCCCAGCGGGACGGCGACCGGGTCCTCGCCGTCGTCAAGGGCTCGGCCCTCAACCAGGACGGCCGCAGCCAGGGGCTGAGCGCGCCCAACGGGCTCGCGCAGGAACGGGTGCTGCGGGCCGCCCTGGACGCCGCCGGACTGCGCCCGCAGGACATCGACTACGTCGAGGCCCACGGCACCGGTACCCGGCTCGGCGACCCCATCGAGGGCAACGCGCTCGCCGCCGTCTTCGGGCCGGGGCGGCCCGCCGACCGGCCCCTCGGCGTCGGCTCCCTCAAGTCGAACATTGGGCACACCCAGGCCGCGGCGGGCATCGGCGGCGTCATCAAGACGGTGCTGGCCCTCGGGCACGAGCGGATTCCGGAGTCCCTGCACGCCGAGACGCCCACCGAGCACATCGCCTGGGACGGCAGCGGGCTGCGCGTGACCACCGGCGCGGTGGCCTGGCCGCGCCGCGCGGACCGGGTGCGGCGGGCGGGCGTGAGCGCCTTCGGGATCAGCGGGACGAACGCGCACGTGGTGCTGGAGGAGGCTCCCCGACGGGAAGGGGCGACCCGGGACGAGGGGCCTCACGAGGGAGTGCCTCAGCAGGAGGGAGTGCCTCAGCGGGAGGGAGTGCCTCAGCGGGAGGGAGTGCCTCAGCGGGAGGGGGCCGGCCGGGCGGACGGGGTGCGTCGGGCGGACGGGACGTCCGGGGCCGGCCGCACAGGGCCGACCCTGTTCCCGCTCTCCGCCCGCAGCCTGCCCGCCCTGAAGGGACAGGCCGAGCGCCTCGCCGCGGCCCTGCGTGAGCGACCCGAGTCGCCCCTTCCCGCCGTCGCCGCGACCCTCACCCACCACCGCACCCACTTCGAGCACCGGGCCGTCGTCCAGGCGGCCGACCGCGACGAACTCCTCGCCGCACTGGGCGCGTTGGCCGACGGACACCCCGACCCCGACCGGACCACGGGCCCCCAGCACGCCTTCCCGCCCGGCAAGGTGGCCTTCGTCTTCCCCGGCCAGGGGGCCCAGTGGCCCGGCATGGCCCGTGACCTGCTCGCGCACGACCCCGTGTTCGCGGACGAACTCGACCGCTGCGACGGCGCCCTGCGCCCCTTCACCGAGTGGTCCGTCGCCGCCGTGCTGCGCGGCGACGCGGGCGCGCCCTCCCTGGACCGCGTCGACGTCGTCCAGCCGGTCCTCTTCGCCGTGATGGTGTCCCTGGCCGCCGTGTGGCGGGCCCGTGGGATCCGCCCGGACGCGGTGATCGGACACAGCCAGGGCGAGGTCGCCGCGGCCTGCGTCGCCGGGGCCCTCAGCCTCAACGACGCGGCCGCCGTCGTCGCCCTGCGCAGCCAGGCCCTGACCGCGCTGTCCGGCACCGGCACCATGGCCGTGGTCGCCCTGCCCCACACCGAGGTCGAGACCCGTCTCGCCGGCCTGGACGGCCGGGTGTCCGTCGCCGCCGTCAACAGCGGGCGCTCCACGGTGATCGCCGGCGAGGTGGAGCCGCTCCAGGCACTCCTCGACGCCCTCGACCGTGAGCAGGTGTTCGTCCGCCGGCTCGACGTCGACTACGCCTCCCACAGCGCCCAGGTCGAAGCGGTCCGCACGGAGATCCTCGACGAACTCGACGGGGTGACCACGTACCCGGCCTCCGTGGCCTGGTACTCCACGGTCACCGGCGAGCCCGTCACCGAGGAACTGGAGGCCGACTACTGGTACACCAACCTGCGCGAGGCCGTCCGCTTCGCGCCGACCGTGGAGCGCATGGCGGCCGACGGGTACCGGTGCTTCGTCGAGCTGAGCCCGCATCCCTCCCTGCTGACCGCCGTGCGCACGATCGGCGAGGAGGCCGGGCACGAGCTCGTCGCCGTCGGCTCGCTGCGCCGGGACACCGACGGGCCCGCCTGCCTGGACCGGGCGGCGGCCGAACTCCACGTCCACGGACGGTCCGTCGACTGGCGACGCGTCGTTCCCCTCACGGCCCCGGCCGCACTGCCCACGTACGCCTGGGACACGCAGCGGTACTGGATCGAGCCCGAGGGCGCCACCGGCGGCGCCGGACTCCTCGACCGCGCCGCGCACCCCTTGCTCGGCATCCAGCTCCGGTCGGCGGACGAGACCCGCTGGACCTTCCGCAACGAATGGTCCCCGGCCACCGCCGACTGGCTGCCCGACCACGCCGTGTTCGGCCGCACCGTCGTCTCCGGCACCACCCTGCTCGAACTGTGCCGGGCCGCTCTCGCCGCCGCCCGCCCCGACGAGCCCGCCGACGTCACCGGCCTGCTCCTCCTCGCCCCCCTCGTCCTGCCCGCCTCCGGCACCGTCGAGGTGTCGGTCGAGGTGGTCGCCGACGGTCCCGCGCCGGAGGTGACCGTGCACAGCCGTCCACGCGGTCAGGAGGCGGCGGGCTGGACGCTGCACGCCACCGCGTCGGGGTCCGAGCCGGCCGTGGCGGCGGGGGAGCGGCCCCCGGTCCGGCCCGAGGGCGCCGCGCCGGCGTGGACCCCGGAGACGTACGAGCGGCTGAGCAGGACCGGCCTCGGCTACGGCCCCGCCTTCCAGGGCGTACGGGATGCGGTGCTCACCGGTGACGGGGAGCTGCTCGCCCGCCTGTCCCTGCCGCCAACCGCCCGTGACGTGGCCGACCCCTACCCGGTCCACCCGGCGCTGCTGGACGCCGCCCTGCACGTCGCCGCCGCGCTCGACGCCGCCGACGACCGGGTCCTGCTGCCCGTCGCCGTGGGCCGCTGCACCCTGCCGCCCGGCGGAGCCGCGGACCTGACCGCCTCCGTGCGGCGGACGGGCGCGACGGCCGCCGACGTCACCCTCGACGTCACCCTGTGGGACTCCGACGGCTTCTTCGCGGGCCGCCTGGAGGACGTACGGCTGCGGACGGCGACGCCGGCCGACCTGAGCGGCGGCTCGGAGAACGCACGGCATCTGTACGAGGTGGCGTGGACGGCCGTGGACCTTGGGGCCGACGCTCAGGAGGGGGAGTGGGCCGTCGTCGGCGATCCGGCCGAAGCGCGCCGGCTGGAGGCGGCCGGGATCCGGGTGAGCGACACAGACGCCGATGTCGTCGTACGGTTCTGGCCGCGGCCCGCGTCCGACGCTGAACCCGCCGCGGCAGCACAGGAGTTGGCCGCGACGGCACTCGCCGAGTTGCAGGCGCTCGTCGCGCTCGCGCCGGGGCGGGCGCCCGCGCGGACCGTCTGGGTGACGCGGGGCGCGGTCGCCGCCGGTGAGGGCGACGCCGTTGCGCATCTCGCGCAGTCCGTGCTGTGGGGGCTGGCCCGCAGTGCGCGCGCCGAGCACCCGGACCTCGGGCTGACCCTGCTGGACATCGACGGCCCCGACTGCGCGGACGCGCTCCGGGCCGCCGTCGCCCAGGCCGGCGAACCCGAACTCGCCCACCGATCGGGGGAGTTGCTGGCGCCCCGGCTGATCCGCGCCCGCGCCACGGACAGCGGGACGGTGCCCAGCGACGGCACCGTCCTGATCACCGGCGGCCTCGGTGCCGTCGGCCGGCACATCGCGCGCCTGCTCGCCGAACGCGGCGTGCCGCGCCTCGTGCTGACGTCCCGTCAGGGATCCGACGATCCCCGTGCCGCCGACACCGTCGCCGAACTGGCCGCCCTCGGTGCCGAGGCCGAGGTGGCCGCCTGCGATGTCGCGGACGCCGACGCCCTGGCCGATGCCCTCGCCCGCGTGAAGACGCCCCTGCGGGGAGTGGTCCACTGCGCGGGCGTCCTGGACGACGGAGTGATCGCCGAGCTGACACCCGAGCGGCTCGCGCGGGTGCTGCGGCCCAAGGTCGACGGCGCCACGCATCTGCACCGGCTCACCGCCGGGCTGCCGCTGGAGATGTTCCTGCTGGTGTCCTCGGCCGCCGGCGTCCTCGGCAACGCCGGCCAGGGCAACTACGCGGCCGCCAACGTCTTCCTCGACCAGCTCGCTCACCACCGGCGCGCCCAGGGGCTGCCCGCGGTCTCCGTCTCCTTCGGCGCCTGGGCCGGTGAAGGCCTCGCCGCCGAACACGCCGACCTGGCGCGCATGGCCCGCCTCGGTCACCGCGCCCTCACCCCCGACCAGGGCCGCGACCTGGTGGAACTCGCCCTGCGACGCGGCACACCGCACCTGGTGGCCTGTGCCCTCGACCTGCCGCGTCTGCGCGAGACGGTGGCCGGGGCCGCTCTGTGGCGCTCACTGCTGCCCGCACCCCGCACCACCGGCCGGGACGGCGGCCTGGCCGGCCGGCTGGCCGCGCTGCCCGAGGCCGAACGCGCCGACCGCGTCCTCGCCCTCGTCCGCGAGGAGGCCTCCCGCGCCCTCGGCCTGCGCTCGGCGGAGTCCGTCCGGCCCGACCAGCCGCTGCGCGAACTCGGCATGGACTCGGTGACGGCGGTCGAACTGCGCAACCGCATCGGCGCGCGCCTCGCCGTCAAGCTCCCGGCCACCCTGCTGTTCGACCACCCCACCCCGGCCCGGCTCGCCCGCCACCTGCTCGACACCGCACTCGGCGCGACGACCGCCAAGGCGGCGGCCGCCGCACGTCCGGCCCGCACCGAGCCTCCGGCCGACGAGCCGATCGCCGTCGTGGCGATGGCCTGCCGTCTGCCCGGCGGCGTGCACGACCCCGACGACCTGTGGCGGCTGGTCGCCGACGGGCGGGACGCCGTCGGCCCCTTCCCGGCCGGGCGCTGGGACGTGGAGTCCCTCTACGACCCCGACCCGGACGCCCCCGGCAAGTCGTACGCCCGGGACGGCGGATTCCTCGACGACATCGACTCCTTCGACGCGGGCTTCTTCGGCATCACCCCGAAGGAGGCCGCCGCCATGGACCCGCAGCAACGGCTGCTGCTGGAGACGGCGTGGGAGGCGCTGGAGCACGCCGGGATCGTGCCCGCCGCCCTCGCCGGCAGCACCACCGGCGTGTACGTCGGCATGTTCGGCAGCGACTACCTGGCCGGCACCCGCCTCGACCAGCTCGACGGCTACGTCGGCACCGGCTCCGCACTGAGCGTGGCCTCCGGCCGGCTCGCGTACGCCCTCGGTCTGCACGGGCCCGCGCTGACCGTCGACACGGCCTGCTCGTCCTCCCTGGTCGCCACCCACCTCGCGGCGCAGGCACTGCGGTCGGGCGAGTGCGACCTCGCGCTCGCCGGCGGGGTCACCCTGATGGTGACCCCGCAGACCTTCGTCGAGTTCAGCCGACTGCGCGGGCTGTCCGCCGGCGGCCGCTGCCGCTCCTTCTCCGACGACGCCGACGGGGCGATCTGGTCCGAGGGCGCGGGCATGCTCGTCCTGAAGCGGCTGAGCGACGCCCGGCGCGACGGCGACGAGGTGCTCGCGGTGCTGCGCGGCACCGCCGTCAACCAGGACGGCCGCAGTCAGGGCCTGTCCGCCCCCAACGGGCCCGCCCAGGAACAGGTCGTCCGGCGCGCTCTGGAGCAGTCCGGGCTCACTCCCGCCGACATCGACCACATCGAGGCGCACGGCACCGGCACCACCCTCGGCGACCCCATCGAGGCGAACGCCCTCTCCCAGGTCTTCGGCGCCACCCGCCCCCAGGACCGGCCGCTGTACCTGGGATCCCTGAAGTCCAACATCGGTCACACACAGGCCGCTTCGGGCGTCGCCGGGCTGATCAAGGTGGTGCAGTCGCTCCGGCACGAGACCCTCCCGGCCACCCTGCACGCGGACACGCCCAGCCGGCATGTCGACTGGGACGACAGCGGGCTGCGGCTGCTCCAGGAGGCGCGGCCCTGGCCGGCGACGCGGGAGCGAGTCCGGCGCGCCGGGGTGAGCGCCTTCGGGATCAGCGGCACCAACGCCCATGTGATCGTGGAGGAGGCGCCTGCCGGCGAGCCCCTGCCGGAGGCCGAAGGGCCGGACGGCGACGGCAAGCGGCTGTTCGTCCTGTCCGGGCGCGGTGAGGCCGCCGTCCGCGGACAGGCCGCGCGGCTCCTGGCACACCTCACCGAGGACACCGTCCTGCCGGACGTCGCGTACACCCTTGCCCACCACCGCAGCCACTTCGAGCGGCGTGCCGCTGTCGTGGCCGGCGACCACGGCGAACTGCGCGCCGTTCTTGACGCGTTGGCGTCCGGCCGGGCGCCGCTGACCGCGCCCCGCGAGGAGCAGGGCGGGAAGGTCGCCTTCGTGTTCGCCGGGCACGGAGGCCAGTGGCCCGGCATGGGGCTGCAGTCGTACGCCGACTCCGAGGCGTTCCGTGAGGAGCTGACCCGGATCGACGAGGCCGTGCAGCGGCACGTCGGCTGGTCCGTGCTCAATGTCCTGCGCGCTCCCGAGGAGTTCTCTCCGCTGGAGCGCACCGAGTATCTCCAGCCGGTGCTGTTCGCGGTCAACGCGGCGCTGGCCGCCGCCTGGCGCGCACTCGGCGTCACCCCGGACGCCGTGACCGGACACAGCCTGGGTGAGATCGCCGCCGCGTACCACGCGGGCGCCCTCACCCTCGACGACGCCGTGACCGTGGTGACCGGGCGCGCCCACGCGGTCGTCCCGCTCGTCGGACGCGGCGGCATGGTCGCCGTCGACCTCCCGCACACCGAGGTCGAGGAGCTGCTCGCCCCGTACGCGGGACGGCTGTTCGTCGGAGCCGTGAACAGCGCCCGCTCCACCGCCGTCTCCGGCGAAGCCGGCGCCCTGGCGGAGCTGGGCCGCCGGCTGGAGGAGCGGGGTGTCACCGTCCGCCGGCTGTCGACGCCGTTCGCCTCGCACAGCCCGCTCATGGAACCGCTGCGCGACGAGTTGCTCGACCGCTTCTCCGGCGTCCGGGGCACGCGGACGGACATCCCCCTGTACTCGGCGGTGGCGGCCGAGCCGGTGGACGGCGGCCGCCTGGACGCCGCGTACTGGTACGCCAACCTCCGGCAGCCCGTCCGCTTCGCGGACACCGTCACCCGAATGCTGGACGACGGCTACCGCTACTTCGTCGAGCTGAGCCCGCACCCGTCGCTCACCGCCGCCATCGAGGCCGTGGCCGCCGAGGCCGGCATCGACGCCGTCGGCGTCGGCTCGCTGCGTCGCCAGCAGGACGGCCGGGCCATCCTGCTGCACCGGGTCGGCGAGCTGTACACGGCGGGGCACGCCCCCGACTGGACGGCACTGTTCCCGCAGGGCCGCCGCCTCGACCTGCCCACCTACGCCTTCGCCCGCGAACGCCACTGGCTCGCTCCCGCCCCGGCCACCGCGCCCGGTGTTTCTCCCCTGCTCGGCACGCACATCGAGGCCAGCGACGAACCCGACCGCCACCTCTTCCAGAGCGACCTCGACCTGCGCGACAGCCGTCTCGCCCACCTCGCCGACCACCGGGTCGCCGGAGAGGTCTGGCTGCCCGGTGCCGCCTTCCTCGGCATGGCTCTGGAAGCCGCCTCCACTGTGGGTGAGGGCGGCGAAGTGAGGCTGGAGGACGTGCGGTTCGTCCAGCCGCTGCGCCTCCAGGAGGACGAGCCCGTACGGCTGCAGCTCGTCCTGCGGCCCGCGGGGGAGGACGGCTCCCGCGAGTTCGCCGTGTCCTCGGCGACCGCCGGCGGCCGGCGCTGGGAACGTCACGTCAGCGGTCGAGTCGTCGCCGACGGCGCCCCCGTCGACGGCCCCCCGGTCTCCGAGCCCCACCTGGACGACATACGCGAGAACTGCCCGGAGGCCGTCGAACTGGCGGCTGTCTACGCCCGGTTGGGCGCGCTCGGTATCGACTACGGCCCCGCCTTCCGCAATCTGGAGGCGGGTCACCGCGGCGACACCACCGCCCTCGGCCGGCTCGCCCGGCGGCCCGCCGCCGGACACCTGTTCCACCCCGCTGTCCTCGACTCCGCCTTCCACACGGCCGCCCTGCCCGCCGCCGCGCCCGAGGGCCGGGCGTTCGTGCCCGCCGGGTTCGGCCGCGTCCGCTTCACCGGACGCCGCACCGCGCCCGTCTGGGCGAGCTGTGAGCTGCGGTCGCTCGCCGGGGACACCGCCACCCTCGACCTGCGGCTGTGGGACGAGGACGAACAACTCGTCCTGGAGGCCGAGGAGTTCCGCCTCGCCGCGCTCTCCCCGCTGGACGGCGCCCTCTTCGAGACCCGCTGGCAGCCCCGCCCGGCCGCCCAGGAACCGCCCGCCGAGGGAAGCTGGCTGATCCTCGCCGACGGGACCGGGACCGCCGACGACCTCGTCGCCCGCCTCCGCTCCTCGGAGGTGCCGCACGTCGTCGCGCGCAGCGCGGCGGAGTTCGCCGTCGAGGGCCCCGGGCGGTACGCCCTCGACCCCGCCGACCCCGGCCACCTGGCCCGGCTGCTCGACGAGGCGTATCCGGACGCCCTGCCCGCCCGGGTCGTCCAGCTCACCGCGCTCGACGCCCCGCCCGTCGCCGACGAGCGCACGGCCGAGGAGGCGGCCCGGCTCTGCTGCCTCAGCACCCTGCACCTGGTGCGTGCCCTCGCCGACCGCCCCCGTGGCCGTGCCCCGCGCCTGTTCGTCGTCGCCCGCGGCAGCCAGGCCGCCGGGGACAGCGAACAGGTCGTGCACCCACAGCAGGCGCTCGCCTGGGGCTTCGGACTCGCGGTCGCCCAGGAGTACCCCGAGCTGTCCACCACCCTCGTCGACCTGCCGCCCGGCGACGGCGCCGACGCCCTGTGGACGCAGCTGCGGCACGCCGACGACGAACGCCTCGTCGCCCTGCGCGACTCCGGCCGTCTCGTGCCGCGGCTGGCCCGCACCCACCCGGACGCCGACGGCGACCACGGCATCTCCCCCGAGGGCGTCCACCTGATCACGGGTGGACTCGGCGGTCTCGGCCGCGTCGTCGCCGAGCGGCTCGTCCGGCGCGGCGCCCGCCGCCTGGCCCTGCTGAGCCGGGGCACACCGGCCCCGGACGCCCAGCGCTGGATCCGGGGGCTGGAGGAGCGCGGGGTCACCGTGCACCTCGCCCGCGCCGACGTGGCCGACCGCGTCGGCCTCACGGCCGCCCTGGACGCCGTACGACAGGAAACCGGGCCCATCGCCGGGATCGTGCACGCGGCCGGTGTCCTCGACGACGCGACCGTGGCGAACCTGACCGACGAGCGTGTCCTGCGGGTCCTCGCGCCCAAGGTGCTCGGCACGGCCCTGCTCACCGAACTCGCCCCGGAAGCGGGGAACCTGGTCCTGTTCGCCTCGGCGGCCGGTCTGCTCGGCTCGCCCGGACAGAGCCCCTACTCGGCGGCCAACGCCTTCCTCGACGCCTGGGCCCACCACCTCTCCCGCACCGGGCGACGGGCGCTCAGCCTCGACTGGGGCGCCTGGTCCGGCGTCGGCATGGTCGCCGAGTCCGGCACCCGGACCGCCGAGACGGGCCGCTCCGGACTGGTCGCCTTCTCCCCGCAGGAGGGCGGCGAGCTGTTCGACCAGGTCCTCGCCAGCTCCCGCCGCCAGCTCGCCCCGATGGCCCTGGACCGGGAGCTGCTCGCCCTCGCCCCGGACGCGGTCCGCACCCGCCCCCTCCTCGCCGACCTCGTCACCGCGCCCACCGGCACCGGTGACGCGGACGAACTGGTGCGGAAGGTGTTCGCCGCCACCACCGACGAGGACCGCGCCACCTGGCTCGACGCCTACGTCCGCGCCCGTGTCGGCGAGGTCTCCGGCGGCATCGTCGACGCCACCGCGAGCACCGCGCTGAAGGAGCTGGGCCTGGACTCCCTCATGCTGGTGCGGCTGCGCAACTCCTTCGCCCGAGAACTGGGCGTCGAACTGCCCACCGCCGAGATGTTCGCCGCCGCCGACATCCGCGGCCTGGCACGGACCCTGGCCGCCGCCCTGCCCGAGCGGGCGGTGGACCAGCCGCCCGCCGGTCCCGCCGCCGACCCGGTCGCGGACGTGCCGGAGACCGAGACGCACCCGGCCACCCGTGACGTCGTGCGCCTGCTGCGCAGTGCCCGCCCGGACATGCCGCAGGCCGCCCACGCCGTCGGCCTCGCCGTGCGTCTCACCACTGCGACGGATCGTGAGACGCTCACCGGTGTCGTGGCCCGGCTCGCCGCACGCCACGCCGCCCTGCGGACGGCCGTCGTGACCGGCGCGGAGGGGCGCGAGCTGAAGGTGGTCCGGGAGCTCCCGGAGCCCTTGCTGCGCTGGACGCCCGTGACGGCGGAGCCGGACGCGGCCGAGCGGCTCCGGGAGCTGCTGGAACCGCCGTTCGATCTCGGGACCGCGCCCCTGTGGCGGTTCGAGCTGCTGGACGCCCCGGACCCGTGGGGCCAGATCCTGGTCTTCGGCGCCCACCATGCGGTCAGCGACCTGCAGTCCCTGCTGCTCGTGGCCGGTGAGATCGACGCCGAACTGTCCGGCACCCCGCTCGACGGCGACGTCAGCAACCGGGACGTCCACCTCCTGATCGAGGCCCAGCAGACCGGCGAGGGCACGGCGACCGACGCGTGGCGTGCGGCCTTCGAGGGCAGTGAGCGGCTCGACCTGACGCTGTCGAGTCCCCGCCCGGCCGAGCGGTCGTACCGGGCCGGGAGCGTCACCGTCTCCCTGCCCGACGGGCTCATGGACCGTGTGGCGGAGGCCGCGAGCAGGCTCGCCGTCACCCCCGCCGCCTTCTGCCTGGGCACCCTGACCGTGCTGCTGGCGCGGAAGCGGGAGAAGGAACGCTTCGTGCTCGCCGTGCCGGTGGACACCCGCATCCACGCCGACGCCTTCGACGCGGTCGGCTTCTTCGGCGTACCGGTGCCCTTCCCGGCCGAGGCGCGGGCGGCGGAACCGGTGGCGGAGGTGCTGCGCCGCACGGACGGCCGTATGGAACGGCTGCTGGCGAAGGGCGCGATGTTCTCCGACGTCCTGGCCACACTGGCCCGGCAGGGGCTGCACCGGGCGAACGCCCCGCTGGTGGAGGTCTACTTCAACTACGTCCGCTACGGAGGCCGCCTCGAACGGCTCGACGTCCTGCCGGCCGGCACCGGGTACTCCGACCTCGACCTGATGATCACCATGACCCCGGACGCGGGCCGCGTCCGGCTCGACCACAACCTGGACATCCTGGACGCGGCGGCCACGGCCGGGCTCGGGGAGGAGTTCGTGCGGCTGCTGGGGGAGGTGGCCGAGGACGCCGCCGCTCCCGTGCGTACGGCGCCGGTGCCCGCCACGTCGCCGGGCTCCATAGCCCTCGCCGCCACCTTCGCTCTCGGGCACCTCCCACTGATGTGCGAGACGGCCCTCAAGGACGCCGGCGGCCCCACGGTCGCCGAGGCCCCGTACCACCAGGTGCTCGCCGCCCTGCGCGACCCGGCCGGCGTCTTCGCCGACCCGGCGACGGCGGTCGGCGCCGTGCTCCTGAGGGCGCGGGACCTGGAGCGGTTCGGCCCGGTGGACGACGCACTCCTCGCCGAGCTGCGCACGCAGTACCCGGCCGCGCTGCGCGCCGTGGCCGAACGGACCCGCAAGCCGCTGATCGTCGGCTTCCTGCCCGCCGCCCACACCGATGAACGCCTCACCCGATGGGAGCGGGAGATCGCCGAGGAGCTGACCGGCCTGCCGGGCGTCGCGGTGCTCGGCCCCGACGACTGGACCCGCCACCACCCCGTCGGGGAGCGCTTCGACGAGCGCACCGAACGGCTGGCCCACCTGCCCTTCACACCGCCCTTCCAGGCGGCGGTGGCCCTGACCCTCGCCGACGTCGTCCGCGCGGTGCTGCGGCCCGCGCCCAAGGTGATCGCCGTCGACGGCGACGAGACGCTGTGGAGCGGCGTGGCGGGGGAGATCGGTCCCGAGGCCGTGGACCTGTCCGGGCCACGCGCGCTGCTCGCACGGCGGTTGTTGCAGTGGCGCGCGGCCGGGGTGCTGCTGGCGCTCGTCAGCAACAACGACGAGGAGACCGTCCGTGCCGTCCTCGACCGGCCCGACAGCCTGCTCAAGCCGGAGCACTTCAGCGTGCTCTCCGCCGCGTGGGCGCCGAAGCCGACCCGCCTGACGGAGGCGGCCCGCACCCTCGACCTCGGTGTGGACAGCTTCCTGTTCCTGGACGACAACCCGGCCGAGATCGGCAGGATGCGCTCCGCGCTGCCCCAGGTCCTGTCGGTGACCTGCCCGCCGGAGGCCGGACTGGAGGAGTTCCTGCACCGGTTGTGGCCCCTGGTCCCGGCCGCCGCGACCGCCGAGGACGCGCTGCGGGCCCGCTTCTACGACCAGGAGCGGGAGCGGGACGCCGTCCGCGATCAGGCCGGGTTCGAGGAGTTCCTCGCCCAGCTGGAACTCGAGGTCGACATCCGGCCCCTGGGGGAGGACGACGTCCAGCGGGCCGAGCAACTCGTCCGCCGCACCAACCAGTTCACCCTCCGCGCCCGCTCGGCCGACGGCGGTGACCTCGACCGGTGGCGGCAGCGCGGCGAGGTGTGGACCGCCGCCGCCCGGGACCGCTTCGGCGACTACGGCCAGATCGGCCTGCTCGCCGTCCGCGCCGAGGGCGACCGACTCGACGTCCTGGCCTGGCTGATGAGCTGCCGCGCCCTCGGCCGGGGCGTCGAGGAACGGCTGTTGGGCCGCCTCGCCGACCGGGCCGACGAACTGGGCTGCACCAAGGTGCGGCTGACGGCCGAGCGCACCCCGCGCAACGCGCCGGCCCGCCGGATCGTGGCCGCCCTCGGCGGGGGCGACCCCGACGACGAACGGCTGGAGACCGTGGCGACACCGGAGCACCTGCGGGCGTTCCGGTCCTGGGCGCAGTGAGGGCGTCGGGCGGCCGTGCCGCAGTGAAGGAAAGGACCGTGCACACTGTGAAGGGCTCTGATGCGTGACATGAACGAGGACGCGGCGGCGAACGCCGGGCAGCGAGCGACCGCCGAGTCGATCGAGCGGGGCGGAAGCGGGCTCAGCGTGACCGAGCTGCTGGCCATGGTCACGACGGCGACGAGCCCGGCTGAGGCACCGACGGCGGGCCCGGACCCGAACCCCGCGCACGCGGTTCCGGCCTCGGAGCCCGCGCGTGCAGTTCCGGGCCCGGATGCCGCGCAGGCAGTTCCGGTCTCGGATGCCGCGCGTGCAGTTGCGGCCCCCGAGGCCGGGCAGGCAGTTCCGGCCCCGGAAGCCGCGCGCGCTGTTCCCGCCTCGAATGCCGCACTCACGGTTCCGGCCTCGGAGCCCGCACGCGCGGTTCCCGCCTCGGAGGCCGCTTACGGAGTTCCGGCCTCGGAGCCCGCCCATGAGGCTGTCGTGCCGGACGTGGACGGCTTGGCCGCCGCCATCGCCGCCGCGGCCGGCCGCTACCTCCCCCAGGGGGCTCTCGACCCGGGCGCCGACTTCTTCGACGCGGGCGGCAGCTCCGTGCACGCCGTGGAACTCGCGGCGGAGCTGGAGCGCGACCTCGGCGTGGAGCTGGACCTCGACGACGTGTTCGCCGACGCACGTCCGGTCAGCCTGGCCCGGCGCTGGCTGGAGGCCGCCGGCCACGAGGCGGACCTCAGGGCCGCCAAGGGCGTCGGCACCAGCACGGTCACCGCGGTCACCGCCGTCACCACGGCCCCGACAGGCACCACGGCGTCCGCTGCACCGACGCCCCCGGCCGGCCTCACGTCCCCGGCCCCTCGCTCCCCCCGACCGAGCGCGACGCTCCCCCTCCCCGCCCCGGAGGACTCCCCGCACACCACCGCCCGCCGCGAGGACCTCGACCAGATCCTGGCCGACCTCGCCCTCGCCGACCGTCTCCCCTTCGTCCGCTCGCCCGAGCCGCTGCCGCCCCGCCGGATCCTGCTGACGGGCGCGACCGGCTTCCTCGGCAGTCACATGCTGCTCGACCTGCTGAGGCACAGCGACGCCCATGTCCACTGCCTGGTCCGCGGCGCCGACGAGGAGACCGCGACCGCCCGGCTCGCCGAGCGGTTGCGCAGCTACCGGCTGCCCTGGAACGCCGAGGTCCGCCGCCGGGTCACCGTCCATCCCGGCGACGTCCGCAGGCCCCGCCTGGGTCTGTCCGAGGAGGTGTGGCACACCCTCGCCCACGAGGTGGACAGCATCGTCGGCGTGGCCGCGGCCGTGGACTTCCTGCGCGGCTACCGGTCGCTGCGGGCCAGTAACGTCCTCGGCACCCTCACCCTCGCCGAACTCGCCGCCACCGGACGGCCGAAGCCGCTGCACCACATCTCCTCGATCGCCGTCTTCAACGAGGTCGGCATCACCTCCATGGGCGAGGACGACCCGCTCGCCCACGTCGACCGCCTGATCGCGGGCTACGACCAGTCCAAGTGGGCCGCCGAGGTCGCTCTGCGCCGCGCCCGCGACCACGGCCTGATCGTCTCCGCCCTGCGCCCCGGCGGCATCAGCGGCCACAGCAGGACCGGCGCCTACAACCCGCAGGACCTCAGCAGCGGCCTGATCTCGGCCTTCGGCCGCTTCCGCACCGTCCCGGCGTTCCGCTACCTCAACGCGGCCCCGGTCGACTGGGTGAGCCGGGTCGCCGTGGCCGTCGTCTGCGAACCCGACGCCTGGGGCTTCGACTACAACCTCACCGGCGTCCCGAACACCCTCGACGACGTCGTCCGCGACATGGCCTTCGGCGGCATGCACGTGCGGGTCCAGGACTGGGACGAGTGGCGCATCGGCACCCTGGCCCGCCTGGAGGCCGAGCCGGTCCCCGAACTCACCTTCCTCAGCCGCGTGTTGCAGAGCCCCACGGCCCTCAAGCTGTGCGAGGCCACCCTCAAGGGCCCGGCCGCCGGCGGCGAACGCACCGACGCCCTCGTCGAGGCCCTCGGCCTGCCACCCGCGGCCCGCTACGACGCCCGGGCCCAGCTGAAGACGTTCGAGAGGCTCGCCGGCGACGGACTCGCCCGGCTGCCGCAGAAGGAGGACCAGCCGTACCTGTGGTTCGCCGAGACCACCGAGGGCAGTGTGCGCACGGTCGGCGACGGCACCGTCAGCCCCTGCTCGACGGCCCTCACCCTCTCCATCGCGAGCATGTACCAGCTGGTGAAGGAACGCCGGGTGGACGTCACCGGCGAGGTCACCTGCCCCGCGCTCCACGCCGAACCCCTCACCGTCGTCCACGGAGACGTCTGGGTCCGCCCCGAGGAGGGCATCCCGCAGCAGCACGGCCTCAAGCACCAACTCCTGCGGTACAGGCTCCGGTTGCGTGACGCCGACGGCGGACTCTGGTGGCTGGAGGGCCACAAGTACGCCCGCGCCCGCCGCGACCTGTGGCGTCAGACCCGCGCGCTCTCGATCGAACTCGGCCGCGAGGGCGAGTCGGCGACGCTGACCGGGGAGGTCGTCGTCCCCGCCGACTCCTACGTCCGCGACCAGATCGACGGCATCCGGGTCGCCCCGCACCTCACCGCCCAGGAGAAGCGCGCCGCCAAGCTGACCTGGCTCGCCTGGTTCGGCCTGGAGATGGGCCGCGGCCTCCTCGGCCCCTTCGCCCGCGCCGCCGCGGACCTGCTCGACCTGCGCCGCACCCCGAACCCCACGGAGCACCACCGATGATCTTCAGGACGACCCCAGCTCCCCGGCGGCCGCTGCGCAAGGTCAGGACCACCACCGCCCTGCGCCCCCTGCGCCACCGCCTCGACCCGGCCCGCGTGGAGGAGATCCCGTTCCGCGCGGCCGACGGCGTCCGCCTCGGCCTCACCCGTGTCGACACCGGCGACACCGGCCGCCCCGCCGTCCTCCTGCTGCACGGCCACACCGCGTCCGCCGACATGTTCCTGCTCCCCGAGACCCGCAACCTCGTCGACGCCCTCCTCGACGACGGCTACGAGCCCTGGCTGCTGGACTGGCGGGGCAGCTGCCGGCTGCCGTACAACGAGACCGGCGCGCGGTACACGTACGACGACGTGGCCCTGTACGACATCCCGGCGGCCGTCACCCACATCCGCGAACGCGTCGGTGACCGCCCGCTGTTCGTGGTCGCCCACTGCATCGGCTCCCTCACCCTCTCCCTCAGCATGGCCGCCGGACTCGTCCCCGGTCTCGCCGGAGTGGTCTCCCAGGGCGTCTTCCTCACACCGAAGCTGGCCGGCCGCACCTCCCTGCGCATGTCCGTCGCGGCGGAGCTGCTCAAGACCCGCATCGACCACATCCCGGTCGACTTCCGCAAGGTCGGCCTCCGGTCCAGGTACACGCCCCTGTTCGCCCTCGCCTCCCGCGGGGCGAGCTGCCCGGACCCGACCTGCCAGATCCTGCACAACTCGGCCTGGGGGACGGGCGCCTCCCTCTTCGTGCACGAGAACCTGTCCGAGACCACCCACGACCGGCTCGCGGAGCTGCTCGGCCCGGCGCCGCTGTGGATCCTGCCCCACCTGCGCCGCATCGAGCTCGCGCGCAGCGTCGTCCGCTGGCACGACACCGACCACCGCTACCGGGCCCTGCCGGCCAACGCCCTGGACGCGGCCGCCCGCATCGACACGCCCGTCCTGCTGCTCGCCGGCAGCGAGAACGGCCTGTGGCTCGACTCGCAGAGGCTCTGCCACGAGGTCCTCGCCCACCGGCAGCCCCAGCTCGACGTCCGGTACACCGAGATCCCGGGCTACGGCCACCTCGACACCTTCCTGGGCCGTGGCGCCGCCCTCGACGTCTTCGGGCACATCCTCGATTTCCTCGGCGAACGACGGTGACGGGGACCCCGCCCGCCGGTTACCGTACGCGTCAGTAACCGGGACGTGTTCGCAGGAGGCACCCATGCCGCAGCTCGAAGTCGACGGCGCAGCACTGACGTACGACGACGAGGGTCCGCGCGACGGCGGCGGGGTGCCCCTGGTGTTCGTGCACGGGTGGACCGCCAACCGGCACCGCTGGGACCACCAGGTCGCGCACTTCGCCGAGCGGCGGCGGGTGGTCCGGCTCGACCTGCGCGGGCACGGCGAGAGCGGCGGGGCGGGCGTGAAGACGATCGACGAGCTGGCGAAGGACGTCCTCGCGCTCCTCGACCACCTCAAGATCGAGCGCTGTGTGCTGGTCGGCCACTCGATGGGCGGGATGATCTCCCAGACCATCGCCCTCGCGCACCCCGAGCGCGTCGAGCGCATGGTGCTGGTGAACTCCATCGGCCGCATGACCTACAACCGCGGCAGAGGCCTGCTGATGGCCGTCTCCACACTCGTTCCGTTCAAGCTGTTCGTCGCCACCAACATCCAGCGCGCCTTCGCCCCCGGCTACCCGCGCGACGAGATCCGCGCGTACGTCAAGTCCTCCGCGGACACCCCGCGCGAGGTCGTCATGACGCTGTACGGCGCCATGCGCGCCTTCGACGTGCTGGACCGGGTGGGGGAGATCCACACCCCGACTCTGATGATCCACGGCTACCACGACATCCAGCTGCCGCTGAAGCAGATGCTGCGCATGGCCAAGGCCTATCCGGACGCCACCGTCCGCATCCTCGACGCCGGCCACGAACTGCCCGTGGAGAAGCCGGCCGAGCTGACAGCCGCGATCGACGCCTTCGTGAGTCCCAGCTCCGGCTGAAGGCCGCCCGGGTCCGCCGGGCCACGGCGGACACCGGCGCACTCAGTCGTCCTCGTCCGCCCCGCAGGAGCTGCCGCTCGGCGGCAGGGAGCCGTACAGCAGGAAGTCGTCGACCTTGCGGTGCACGCACTTCGACGAGCCGTACCCGGTGTGTCCCGTGCTCCGGTTGTCGAGCACCACCGCCGACGGCCCGAGCCGCTCCGCCGTCTCCAGCGTCCAGCGGTACGGCGTCGCCGGGTCGCCACGGGTGCCGACCAGCAGCATCTTCGGCGTGTCGAGGTCCTTCACCTCCTCGCGGATGTAGTCGGTGCCCTTGGGGCGGCCGTAGCACAGCAGGACCTGGATGAGCCGGTACTCGCCGAAGACCGGGGAGGCCCGGTCGTAGGCGGCGCGCAGCCGCTTCAGGTCGGCCGTGATCTGCTCGGCGCCGGGCCGGTCGGGGTCGTCCGCGCAGTTGATCGCCATCAGTGCCGCCGGCAGGTTGTCGAGGGGGATGTCCTCCTCGTCCACGAGACCCGCGGTGGGCTCGTCCCCGCCCGGGCCGCGGACCGGCGGCGCCAGGCCTCCGGTCGCGAACGCCACGACACCGTTGGTGTCCCCGTCCTCGACGAGCTGGGCGAGCGCCCGCTCCAGGGCAGGCCACAGCTTCCTGCTGTACAGCCCCTGTCCGATGGCGCCGACCAGGTCCTGCCCGGTGAACGTGTCGCCGAAATCCGTCGGCACGGGGTCCTCGTCCAGCGAACGGACGAGCCGTACGACCCCCTCCCGGGCGCTGCGCGGATCCTGGCCGAACGGACAGGCGATGTCCCGCGCACACCAGTCCACGAAGTCGTCCAGCGCCACCTGCTGCCCCCGGGCGCCCGCGATGCCCTGCTCGGCGAGCGGCTCTGTCAGCGTGTCGACGCCGTCCAGGGCCAGCCGTCCCACCCGGTCGGGGAACTGGGCGGCGTACACAGCGCCGAGCCGCGTGCCGTAGGAGAAGCCCAGGTAGTTCAGCTTCTTGTCGCCCAGCGCCTCGCGCATCACATCCATGTCGCGCGCCGCGTCGACCGTGCCTATGTGCGGCAGGACGGGCCCGGAGTGCTCGGCGCACGCGGCGGCCGCCTTCTTCAGCTTGTCCAGCAGGGCCCGTGGGTCCCCGAGGTCGGCCGGGTCGTCGCCGAGGGCGGCGAAGCCGTCCTCGTTGTCCCCGCAGCTGACCGGCGAGGACCGGCCGACGCCCCGCGGGTCGAAGGTGACCACGTCATAGCCGTCGGTCAGCTCCATGAAGTCCTTGCCGCCGTAGGCGAGCTCGGGGACGCCCGGGCCGCCGGGACCGCCGAAGTTCAGCAGCACCGAGCCGCGTTTGTCACCCGTGGCCCGGTAGCGGGCGAGCGCCAGGTCGAGGGTGCCGGCCGTGGGACGGGCGTAGTCGACGGGGACGGTCACCTTGCCGCACTCCAGGTCGGCGGGGAACCCGTCGACCTCGCACTTCTTCCATGAGATCTTCTGCTCGTAGAACCGGGCCAGGCCGGGGTCACGGTCACCGTCCGTGTCCGCGGTGGCCGTCGGCAGTCCCGCGCCCAGCAGGGTCAGCGCGGCGGCCGCGGCGAGCGCGCAGCGCCTCGACGCGGGCCGCCTCGACAGCTTGGCCAGCATCAGTGCCTCCAGAGGCGCCCTGAGCGGACCGGGATCCGGCGCCCCCGCCCACGATAGGCGGGCCGCGCGGGGCCCGCCTCCGGGCGGCCGGGGCGACGGCCGGAGCTCCCGCTGGGCGCCCGCCCCGGAAGCGATGGATCGTTTCGCCAGCTGTTCGACCAGAGAGGCGCCCAATCGGGTGAAAGGCCGAATAGGCATAACTCGGACGGTTCGTCCGCGTTCTATGGGGTGCGGGCGAGCGCCCGCGACCATGTCTGGAAGGCAGGGACCCATGAGACGGGTTACCCGAAACGGTGTGATCGCCGTCGCCGCCGCCTCGGGCGCGATGGCCGTGACGATGCCGGCGTTCGCCGACTCCGCGGTGAGCGCCTCTGCGGCCGGCCCGCCCGGGATGATCTCCGGCAACGGCGCCCAGTCGCCGGTTCATCTCCCGGTGGAAGTGTGCGGGAACACCGTGAACGCGATGGGTGCGCTGGGCCCCGCCGCGGGCGCCGCCTGCGGCGAATACGGCTGGAACCCCGAGAGCGAGGTGTCCGGCGGTGACGCGGACGCGTCCAGCATCACGGGGTACTCGCCGGGAGACATCACCGGCAACCTCGTCGAGGCGCCGGTCGACGCCCCTGTGAACGTCGCCGGCAACAGCGTCAACATCGTCGGCATCCCGGACCCGGAGTACGACAACGGTTACGAGGACATGCCCGAGGAGGAGCCCCCGCCCCCGGCCGAGCCCCGGCCCGAGCCGCCGAGGGAGGACCCGCCCGCCGCGTCCCACCCGGACCCGGACCCGAAGCCTGCGGCCCCGTCGCCCCAGGTGCCCGCACCGCAGGCGCCGGCGCCCCACACCCGGGCGCCTCAGGCCCCGGTCCCGGCGCCCCAGGCCCACTCCACCCTGGCCCGCACCGGAGCGGACGCCACCGTGCCGGGTCTCGCGGGCAGCGCGGCGCTGATCCTGGGCGGAGCGGTTCTCTACCGCCGCTTCCGGGCGGTCGCGGGGCGCTGATCCGTCCCTTCGGCAGGGGGCGTCCTTCGGCCCGCGCCGCAGGCGACTCGACGTGCCCGCCCCCGGGCGCGGTGGAACCGCCGATGGAGCCCCCGCAGCCCGTCCGCCGGTTCGGGGACCCGCCCCTCCGTCGGTCACCCCGGGCGCGATCTCCTGGACGGGCGACGTGTGCACCGGTGCAGCCGGTACGCCCGACTCGCCCGGCCACTGAGGAGTCGGGCGGCGTAGGGGCGACGTACATGAGGCGGCCCGCGCCCCTGGGCATGGGCGGGCGCCCACCTCGGGCAGTGCTCGCCGGACGCGCACACCGTGGCCGCGGCCCGCTCCGCGGGCGGGAGTCGGTCCGTCGGTCGGCGGATCGACTCCCGCCCGGGACGGCGGGGGTGTGGTCGCCCGACGTCACCCGGCCGCGGTCCTCGTCGGCCCCGTGCCGTCCCCCGGACGACAGGGAGGGGCGCCGGGGGAGGGCGACCGCCTCAGGACGAGGCGATCAGCGGGCGGTCCGAGGCAGCGCCTGGTCCGTAATTCCGTTGAGACGCGCCCGCCGGGATGTTGGAGTGGGCGCATGGATCACGCCACGGTACTCGCCCTGTACGACCGGGACATGCGCGAGGGCGCACGCCCCGACGGCCCCGACGCCCGCGTCGAACGCACCGGGAGCGTGGTCCGGCAGGTCGCCTCCGCGCAAGGCTGGAACGGCATCGTCTGGTCCTCGCTCGACGCGGGGGACGCCGACACGGAGATCGCCGAGCAGGTCGCGTACTTCACCGGGCTGGGCCGGGAGTTCGAGTGGAAACTGTACGGGCACGACCGTCCGGCCGATCTCGGCAAGCGGCTCCTGGCGGCCGGGTTCACGCCCGAGCCGGAGGAGACGCTGATGATCGGCGAGACCCGTGAGCTGCTGTTCGACGTCGACCTCCCCGGCGGTGTGCGTATCGTCCCCGTCACCGACCGGGCCGGCGTCGACCTGGTGGCCGACGTGCACGAGAAGGCCTTCGGCGCCGACGCCGCCCGGCTGCGTCACCACATGCTCGCCCGCCTCACCGCCGACCCGGACACGGTCGTCGCCGTCGTCGCGCTCGCCGGGGACAAACCGGTGAGCTCGGCGCGGATGGAGCTGGTGCCCGGGACACGGTTCGCCGGGCTGTGGGGCGGCGGCACCGTCGAGGGCTGGCGCGGCCGCGGCATCTACCGCGCCCTGGTCGCCCACCGCGCCCGTGCCGCCGCCGACCGCGGCTACCGCTACCTCCAGGTCGACGCCTCCGACCAGAGCCGCCCCATCCTGGAACGGCTCGGCTTCGCGGCCCTGAGCACGACGACGCCGTACGTGTACGTGCCGTAAGGGCCGCTGCCCGGTTACGTCAGCGTCGCGCCTTGGCCCGGTCCAGGGCGGCCACACCGAGTGCGGCCAGGCCGATCTGGATCAGCCACTCGACCCAGTCCACGCCCTTGGTGTCGGCCACGCCGATCCCCGCGGCGAGCGCCGAACCGATCAGTGCGGCCACGATGCCTACGGCGATCGTCCACAGGACGCCGATGCGCTGGCGCCCGGGGACGACGAGCCGGCCGAGCACACCGATGACGATGCCGATGAAAATGGCACTGATGATGCCGTCGATCTCCATCTTCCGCCCCTCTTCGCCGGGACCCCCGATGCTCTGCATCTGCCCGCCGGACGCCGGGACAGTCCGTTCCGGTTGATGCCGTGCCGTCAGCCCGGACCGGGCGGGACGGGTGCGTTCCGAGAGGTGATCCATCCGGTGGCGGCCAGCACCTCAGCGGCGATGTCGGGCACCGTACGCCCGTCGGTCGCGACGCGTACCGCGTCCATGGGCGCCCGCTCGTCGAGCATCCGCGCCTTGCGGACGCCGTTGGCCAGCTCGCTGTCGAACTCCGACCCCAACTCCCGCCCGGTGAGCCGCCGTTCCGCCGTCGCGTCGGTGGCCGTGAGCAACACCCGCACGAGACGTACGTCGTTGCCGAGAGCGCGGCGGAAGGAGTCACCCAACTCGTCGAGCACGCAGACGGTGTTGGTGTAGACAAGACGCCGGTAGCCGAGGTCGGCGTAGTTGCCCCACACGGCCGTGAGGTTGCGCTCCGCGACCGTGGCCCGGCTGGGGTCGCCCTGCGGCGCGGGGTGGACCTGCCCCATGAAGTCGCCGTCGATGACGGCGTGCGGCACGGCGGCCGCCCGCAGCACGGCCGAGACCTCCCAGCCCACCGTGGTCTTGCCGACGCCGGCGCGCCCGCCGATGAGCAGGGCCTCGGAGTGAGTCATGCGGTCAGGCTGGCAGACGACGGCTGCGCCGAGCCAGCGCTTTTCGTCGGCGCTGACCCTGCCGACGGCCGGGCGGATCAGGGCAGGTGACGGCGCGGCACGAGGACGAGTTCGCCCACGGCGGGGGAGTGGGCGGCGGTCCGCGGCGGGGGAGCGGGCGGTCGTCCGCGGCGACGCCGACGGCCGAGGCGCGACGCGGCCCGGCCGGTCCGCTGTGGTGCGGGCCGGCCGGGCCGTCTTCCCGATCTTGAAAGGGTCAGGACTTCGGGACGCTCCTCGCGGCCGTACCGGCGCACATCAGCCCCAGGATCAAGGCCAGGGCGCCGATGACGATGTTGTTCACGACGACACCGGCGTCCGGGTTGTCACCGACGACCCACGGGGCGATGATCATCCAGATGCCCAGCGCGCACATGGCCCAGCTGAGGCCGTACATGCGCGCCGGAGCCGCCGTGAACCCGAGTGCCAGCAGGCCGATCGCTGTACCGACGATCAGGTTGTGGGTCACGAGCGCGGGCTGGCTGGCGGTGTAGTGGAGGATCCACGGGGATACGGCGCAGTACAGACCGAGGAGGAACACCGGTCCGTCGACGAGCGCCACATCACGACCCCCGAGCATGCGGGCGTACCGTGCCCCCATCTCGGAAACATCGGGGTGAGTCGACATGTCGCCTCTGGTGGGCGAGACGTTGGCCATGACTCGTCTCCTTTGACTTGCTGGCCGACCGCGTCTGGTGCGGTGTGCGGTAAGCGCCGCGCAGGTTCATTCTGCGCTTATTTGGCCTTTATGTGTAGAGGTCAGAGGGGATGGCGGGATACCTGCGAGTACGGAGCGCCGGGTGGACGGCCCCCGGGTCAGCCGAGCTTCTTCAGCAGTTCGGCGGCGAGCGGCGCGGATGAGGCCGGGTTCTGGCCGGTGACCAGGTTGCGGTCCGCGACCACGTGCGGAGCCCAGGGTTCGCCGACCCGGACGTCGACCCCCGCCTCGGTCAGCCGGTCCTGCAGCAGCCACCTGGCCTTCTCGCCGAGACCGGCCTGGAGCTCCTCGGCGTTGGTGAAGGCGGCGACCCGGTAGCCCGCGAAGGCGTTGGAGCCGTCCTCCCGCACCGCGGCGAGCAGGGCGGCGGGGCCGTGGCAGACGACACCGAGCGGCTTGCCGGAGCCGAGCGCCTCGGTCAGGAGCCGGCCGGAGGCGGCGTCGACGGCCAGGTCCTCCATCGGGCCGTGTCCGCCCGGGTAGAAGACGGCCGCGTAGTCGCCGAGGTCCACGTCCTCCAGGCGGATCGGGCGCTCCAGCTCCGTCATCGCCGCGAGCCCGGCGGCGACCCGGTCAGCGCCCTCCTGCCCGCCGTTGGCCTCGGGGGCGAGGCTGCCCTTGTCCACCGGCGGGACGACACCGCCCGGTGTCGCGACGACGATCTCGTGACCGGCCGCCCGGAAGGCCTCGTACGGGGCGACGGCCTCCTCGGCCCAGAAGCCGGTGGCGTGGCGGGTGCCGTCCTTGAGCGTCCAGTGGTCGGCGCCGGTCATCACAAAGAGGATCTTGGCCATGGTGTGGGTCTCCTGAGGTGTCGTGCCCGACGTTCCGCATGCCGGGCGTCGGCGTGTCGGTGTTGCTCCCTCGAACTTAGGGTGCCCAGCCATAGGTATCCAATGGGGAATCCAATGCCGGGCATTGGAATGTTGATGGGACGCCGGGAATACTGATGCCGGTGGAGCACACCCATCACCTGGACCTGAACCTGCTGAGGACGTTCCTCGCGGTGTACCGCTCGGGCTCCTTCACCGGCGCGGCGCAACTGCTCGGGCTGTCGCAGCCGACGGTGACGACGCAGATGCGCACGCTGGAGCGGCAGGCCGGACGGGAGCTGTTCGAGCGCCTCCCGCGCGGCGTCGCCCCCACCCCCGTCGCCGACGAACTGGCCGCCCGCATCGCCGCACCCCTCGACGAGCTCGCCACGGTGGCCGGCCCGGACCCGGCGGCGTCCGGCCGCGCCGACCCCGTACACCTCGCCGGGCCCGCCGAGCTGCTCTGCACCCGCGTGCTGCCCGCCCTGGCGCCCCTGGTGGCCGAGGGCGTCCGGCTCCGGGTGGCCACCGGCCTGACCGAACCTCTGCTCGAGGAGCTGCGCGCCGGACGGCACGACCTGGTCATCGCCACGACCCGCCCGCGCGGCCGCGCCCTGACCTCGACGCCCCTGACGGACGAGGAGTTCGTCCTGGTCGCCGCCCCGGTGTGGGCCGAACGGCTCGGCGACCGGGCGGCCGCCGACCTGCCCGCGATGCTCCACTCCGTGCCGCTGATCACGTACGCGGAGGACCTGCCGATCGCCCGTCGCTACTGGCGGCACGTCTTCGGGCGGCGGCTGTCGACTCCCGCCGCGGTGACCGTGCCCGACCTGCGCGGTGTCCTTGCGGCGGTGGTCGCGGGCGCGGGCTTCACCGTGCTGCCCCGCTACCTCTGCCTCGGCGAACTCGCCTCGGGAGCCCTCGTCCCCCTCCATGAACCGGACGACCCGCCCCTCAACACGGGCTTCCTCGTCCAACGCCCCGGCGTCGTCACCCATCCGGACGTCACCCGGGTCCGCGACCTCCTGCTGAGCGCGGGCCGCACCTGGTGAGAGACGTCCTCCGGCCGTGGGGAGACCTTCTTCGGCTATGCGCCTATCTGAATAGTCAACAAAGCGAGTAGGGTGACGGCAGCCGATGGAGGAGGGGGCTGTTCATGCCCGGCACGGAGACCCGCTACGAGCGCTACGTGGCCCTCGGCGACAGCCAGACCGAGGGGCTCGGGGACGGCGACGACGCCATCGGCCTGCGCGGCTGGGCCGATCGCCTCGCCGAGCACCTCGCCCGCCACGACTCCGGCCTGCGGTACGCCAACCTGGCCGTCCGCGGGCGGCTGGCCGGGCAGGTGCGCGCCGAGCAACTGGCGCCCGCGCTCGCGCTCCGTCCCGACCTGGCCACCGTGGTCGCCGGGGTCAACGACCTGCTGCGTCCCCGCTTCGACGCGGACGAGGTCGCCGGCCACCTGGAGGCCGCGTTCGCCGCGCTCAGCGCGCAGGGCGCCCGCGTCGCCACCCTGACCTTTCCGGACGTCGGCCGCCTCACCCCCCTCGCCCGGCCCCTCGCCCCCCGCGTCGTCGCCCTGAACGCCCGCATCCGTGCGGCGGCCGACCGGCACGGCGTCGTCGTCGCCGAGACCGCCGGGCACGCCGTGGTCACCGACCCGCGCCTGTGGAGCCCCGACCGGCTGCACGCCTCGCCGCTCGGCCACGCACGCATCGCCGCCGCCGTCGCGCACGCCCTCGACCTGCCCGGCAGCGACGACTCCTGGACCCGTCCGCTGCCCGCCCCGGACCACCCCACCGCGACCGGATGGCGTGCCGGCCTCGGCGAACTCCGCTGGGCCGCCGCCTTCCTGGGACCCTGGCTCGGCAGACGCCTGCGCGGACGCTCCTCGGGGGACGGCCGGACGGCGAAACGGCCGACGCTGCAGCCCGTGTACGACGGGGGCGATCAGACGCGCCCGCGCGCCCGCCGGAACCGGGCGAGCCCCTCCGACAGGTCGACGACCGGCTCCGGATAGTCGATCGCCGCCCGGCCCCTGCCCTCCCACTTCCACGGCTCGTGCACCAACGGGCCCTCGATCCCGGCCAGTTCGGGCACCCAGCGCCGCACATACGCGCCGTCCGGGTCGTACCGCTTCGCCTGGGCGACCGGGTTGAGGACCCGGTTCGGCCGGGTGTCGGTGCCCGTTCCCGCCACCCACTGCCAGTTGAGCTGGTTGTTGGCCACGTCCCCATCGACCAGCAGCTCCAGGAAGTACCGGGCGCCGACCCGCCAGTCGACGTACAGCGTCTTGGCGAGGAAGCTCGCGGTCAGCAGCCGGCCCCGGTTGTGCATCCAGCCCTCGTGGCGCAGTTGCCGCATCGCCGCGTCCACCACCGGGTAGCCCGTACGGCCCTCCCGCCACGCCTCCACCTCCTCCCGTGCCGTGTCCTCCGTACGCCAACGGTCGTGCCGGGTGCGGTAGTCGGCGTCGGCGGCGTCCGGGCGGGCCGCCAGCACCTGGCGGTGGAAGTCGCGCCAGGCGAGCTGCCGTACGAAGGCCTCGGCGCCCGGGCCGCCCGCAGCGCGCGCCCGGTTCACGAGTTCGACGGGGGAGAGCGTGCCGAAGTGCAGGTGCGGCGAGAGCCGGGAGGTCGCGTCGCCGGCCAGATCGTCGTGCCGGTCCGCGTAGCCGGCGATCCCACCGCGCAGCCAGGCGGTCAGCCGTCTGCGGCCCTCCGTCTCGCCGCCCGGCGCCAGCCCCGGCGACACGCCCCGGTGCGAGGGGAGTCCGGCCGAGGCGACGCCGCCCGGGACCCGCACACTGCGGGGTGCGCCGAGGGCGTCCCGCAGCCGCCGGCGCGACCAGTGGCGGAAGTACGGCGTGAAGACGGCGAAGTGGTCCGAGGCGGCCGGGCGCACCGTGCCCGGCGCGACGGCGGCGGTCACCGCCTCGTGGACGTGCAGGCGCACGCCCTGTGCCGCCAGGGCCCGCAGCAGCCCTTCCGCACGGCGCTGCGCGTATCCGCTCACGTCGGCCGCCAGGTGCACCTCGCCGGCATCCGCCTCGCGGGCCACCCGGCCCACCTCCTCGACCACGTCACCCGAGCGCACGACGAGCCGCCCGCCCCGCTCACGCAGCCCGGCGTCGAGGTCCCGCAGACAGTCCGCGAGGAACGCCAGCCGGTTGGGGACGGCGAACCCGGCGCTCTCCACCGCCCGGTCACGCACGAACAGCGGGACCACCTCGTGAGCGCTGTCGAGTGCCGCCCGCAGCGGCGGATGGTCGTGCAGACGCAGGTCCGACGTGAACAGGACGACCGAGACGCTCATGACGCCCACTCCCGGTGACGTGATCGGCGGCGACCACCGAGTGGGACCGCTCGGGTGGACGTGAACATGCTCGCGCGGATCCCGGGAAAACGCACAGCGAAGGAAGGAACTGTCCGTCTCGAACAGGAGGTGTCTGCGGCTATGGGCGCGAAGGTGTTGGAGCGCTTTCCTGCGGGAGCTCCGCGCGGATCGTGGCCGGCGGAGGAGTACGCGGCGCGGCGGCGGGCCGAGGGCCAGCCCGCGACCGTGGTCATGGATCTGAAGTCCGACGCGTTCCTCGTAGTGGTGCCGACGGGCGACGACGAGTGACACACCGGGGCCGACGGTCCCCGCTCAGCGGCCGACCCCGCCCGGCGCCCGCACCGTCCGTACGGACACCTCGTGCGGATCCCGCGCGGCCCGCGGGACGGAGCGCGCCCGGCGCCGACGCGGCATCAGAAGCACCGCGTCGTCGCCCCGCTGATCAACCGGCAGGCGAGCGCGCCGCGCCGCTCCAAGGAGTTCCCCTACCACGCCGATGTCCGGCAGAACCGTCGCCCCGGGTCCCTCCACGACCAGTCACCGCCGCGCTGCATTCCGGCCGTTCCGCTCTCGGCGCGCCGGAAAAATGCGGCCGCATTCCCCGCCGGTTCAAGCGTTTACCTGCCACACCTACGTGAAATCCAATGGTCCGCGATACGAGACCGGTCGGTTTTTCCTTGACTGTCCCGACCGGCGGCTGCCACGATCGACGGCATGAACACGCGACTGGATCTCACGCGGCGACGCCACGTCGACCTCGCGCGCGTCTCCAGCGCCTCCTGTTGCGCCGCGGCCTGATCCCTTCCCGATCCGCCGCACTCTCTCTCCCGCACCTCAACCGCTCCCGTGCCCGGGCGGTCGTGCGCTCTGTTTCCCTCTCACACGCCTGAATGCGCCGCGCATTAACACGCCCTGAATTCGGCATGCCCGAAAGAAATTCCGCACCCGGAGTTCCGCATGCCGGCAGCGCCCGTGGAATTCGCCCCTCACCACACCGCGTCCCCCTTCCGAAACAAAGAGGACCCATGGCCACCGTCCTGTCCGTATCCGGCAGCCCCTCCGCCTCCTCCCGCACCGGCCGGCTGCTGCGCCACCTCGACCAGCGGCTGATCGCCCAGGGCCACGAGGTGATCCCGCTCGACGTGCGCACCGTCCCGGCCGAGGCCCTGCTCGGCGCGGACTTCCGCCACCCCGCGATCGTCGAGGCCACCGAACTGTTCGCGCGCGCCGACGGTGTCGTCGTGGGCACCCCCGTCTACAAGGCGTCGTACTCCGGTGTCCTGAAGGCGCTCCTCGACCTGCTGCCGCAGTACGCGCTCACCGGGAAGACCGTGCTGCCGCTCGCCACCGGCGGTTCCGTCGCCCACGTCCTCGCCATCGACTACGCGCTGCGGCCGGTCCTCACCTCCATGGGGGCGGCCCACATCGTGCAGGGCTGGTTCACCCTCGACCAGGACATCACCTCCCACGAGGACGGCTCGATCACGGTCGCCCCGGCCGCCACCGAGGCCCTCGCCCAGGTCCTCGACCAGTTCTCCACGGCCCTGGGGCGTACGCCGTACCTGGCCGCGGCGAGCTGAGGCGGCGGTGACCGCGCAGTGGAGCGCCGACGACATCCGGCCTCCTCGCCCCGGCCCGCCGCAGCCGAACACCCCGCCGACAGACGGACATTCCTGATCGGAGACCGCACGTGTCCCTCGTCTTCCACTGGTTCCTGCCCACCAACGGCGACAGCCGCCATGTCGTCGGCGGCGGCCACGGCACCCCCGCCACCGCCTCGGGACGGGACCGGCCCCCCACGGTGGCGTACCTGAGCCAGATCGCCCGCGCCGCTGAGGATCTCGGCTTCGTGGGCGCGCTCACCCCGACCGGCGCCTGGTGCGAGGACGCGTGGCTGACGACCGCGATGGTCAGCCAGAACACCGAGCGCCTGAAGTTCCTGGTCGCCTTCCGCCCCGGCTTCGTCTCGCCGACGCTCGCCGCGCAGATGGCCGCCACCTTCCAGCGGCAGACCGGGGGACGGCTCCTGCTGAACGTCGTCACCGGCGGCGAGAGCCACGAGCAGCGGGCGTACGGCGACTTCCTCGACAAGGACGACCGGTACCGCCGGACCGGTGAATTCCTGGAGATCGTGCGGGGACTGTGGGAGGGCAGGACCGTCGACCTCGCCGGCGAGCACCTCCGGGTCGAGGACGCGCAGCTGGCGCGGGTGCCGGACCCCGTCCCCGAGGTCTACTTCGGGGGGTCCTCGCCGATTGCCGGCGAGGTCGCCGCCCGGCACGTCGACGTCTACCTCACCTGGGGCGAGCCGCCCGCCCAGGTCGCCGAGAAGATCGACTGGATCAGAGGGCTCGCCGCGAAGAAGGGGCGGACACTGCGGTTCGGCATCCGGCTGCACGTCATCGCCCGGGACACCTCCGCAGCAGCGTGGGCGGAGGCGAACCGGCTGCTGGACGGCTTCGACCCGCAGACCGTCAGGTTCGTGCAGGCCGGTCTGTCGCGCAGTGAGTCCGAGGGACAGCAGCGGATGCTCGCCCTGCACGGGGGAAGCCGGGACGCGCTGGAGATACATCCCAACCTCTGGGCCGGAATCGGGCTCGTGCGCGGAGGCGCGGGAACGGCGCTGGTGGGCAGCCATGAGGAGGTGGCCGAACGGATCAAGGAGTACGCGGCGCTGGGCATAGAGGAGTTCGTGCTGTCCGGATACCCCCATCTGGAGGAGGCGTACTGGTTCGGAGAGGGAGTGCTGCCGCGGCTGGCCGAAGCAGGGCTGTGGAAGCATCCGGCGGGGGACCGGCCGACGTCCGTGCGGGTGCCGTTCGCGAGCTGAGAAGGTGGGCTCACGTCCACCCGGCCAGCGCTGTGAGATGCGCCGTGCGTGACTCCTGCGTCTGGCCCTGGACCAGGAGGAAAAGGGCCTCTCTCGCCAGGCGTTGGGCCGTGCTCGTCAGCAGCATCGAGCGGCCGCCGCCCGCCACCACCGCCGCCGTGGTCGCCGCCCGGAGGAGTTCGTACGCCTGTGTCCTGAGGGCCAGTCTCTGTTCCAGGTGCTCGTGCGGCTTCGGGTGGTCGGCCAGGGCATAGGCCGCGCGCCGGACCTCGGTCAGTCGGGTGCGCAGGGGTGCCGCCGTCTCGTCGTCCAGCAGGGCCAGCGCCGCCGCCGCGACACCGAACACCGCCGGACCGGCGGCCACCGTCTTCGGGCGGTCCGTCGCCGCCCACCGCTCGTACGGTGTCCGCAGGGCCACCGCCTCCTCGGGGAGCCACAGGCCGTCCAGCTCCAGGGTGACCGTGCGGGCCGCGGTCAGGGCCGCCAGGCGCATCGGCTCCGACGCGCGCAGGCCCGGCTGCTCCCGGGCCTCGGTGAAGGCGAAGAGGGCCTCGTCCGTGTCGGTCACCCCGGCGAGGAGCATGACGTCGTTCAGGCCCCACCCCGTGTACCAGGGGACCGTTCCGTGAAAGCGCCAGCCGCCCCGTTCCGGGGTGACCCGGACGGGGGTGCGGGGGTGTGCCCGCAAGTGGGCGTAGGCCACCCCGGAGAGCAGCTCACCCCGTGCCAGCGGGCCCAGCAGACGGTCGCGTGCGGCGCTCTCGTTCTTCGCCAGCGTCAGCACCGGCGTGTGGTGCTGGGTCTGCACGAACCAGGTCGAGCAGCAGGCCCCGGCCAGGATCTCCGCCGTCTCGCGCACCACCGAGGCAGGGGCCGCCGACCCGCCGTACTCCTTCGGCGCGTTCAGCCCCAGCAGCCCCGAGCGTCTGATCTCGGTGAGATGGCTCGCGGGGACCTCTCCCTGGTCGACCTGTTCGGCATGGGGAGCGAGAAGGTCGTCCGCCAGGAGGCGGGCGCGGGCGACGAGCGGATGGTCCGGTGCGGTCATGCGCATGATTCTCACGGATCGGCACCCCGGCGGACGCGACCCCACACGCCGAGGAAGCCTCGACAGGTCACACGCTCAGCGCCTCCCGGACTGACCACTCAGCGCCTCCCGGACCGACCACTCGGCCCCCCCGGGACCGACCACTCAGCGCCTCCCGCACCGACCGCTTCGCTCGCCGAGCCGCCGGACGAGTCGTCGCGGGGGCCCCAACTCCGACTGACGCACCATCAGGCCGACTGCGGACACGGACCGTTGACTGGTCTACACCCTTGACTGGTACAGACCAAAGCGGTTGAGTGTGCTCCACACCCCCCACCACGGCCGCCCTCCACGCCGTGGCCGGTCCCACCGGCTCGCGGCATGTGCGCACAGGGCTCTGCTCCGCCCTGCCCTCGTCGGCGAGCGGCCGTGCTCCGCGAAGGAGTTGATCCCGTGTCGAGACGCCGCATCTCCGCTGTCCTGACCGCCCTCGTGCTCGCCGGCGCGGCGCCGGTCCTGCTGCCGGCCACGCACGCGTCCGCCGCCGCGTGCTCGAGCTACCCGAACTGGGTGGCCGGCAAGGCGTACCGCGCCGGTGACATCGTCCGCTACACGGACGGCAAGGCGTACATCGCCGAGCACGACAACCCCGGTTACGACCCGACCATCAGCACCTGGTACTGGGAGCCGTACGCGTGCGACAGCGGCCCCGGGACGCCCGCCGGCGACTTCGTGGTCACCGAGGCCCAGTTCAACCAGATGTTCCCGAACCGGAACGGCTTCTACACCTACCGCGGCCTCACCGCCGCGCTGAGTGCCTACCCCGGCTTCACCACCACTGGCGGTGACACGACCAGGAAGCAGGAGGCGGCCGCCTTCCTCGCCAACGTCAGCCACGAGACCGGCGGACTGGTGCACGTCGTCGAGCAGAACACCGCCAACTACCCGCACTACTGCGACGGGAGCCGGCCCTACGGCTGCCCGGCCGGTCAGGCGGCCTACTACGGACGCGGCCCCATCCAGCTCAGCTGGAACTTCAACTACAAGGCCGCGGGCGACGCGCTCGGCATCGACCTGCTCAACAATCCGTGGCTGGTGCAGAACGACGCCGCCGTGGCCTGGAAGACCGCCCTGTGGTACTGGAACACCCAGTCCGGTCCCGGCACCATGACCCCGCACCACGCCATGGTGAGCGGCGCGGGCTTCGGTCAGACGATCCGCTCCGTCAACGGCTCCCTGGAGTGCGACGGCAAGAACCCCGCGCAGGTGCAGAGCCGCGTCACCAAGTACCAGCAGTTCACGCAGATCCTCGGTGTGGCGCCCGGAGGAAGTCTTTACTGCTGACGCCGCGTCGGTGTGCGAGACTCCGTCGATGACCTCCGAAACGATCTCCGCGGACGCCGCGGGCACCTGGACCGTCGGAGACCTGCCCGTCCACCGCATCGGCTTCGGCGCGATGCGGCTGACGGGCAGCGCCGCCTTCCACTTCGGGACACCGAGCGACCGCGATCGCTCGATCACCGTCCTGCGCAAGGCGATCGACCTCGGCGTGAACCACATCGACACGGCCGCCTTCTACTTCTCCTCCCTCCGCTCCGCCAACGAACTCATCAACAGCGCGCTGTCCCCCTACCCGGACGACCTCCTCATCGCCACCAAGGTCGGCCCGTTCCGCGACTACGCGGGGGAGTGGGGCACCTCGGCCCGGCCGGAGGACCTGCGCGGCCACGTCGAGGAGAACCTGCGCCAGCTCGGCCGCGACCACCTCGACCTCGTCTACCTGCGCCGCATGCGCCAGGACTCGATCGCCGAGCACTTCGGCGCCCTCGCCGACCTCCGCGAGGCCGGCCTGATCCGCCACCTCGGCCTCTCCGACGTCGAGCCCCGCCACCTGGCCGAGGCCCAGGACGTCGCCCCCGTGGTGAGTGTCCAGAACCGCTACGGCCTCGGCGACCGCCCGCCCGCGACCGAGGAACTCCTGCGCCTGTGCGGCGAACAGGGCATCGCCTTCGTGCCGTTCTTCGCCATCGCCGGCGAGGCGGGCGCACACGGCGCGACGACCGCCCACGACGACGAACTCCTCGCCGTGGCCCACGCCCACAACGCGAGCCCCGCCCAGGTCAGACTCGCCTGGACCCTGTCCCAGGGCCCACACGTCCTGGCCATCCCCGGCACCGGCAACCCCGACCACCTCGTGGAGAACGTGGCTGCGGGTGGGCTGCACCTCACGGACGAAGAGGTACGGCGGCTCGACGGAGCGCGGAGGAAGGCGAGCTGAAACGGCGGGCCGGCCTGCCTCCGGTCCGCGATGACCGGCCGCCGCCTTCGGACTCCCGGCGCGTCGCTCAGGACTTGTCCCGGCTGCGGGCTTCCGGTGCGTCGCTCAGGACTTGTCCCGGCTGCGGGCTTCCGCCCTCGAGATGGCCTCGGCCTCGGTCTCGGCCAGCGCGACGGCGAAGCCGAGTGCCTGGGCTATGTGACCGGCGGCAGCCATGACGCGTGCCGTGCCGACGACGGGGGCGATCGCGACGAGAACGTCCTGCACCTGCTCCGTCGTCAGGCTGGCCTTGAGGGCGGGATCGACGTGGGCGAGGTAGGAGATCGCCGGTGCGTCCATGGCCACGAGCGCGGCGATACGGGTGAGGATGAGCGTGCGCTCGTCCAGTCCGCAGCGCTCGAGCGAGTCGACTGTCATGGCGGCGAGCGTGTCGAGAACGGGAGCGTCTGACGTGGTGGGCATGTCCGAACCGCCTCGCTGTGCTGCGTGGAGCCGACACGCCCCACCCGCGGAGCACGGGAGTACCTCACGTGTCGGCGGCTTGCCCTTCAACCGTAGAAGCGTCCTCGGGCTCACGCACATCGGGACATCGGGGTGCGCCGAGGAGTCTTTGATCTGTCTCGAACCCCTATGACCGGCCTATGAGTTGGCGCCGGACCGTCAGACGGCCCACCCCCCTGGGCTGACGGCGGCTTCGGCTGATCAGCACCTCGGGAGCCCTATAAAGTCCCGATCATGAGCATGGTCAAACAAAGTTTCGGTCGCCTGTCCCTGGTGGGGCTGGCGGTGGCGATCCTTGCCGCATCTCTCGTGTGGCTTCAGACCGGGTCGGCCCAGGCGGCGTACGCGGACTGTCCGGAGAACAAGTTCTGCCTGTACACCCAGGCCGGCGGGAACGGCGACATGGTCGCGTTCTCGCCCGGCACCGAGCTCGACTACGCCGCCGATCCCGATCTGCAGGGCAAGACCTTCGTGTCCGTCCGTAATCGCACCGGCCTCTGGGGCTGCCTGTACGACGATCCCAACTACGGCGGTGCCGGGATACAGGCCGTCAAGCCCGAACAGCCCGACGACGCCACGCCCGGGGCGGACTTCTCGACGGTGACCCCGGCCTCGCACAAGTTCGCCAAGTCGAAGTCGGGTTGTCGCACCGGCTTCGAGCGCTGCACGGCCACGCGCGTATGTATCTTCAAGGGCCCCAGCGGGCGCGGGGCCGCCGGCGTGACCGTGCAGACCGACGACCTCGGCAACGGCGTGCTGGGCAACAAGGACTACTCCAGCACCTGGGACAACCTGGTCGTCTCCGTCTCGAACCGATCGGACAAGGTCGCCTGCTTCTACCCCGATCCCGGTTACACCGGGACCTTCGGGAGCGGCGGCTCGGCCTTCCGGGCCTACGTCGTGCTGCCCGGCGAGGAGACCACCCTTCCGAGGCTCTTCCGGTCGTACATCAGCTCACACAAGCTCGCCGACTCGGAATCGAAGTGCTGACCATGGCGAAGACATCGACGACATCGCGCACCGAGCGCACCACGCACACCCTGGTCACCACCGCCGCCACCGGTCGTGCGCGCCGCGTGTGCCGTTTCGCGGCCGTGCCCGTCGCCCTCATGACCCTGGCGCTGACCCAGTCGG